>JAGVWR010000006.1 GCA_018304205.1 Candidatus Pacearchaeota archaeon | reverse complement strand
AGAAATATTTTACTCGCAATTTTTTCGGTGTTTTTAGTATTATTTAGTGCTGCTTTGGGTAGTGCTGTTGCGTGTACTTTATCTGCATCAATGATTAATCAGGATCCTTATCCTGCAATACCTGGAGATTATGTTAAAGTTGTCTTTCAGTTAGATGGAGTAAGCAATCCTGGCTGTGGAAAGGTTGTTTTTGAACTTATTGAGAAGTTCCCATTTTCACTTGATCCTGGACAAAATTCTACGATTACATTAAGAGGAGGAACTTTTGCTTCTGACTTTAAATCTTCTCTTGTTGCTCCGTATAAAATAAGAGTTAGTCCTGATGCAATGGATGGTGACAATCCTATCGAAGTAAGATTTTATTCAGGATTTGAAACGAGCGAATCTTTCTCGCAGACAAAGGAGTTTAACATAACTGTTCAAGATGTAAGAACAGATTTTGAACTATCTATAAGAGATTATCAGTCTGCAACAAACACGTTAACTTTTGAAATTCTTAATATTGGCGAACATGATGTTGAGGCATTAACAATTGAAGTTCCAGAGCAGGAAAACATAAGAATTAAGGGAACTAACAGAAATATTGTTGGAAGTTTAGATTCCAATGAAGATACAACTTTCACTTTTGAAGCAATTCCCCGTGATGGAGAAATTAGATTAAAGATACTTTATACTGATGAAACCAACGAAAGAAGAGAAAAAGAAGAAACTGTTAGATTTAGTTCTGAATACTTTACTGGAAGAGTGAGTGACCAAAAATCAACGAGCTGGTTGGTTTATGTATTAATTATTGTTGTATTAATTATTGCAATTTACATCTGGAGACGAAATAAAAAGAAGAAGCATATGCAACTACATAAACATCACCATTCTGAATAAGTTGTGATTGTAAATTTCTTTGGATTATAAATAGTACAAAATTATTTAAACTACTTTTTGGTCTAAAGTTTATGATTTTAAAGTATGAAAGTGATCTAGAAAGAGATCGTGCTGAAAGTCATAAATATAGTGAATTGTGGGTAGGTTTATCTGGGAAGAAAGACTTAATTGAAGCGGCAAGATTTCTTAAAACAAAAGAATTTAACAAAGAGCAAAGAAGGTTTATTCTAAAACAAGAAGATGTTCAAAGCGAGGTTTGGACTTATTGTACATTGAAAGGTATTCGTTCTTATCATAAAGGTTTTTTGAAATATCTTGAAGGAAGGGGGTTCAATCGTGGGCAAGCAAGGGAACTGTATCAACTCTACAAAAGCGATTATTCTCCCGCTAGGTTTAAATCTCCTTCACTTATTGAAATGATTGCTGGAGGATTAGTTCTGTCTCCTCTTTTAGCTGGTGTTGCTACAACTTTTATCGCCCCTATTATTGGAAGTGCTTCGGCAGTAATAAATTGGAATCCTTCACATGCCTCAGAAGGTATGAAATTTGGTGGAATCGGGTTAGGAGTATCTTGTGCTTATGTTGGATTTGCAGCATTCCTCACTTATCTAGCTGATGATGGAGGAGATTCGTATGATGTGGCTGCTTAAAGAATTAACTTGCCGTTTCTTAGAACGTCTTTAATCACTGGGTCTTTTTCTTTCATTTCTTTTTCTTCAAAGAAGTGTAATTCTATTTTTTTGTTTATTTTATTTATTTGCTCCGTTATTTTATCTATTTGTTGCTTTAGTTTTTTTTCTATTATGACTGCAATGTCAATGTCCGAGTTTTCTGTTTGAATCAGTTTTGCGTAGCTCCCGAAAAGCATGACTGACTTTACATATTTATTTCTCGATAATTTTTCTCCTAATTCTACAAGGAGGTTAAATATTTTATAGGGAATATTGAAAGATTTGTATTCATTTGATATTATATTGAAAATCTCTTTGTTTTTTTCTATACTAAAATTTAGGGCATAGAGTTTTTTGCTTTCAATTATTAATTTTAATAATTTAAGTTTTGTCAGAGTGCTGTCAAGAGGAATGTTGTTCATCTCCGTTTTTTCTTTTATTTCTTTCCTTGTATATCTACTTCCAGGACTGATTAAAAAGTAGGTTAGGATTCTTATGATGTTTTTGTCAAATATATTTGATATCATTTTAATAGGAAATTTATTTTTTCTATATAAGGTGAAACTGTTTTATTGAAAAAATCTGTTGCTTCTTTTTTGTATTTTTCTTTCATGAATTCAGAACCTGTATAATACTGAGCTTTTTGTCTTTTGCTTCTTCTAAATCTGCAGCCATTTTTGTAAATTCTTCATAACCTATCTTTAGTAGATTTAAAAGTTCTTTGTCTTTTGTTATTTCCTCCATTATCTTGATAGCTCTTTTGTGGACTTTCGCATCTATTTTAATCTGGAATTTCTTGGCTAGAAAAAGTTTTGTTAGGTCATGCATTGCATAATAACCTGAGATTATGGACCATCTTGGAAATTTTTCTATGTTGAATTTGCAGTGTTCCAAATTTTCCTTATAAGAATTTGTGAAAAAATTCGTATACCTCTGAATCTCTGTTTCAACTATCTTTGTTATTAATCCTTTTTTTAGGCTTTCTTCTATAGTCATTGTTTTACCACTTTTTTGGTATTTATGTCAAGGAACTTGACAGAAAACTCCACGCTTTAGTGTGGAGTAGTTCCTTGAGCATCCAAAGCATGAGTGCCTTTTCAAACTCCACCTTTAAAGGTGGAGTGGCACATCATGCTTTTGATATATTTATCTATTGTTTGTCGTACCAAAAAAGTGGTCTTATTTATACCTCCAAATATTAACTTATTTAAAGAACTACTAAAACTGATGATAACTAGTAAATTTTATTCGTATCTTAGTGCTTCAACTGGCCTAATTCTTGAGGCTCTGTAAGCTGGAAGAAGGCCTGAAACTGAACCAACTACGAAAGCAAACAAGAGACAACCAACTATTAAATAAATAGGAAATGCAACTGCTACAAGTGATGTTGCTAACTTGACTGTTGCTATGTATTCTATTGTTTTACCAATTAGCATTCCAAGTAATACTCCTCCTATTCCGCCTACAAGACCTAAAAGACCTGCTTCAACTGTAAATAAAAGTAGAACGTCTTTGTTTCTTGCTCCTACTGCTTTCATTACTCCTATTTCTCTTGTTCTTTCTAGAACTGAAGTATACATTGTGTTTGCAATTCCTATTCCGCCTACTAATAAAGTAATGGCTGCAACACCAAGAAGAAACGAAGTTAAAACATTAAGAATTACTCCAAATGAAGCTAGTAACGCATCTGGAGTAAGTATTGTAAAGTCTTGTGTTTTCTCTGTTACCTCTCTAAATGATCTTAATCTTTTTTCTACTTTACTTGCAACTTCTTTTATGTCTTCACTTTCATCAACTTGCACGGTAATTTGATCTATTCTTTCTCCAACTTCTGGAAATAATTCTCTAAAATCTTCAAGAGGCATTATTATTAACCTATCATCTGGAGGGCTGCCCACAGATTTCATTATTGCTTTGACTCTGAACGGTCTATCATTAATTAAGATATTATCTCCTAACTCTATTGGCTCTCCAAGATAGTTGTTATTGGCATATTGTGAACCAATTCCTATAAGACCTCTATCTCCTGATCTTAGGAACCTACCTGTTTCAACTTTCCAAAAACCTGACTCTGTAAAGACCTCTCCTCTATCTGTTGGAACGCCAACGGTATTTGTATATCTTATTTCATCTTTGAACTCTACTTTAGAAGCAGTCGCTGCATAATATGTCCAGTCTTTTACTCCTGAAACGCTATCTATTACATTTACATCTTCTTTTGTTAATTGTACTGATCCCGGTGTTCCTGGACCTCCTGCTTGCCCTTTGGCTTGAACAAAAAATTTATCTGTTCCGAAAAGCCTGAATTGCTCTTCGATTGTTCCTTGTAAACCAAGAGAAAGAGAAACTAAAACAAATATTGTTGCTATAGCAATAAAAATACCTACAATTGTTAACCCAGATCTAAGTTTTCTTCTTTTTATATTTCTTAATGAAATTTTAAGATATTCTAAAATCATGCTCTTAACGCCTCCACTGGTCTTAGCTTAGACGCCTGCAAGGCAGGAAGAACGCCTGAAACCGTGCCTATTACTAATGAAAATAATATTGCAAGGGAAAGAAGAGGTATTGATAAATTTACATTAAAATTTAGTGTTGGAAAGACTGTCGAGACTGTAAAAGATACCGCAAATGCAAGGGTTAAACCAATGAGCGCTCCTATAATTCCTCCAGCTAGGCCTAAAAGTGCTGACTCAAATAAAAATATTGATAAAATATCTTTGTTTCTTGCTCCTACTGCTTTCATTACTCCTATTTCTCTTGTTCTTTCTAGAACTGAAGTGTACATTGTGTTTGCAATTCCTATTCCGCCTACTAGAAGAGAAATAGAGGCTATACCTACGATAACTGCTGAAATTGCGGCAAGAATATTATTTACCGTTTGTAAACCTTGTTGAGGCGTTTCAACTGAAAAATCTTCTTCACCGACTTTTAGACTTCTATCTCTCCTTAACGATTGTTCTAGATTATTGGCTATGGTCTCTATATTATCAAGATTATCTACTTGAACAACTATTATGTCTATTTCTTTATTTATACCAAGAATTCTTCTAATGTCTTCGTCTGGAAGAATTATTATTTGATTTGTGATAAAACTACTCGCTTGCTCTAATATTCCTATCACTTCAAATTCTTCTCCCTGTATTTTTATTTTCTTTCCAACTGTAACTGCTTTGCCAAAATCGTTATTACTATCTGCATAATTATGTCCAAGAACAACTTTCTTCCTATCATCTTTAGTTAATAGCCTTCCCGATTGCGTTTTTACATTTAAAGCGTCATAAATTAGAGAAATATGTTTGTCGTTTTCGGGTATATTTGTTGCATAGCCAAAAACTGCTGCTTTATTATATTCCAGAGTTACTGTTCTTATAAGCCTTTGAACTGCTAAATCTACACCATTTACATTTTCGATTAGTTCCAAATCGTGATCGTTAAGCTTTTCAATTGCGGTTGAACCTGGGGGGCCGAAACCTGTTTCTGCATTTGAGATTATTAGTTTATCTGGATCAAGTGTATCAAATTGTCCTGTTATTGCTCCCTGAAGCGCATTTCCTAAAGTGATTAAAGAAACAACTGCAGCAATTCCAATAAATATTCCTAACATTGTTAACCAAGATCTAATTCCTCGGTGTTTTAAATTCCTGAAGGCCAACTTTATATGGTCAAAAAGCATATTAATCTCCTGAAAAAGATTTTATTATCTTCCATGTACCTTTCACTTTTCTAGTTAATTTTTCAACTTTTCCATCTTTTATCCAGTAAATAGTTCTTGCGTGTTTTTGTGCTCTTAGGGGATCGTGAGTGACCATAATTATTGTTTTTCCTTTTTTATTTAAATCTTCTAAAAATTTCATTACGAGTTCTCCTGTTTTTGTATCTAAATTTCCAGTTGGTTCGTCAGCAAGAATTATTTGCGGGTCGTTTGCTAAAGCCCTTGCAATTGCAACTCTCTGCTGCTGTCCTCCTGAAAGCTGGTTTGGATAGTGATCTGCTCTATCAGAAAGCCCTACAATTTTTAGAAGTTCTAAGGCTTTTTCTTCCCTATTAAATTCGTCAAGACCTTGGAACATCATCGGAAGCATTATATTTTCCATAGCGGTAAGATTAGGAATTAAATTAAAACTTTGAAAAATAAAACCAATTTGTTTTCCTCTTACCTGAGCAAGATCTGATTCTTCTAAATTTTCTATATTTATCTTGTTAAGAAAAATTTTTCCTTCTGAAGCAAGATCGAGTGAACCTACTAAGTTCATAAGAGTGGATTTTCCTGATCCGGATGGGCCCATTATGGCTACAAAATCTCCTTTTTCTATTTTTATAGAAACACCATCTACTGCTTTTACTATGGAGTCTCCCATGTAGTAATATTTCTTTACATTGTTTAAGTCTATTAAACTAGGGGTCATGAGTATATTTAGATAACATAGTTTAAGAAAGTTTTGGCAAGTGCTATCATCATATAGTAAGTTTTAAAAACCTGTTTTATGGAGTATAGATATGATAATACCAGTTCGTTGCATGGGATGTGGAAAGCCATTAGGGCATTTATGGGAAATATATAAGAAAAGAATAGATAGTGGTGAGGATGCTGGAAATGTTCTAAATGATCTTGAATTAGAAAGATATTGCTGCAGAGCAACATTACTTGGACACGCAGACATGCTTCCAGAAGTTACTAAGTTCAAGAAAGCTTAATTTTTATTTAATTTAAGTAAGATATATAAACACCTAAATACTGTATTGTAATAGTTATATTTGTCTTAAAAGGAGGTGTAAATGGCGAAAAAAGGTGGAAATGTCTTAGGAAGTTGGGCGTTTTTGATAGGTGTTATTTTAGCAGTAGTATTAGCACTTATTGGAACAGCTTTAACTGGAGCGGCAGCATATGTTCTGGTGATTGCAGGTATAATAGTTGGATTACTGAATATTGCTGACGAAGAGACAACACCATTCTTATTGGCTGGCGCAGTTTTGATAATTGCAAGCGCATTAGGACAAGGAGTAGTAGATGTAATTCCATTGTTTGGAAATATTCTAAATGCCCTATTGTTATTGTTTGTCCCTGCTACCATTATAGTGGCAATAAGACATGTGTTCAGTTTAGCAAGAAGATAATTCTACTAACATTTTTTTATTTTTTTAAAATTTTTATATTTGTAATATGGAATTGAAAGATAGCATTGCATTAGTGACTGGGTCTAGTAAAGGTATTGGGAGGGAGTGTGCTGTTTTGCTTTCTAAATTAGGTACTAAGGTTGTTATTACATATCTAAGTGATAAGAAGGGCGGCGAAGAAACTCTAAAGGAATGCAATAAATATTCTGATTGCTTACTTCTAAAACTTGATGTGAAAAGTGATGCTTCTATTTCTAAAGGGGTTAAGGAAATAATAAAAAGATATGGGAAAATTGATTTGCTAATTAATAATGCGGGAATCCTTTATGATAAAGATTTTTCTGATCAGAGTATGCGAGAAATAGAGGAACAGATAAATGTTAACTTGATAGGAAGTATAAGAGTTACTAAGTTTGTTCTGCCTTATTTGATTAAAAGAAATGAGGCAGTAATTATTAACGTTTCTAGTCAGGCTGGTAAATACGGGCATGATGGTTTTACAGGGTATTCTCCTAGCAAGTTTGGACTAAGAGGATTTACTCAGGCATTGGCTGACGAATTACCTAATAATGTAAGAACTTATGTTGTGAATCCAGATACAACACGAACAGCAATGAGCAAATTCAGAGGAGTTAGTTCAGATAATGTTGCTAGTATTATAATAAATGTTGCAATGGAAAATATTGGAAAGAAATCTGGAGAAGATATAGATATTCTGAACAGATAGTCTTTTAATCTTTAAAATTATATTAGTGAAGCTCCCAATCGCAGCAGAGCTGCGGGGCTTCTAAAAGTCACTCAACTTTAACTGGTCGGTAGACCGACCTTGATTACGAATATATTTT
>JAGVWR010000004.1 GCA_018304205.1 Candidatus Pacearchaeota archaeon | reverse complement strand
TCTTAGCAGAAGTTTATTTGTAACTATTGTTTTGTCTATTTCTTTGCTTTCTTTTGTTTTTTCTGTTGAGAGCGTTTCTGCTACATTTACTTTACAAGAAGGACAATGTCTTTTCTCATTTGGAGGATGGGGAAGAAATGGATGTGTTGACCTAAAGGCATTAGATAGTCTTGGATATACTGGAGAAAATAATATTCTTGATTACTGTTATCACACCAGAGGAGATGGCGATCCCGATGGAGATGGTCCTCTAGAGACAGGTGGTTGGCGTTCAACTTGCACATATGTACTTAGTGGAGGGTGCAAATGCACAGATATTGACCCTGCAACACAAGTTGATTCACCAAACTATAAAATTGGATATCAATGGGAATTTAGCGAAGACACGATGAATGTTTATCAGCCTGTTTTTGAGATGGTCTCCGCTGGAGGATATAACACAAAGATGGCTAATAATATGCTTGATCTTGCTTTAGTTTCAAAAAATGTTCCTACAAACACAGAAAGTATTCAATGCGCATCTCCTGAAATACAAGGATGGATTAGAGGAGGAGCTAATGCAAATACAAAAGAACAGTGTGATACTGGGCTTTATTGGTATGATGGGGGAACTTATTTCTCGTATCTTGATTGGGGTCATTATGACTTTAGAACGTGGCAGCCAAAAAATCCTCCTTTGGGAACCTTGTTTTATAAAGGAAATTGGGGAGAGTATGCTTATTCCCATGGAGTAACAAGGGGAACTTATTCTCCATATGGAGAATATTGTCTTCCTTATACTTATTCTCATGAAAATAAAGATTATACTATTTATACTCCTGTATATTCTCCTCCTTATTCGCCTGTTTTTGTAGGTATAAAAGAGTTTAATGTTGAAGATGCAAGGGTAGCCTATTCTGCCTCTTTAAGCAATAGATTAGTAAGAGACCCTTATAATCCGGATAATTTACTTTGCCAGACTTGGGTTTATAGTCCATGTGAAACTGAGTTGAATAAATATTCTGTGGAAGGAAGAATTGCTTCGGTAGACACGTCTTCCAGCGATCCTAATTATCAAGATGAGTATGGGAGCGAGTACAAACCTAAAACAATAATTGGAAGCGGGGGATTTAGTTTTTCTGGAAAGAGTGGAAATATTGCGATTGATACCGAGGTATATGGAAACGTCGCTAAAGATTATTTCTTATACGAATTTGGAGTTAGAAACCCTGATTGGGAATCTGATGAAACTGGGTATTATACTCCTGCTCCAGGAAAATTCCCTCCTTATCTTGCCTGCGATACAAAAATTAAGGAATTAAAAAAACCTTTTTGGAATACTTATATCTTTCCTGTTTGTGGGAACAAAATTGTTGAATCTGGAGAAAAATGTGATAATGGTGGAAGATGCCAATATGGAAAGTGGGAATGGAATGAGGAAAAAGGATACGAATACAAAAATGTTTTAACCGAGACTTCATGTAAATTGCTTAGTGATTGTGAGAAAATCTATGGCTATAGTGGAATAGCAGACGTAAGCTGTGTTCCTGTAAGCGATTGTAAAAATTGTCCTTCTGTCAGTTTTTTTGCTAGCAGAGATTCCAATGTTCCATTTAATTTAAGAATAAATGGAATTTCTGATTCTTCTGACCCTCTCAAACTATGGAATAAAGATGAACTTTATTTATTTGGAGATGATTCTTTAGGATGCAAATTTTCAGGAGGTGGAGAGATAAATTATTTTGAGGTTATTAGACTAGAGAAATCAGGAGACGGGATAGAAGATGTGGAAAATTTAATTTTAACTGTCAATGTTGAAGAGAAATCAAGTCATATTTTTACTAAAGGAGAGCTAACTAAAATTTATGAGGAATTAGCGGGTAAGGAAGATAAAAGAATTATTTGCAGGACAGAATCAAATGGAAATAAAATTGACTCTAATCCACTTATTTTGCTCTTTAATATGAAGGATAAAGATTATTACGAGGCTAAAGAAGATCGTCTTGTTTTTATCACTCATAATAAGGACTGGAAAATTCCTTTAGAAGTTTCCAATGTATGGAAAAAAAACTTTTATGATCTCTGGTGCAATGAAAAAATAAAGGAAGATGAAAAGGGAACTGGCGAGTGTAATTACCCTTTATTACAATATCATGTTGAAAAAGCCAAATTTCCTTCTGACGATTTTGTTAAATATTGTGGGCAAGAGCAAAAAAGAATTCACTCTGAGCTAGGATACTCTGTTACAAGTGCATTAAAGCCAAAATATTATGGCATAAATGATTGTGGATGTAGCGGAGAGTTTTCCAGAACGTCAGCACAAGCATTAAGAGATTTTAAGAAAGATTATCCTAAATTTAAGGATAAGGTTACTAAACAAAATGGATATACTATCTTTTATAATGATAATTTGGCACTAGCGGGCACAGAGAACAGTATAATTTATTCACCTTCAATTCCTGCAAGTGCTCTAGCAAATCATTTTGATTGTGGGGAAGATCCAGTTGCAAGCGGGGCTTATGTTGAGAAAGACTTTTATGTTTCCCCTGAGAACGAAGCAACCTTTGGAGCGAGTGAATTTCATAATAATCTAAATACCCCGATAAGAGACTTTATATCTAATACTGTTTATAATTCTAAACTTTATTACAGCATTGATTCAATTGAACAGAGTATACTTGATAAGATGGGAATTGAATCAGAGGGGTATGAAATTGATATTGAAAAAAATAAACTCTGGTTTCTGGATCAGTGGGCAAATGCAGACTTATTTATCGTTGTTGATAGAAGAGCAGAGTATGGTACTGATTCTGGAGAGGATACCGCAATTGAGAATGGATTGTTGGCTAAAAGATTAAGCTATTATTATAATGCCCCGATTATCTTCCTTGATCCATTAAATTATGAAGATTATAAAAATTTGTTGAAAGAAAAAATCTTATTCGTTATAGGAGGTTCATTGTGTCCTATTAATGGATGCTATGATGAAATTAAAGCTAATGGTGCTGTTTTAAGTTATGATCCGTCTGTTGGATTATATTACGACTCTGTGTATGGCAATGGTTTAACCTTTGATAGTCCTAATTCTATACAAATCTATTTTGATGACTTAGAAAAAAAGAAAGGAGATAAGTTGGTTCTTGTTAATTCTAAAAGTATAAGAACCCCTGAAAAATATGCTGAAAAGGAGAGTTTTGCAGGAAAGCTTGTTAGTGCCAATAGTGTAGGAGGAACAATAGCTCCTGAGATTTTTGCTAAGATCCTTTCTGTTAGGTCTGGACCCGCTCTATCACAACATGAATTAGATAAGCTAAGAAAAGTTGTTGAGAAGTTAAATAAAGAAAAGGTTAAAACTATTTTAAATGATAAAGAACTAACTAAGGACGCTGTTAATTTAGAAGTTTCTGAAGCTGATAAACAAATTAGTGCGCTTATGGAAAAAATTAATTTAAAGATTAATCAAAATAATCAAATAGCTTCCGAGATTAAGTATCTAGTTGGACTTTCTTTTGGTAGTGTTCAAGGCAATCCCAAAGTAATTACTTTGCTTGGAACAGATAACGCTTTCCCAAACTATAATTATCTAGGAGGAGTTAATTTTAATGAAGATTTTAGAATTCAAACTGGTGCTGAATGGTATGGAGATTTGAATTCTAATGGCTTTATTGGAATGAGTGTTGACGATGAAGGAAACTTTGTTGTCAGCGAGTCAGAAGACGCTTTAATCAATGTCATTTATAGAAATAAACTTTTGGAAGATCAGTCTGTTGAAAGTGCCGAAGTTAGGCTGGTATTTGGAGATGTAAAGTAATGCAACTGGAAAAATTGGAAAATGCGCGGAAGAAGGTTTTTATTAGCCTTGCGTTTATTGCTTTAATTGTTATCTCAAGCTTTTCAAATGTCTATTTTGTAGCTGCTGCTTCTGGGAATTATGAAATTCAGGGAGAGAAATATAATGATAAGGGATTTGGTGAAAGATTTTTTGATGGAATAGAAAAAGTAAAAGATGATGTGTCAAGAGGAATTAATAGTATCAAGAAAATTAATTTTGGCAATTTGAAATTGAAGTCAGGACTTACAGGAAATGTTGTTTCTGAGAATTCAATAACTGGTTTTGCTACCGCTGGAACACAAAGTTTTGCTGAATTTGAGGCTCCAAATGAATATCTTAGGGTGTATTTGCTTAAAAATAAGGGGGTTGGAGCTTATTACACACCTTCATTTTCTGATTATTATGGTTTAAGTGGAGTTAGGGAAGTTTTTGGCAGTGCCGAAAATTTAGAAAGTTTTTATGTCAGTGAGAAATTAACAGATATTGGGGCTCCTGTTAATTTAATTAGTGATGCTTTTAAAATTAAGAAATCAGAGGTTACTGGAAAATATTATTATCCCGTTCTTAAAGGGGAGATTTTAGATGATATTAGAATAGATGAAACAGAGAGGAAAGTTGCCGTTGGGCAGTATTATAATATTATGAATCTTCTCAGATATAATATGTTTGCTGCTGAAACAGCGATAGCAGGAATCGATGTTTTTGTTTGGAGATTAGATAATCCTCCTATTCCCTCTTTAAAATTAGATTATCCTGATATTTCTGAGAATCCTTCTTACTTTTCGTATATTAATGATTTGTATTCTCAACCTATTGAATTTGGCATTCCAGAATCTGAATTTTTAAAGGGGGTTGAATTCAAGAAAGAAAATCCTCTTGGACCTCAGCTTGTTGCTTTGAAAGGAGAACTAATTTCCAGTTTAAAGAATCAAAGAACAGATCCTTGGGTAGTTCTTCCAGAAACTTACAAGTTTCTTTTCCAGACAGTTTATCCTCTCGAACAAAGAGTAGAATGTATCAATAAATTATCAGATTATACAGTTAAACTTCAACTTAGTGCTGGTTTTCTTCCTGGAAATTCTCCCTCTCAAAATGTTCCTCAGACTTGCCAGGAATATGAAGATTTAAATGAGATTTATAATCTTGGCGGAATACATGGAGCAGAAAATGTTAGAGATTATCTTCTTGATAAGAATAATGATTTATTGGAGGAGGGAGATGATTTAGACTTAAGAGTTAATGCTTTAAAAACTATTAAAGCCCCATGGACTTTAGGATCTCAATTTGAAGCATATAATTTATTAGGTTATACACCCCAGGGAGTCAAAGATGGAACAAGAGCACAACTTGTTGCAAACAGAGCAGGTATTGTTAAACTTTACAATGATTTGCAGGAGGCGACTATTGCTATGAATGATCCTGAAATGTCTTACTCTGATATTAAAGATAAGCTTGATTTTGTTTTAAAACCAGAACTTGTTTCTCATTATCCTGAATTAATCGTTGAAGAAGATAAGAATCATTTTGAGAATTTAGAGAAAGTAAATGCCCAATTTTATCTTTATCTTTCAGATGTTAAGATAAAGTTGGATAAAGACGTTGCTAATTCATTCAAAGAAAGCACTCTATCTTTAAGAAGTCAAGTTATTTTTGCTCTGGCTTTGATACCTATAGGGTATTTTGCAGGACCGTTTGGTTCTTTAGTTGGATGGTTTAGAGCAGGTGCAACAGGAGCAAGATTTATCAGCGCGAGTGCCTTTACTGGGTTGGCTTTTATAGCAACTGATGCGGCTTTTGCAGCGGGAGCTATTGGAGAGGCTGTTGAAGTTTGCGATTCTATAATTCCAGACAAACCTCTTGGAGAGAATTCCCCCCAGGCTATTGCAGATTTTGGACCTCAGGAATTAGATGAGTATAAATCAGCTTGTTTAATTGCAGTTATTTTGGCAGGGGTTAATGTCGCTACGGTTGTTGTGCCAGATTTAGTTGGAGAATTTTTGGCCAAAGCTAGAAATATTGAGACTGCAACAGGAAAGGAAGCCCAAGTTACGAAGTGGGCTTTGGAAACTGAAATGGCTATGGATAAATTTAGAGCACTAAAAGCAGCTAGTTTAGAGGCCCATGGATTTCAAGGGATAGTAAGATTAGATCTTTTAAGAAAAAATAAGTTACTTCCAATAAAAATAGCGACTGGAAGTGATTTTCTTTCTGAAAATTTCATTAAGAATATAGAAATTCAATCCTACAAAAAGGGAGTAAGAGGTTTACCTTTGGAGAAAAAAGAACTTCTTGCCTTGAAAATGATAGAGGGTTATAGAAAACAATATGATAATGAAATAGTTAACTTGTTTAAGGAGAATAACTTGGTGGATACTACTGGATTTGAACTTCTATCTTCTCAGGAAAAAATGGCTTTTGTAGATTCTAATTTTCATTTAATTTCAGAAGAGATTTACAATGAAGCAAAAAAAAGACCTAGATTTGTACAAGCTGAAGCTCTTAAAGAAGTTGGGGAAAAGAATGCAGATCTGATAAAAGCAAACACAGATACTTTTTTAAGCATTGTTTATGAGAAAAAACCTTCTCAAGTTTATACAGTTGACTTAAATGGTGTTAAGTATGCTGGAAAAGAATATTTTGGCCAGGCTCATATATTTCAAAGTGATTTGGCGGATAAAGTTAAGACACTACACCCAGAGCTTGTTGTATTCAATGATGAAGTTTTGGAAATCGGAAGACTATATTTAGAAACAGGAGGAGAATTTAGCATGCTGGATCTTAGAGATATGTTATTGTCATTCCATGACCAACTTATAGCAACAGGTTATAGCGGAGGGGTTGTCTGGAGAATGAGCAATGCTGATTTCAGAGTTTATAAAGGGTTTTTTGGTGATACTGCTATTGATTTGGACATTCCTGGAGAAGTTGGACTTATAGATATAGGAGAGGGTAAAAAACTTCAAAGCAAACTTCTTTTTATTCCTCCAATGAAAGGAGGAGAAGTAGGAATAATTGGATCTCGTAGAGCTGTGGAAGAGGCTGGAACACTTTTAGTTTTAAAGGGACTTAAAGCACCTAAAATTAGAGCAAGATTGGTAGAGAACATTTACAATGAACAAGTTTATACTTCTGATCTCGCATCATTTAGAGATTTTCAGATTGTATTTAGAGAGCGTGCTAACAATGGTCAGCCAGAATTTTGGGGCAAATATATGATTGATACAGAAACGGGCGAATCTGTTTTATGGTCTTCTGGAGATTGGAATGTTCATCACATAGGTATTCTTGAAGCAATGTATAAAAAATCACATCCTGAATTAGATTATTCTCCTATATATTCTAATAAAGTAGATAGCGAAATACCCCTCACAGAATCGAGAAAATACCTTGGAGGAGAGCTTCAGTATAACTATGCAAAAAGAATTGTAACGGCTAATACAGATTCAAGTACAGATATATGGCTTGCAGAAGCCGCAAGAGAAGGAAAAGTCAAAGTTAGTAAACAAGCTCTCCAGGAGAGGAGAGATATTATGAATGAGATGTTGAAGAAAATTAATGAAGAATTAACTCCTGGAAATTCTTTTAATATAAAACTGAATGAGTTGTATTTAGATTCAAATAGCCAATTTTATATTCCTGAAAGTGCTCTTGTTGATGATCTCGTTCCTGTAGAAATTCCTATTCCTGCGCAGTGATCACTTTATAACGGTCCTTATTCTTAATAAATTTGGGACAAATCCGTCTGGTCTTCCACTTGATCCTGCGTAAACAGATAAATCTATATCGTATCCTCTAGCCAATATAGAATACCCTTGATCATCCAAAGGATTGTCTTCTGGGCGAGAAAAAGTAAAGTCTTCATCTTTTTCACTTACTATTATTAAAGGAACTCTCTTCCCATCTGCAGTTATGATTTCTAAACCCCTTTGTTTTGGAACAACTATTCCATCTAAGATTTCAAAGTTTCCCGAATTTCCTAAGCTTTCATATAATACACTGCTATTGTCTTTTGCCCAAATCAATGTCTTTATATAATCTTGAAAAGTCAATCTTTTTTTTCTAAGTGATAGCATTAAATCTCTTGATTGAATTCCAGAGATGTTAGAGATTTGTTGCCCTGGTTTTCCAAAATCTCGTGGATTTAATTCTAATTCCCTGCAGGCACTTTCAATTTCAGGAGTCATTTGCAAATAAGAAAGAGAGACCTGTCCTACTTCTGGAACTTCTATATATCTTGTTTCTTGAACTTTGTCTTTTTTCATGATTTTTTCAGCAAAAATAAGCTTATAAATCTTTCTATTTGTAACTACTAGACAGTTACTTATCTACTATGTGTGCTTCTGTTTTTTTATAAAGATAATTTTATAAGAGAGCTATGTTATTAATTGATAAGATGAAAAAAGAGTTTGGTTTATTCAGTTTATTGTTTGTTTGCATTTTAACTCTTAGTGTAATTGTTTCTGGAGCAACTTTTTATGCAGATCCTTTATATGATATGGAAAATATCTACTTTAAGATTTGTGCAGATACACAATGTCAAGACACAAGGGTTTTATTTGGACTGGCCGATTCTCCAGTATATATTCAGGCATATGATTATGGTGGTGCAATTTTTTCCGGGAAAATAACTTATCCTGATGGATCAGTTAGCGATTTAGATTTTAATCATTTATTTACAAATGATGATTATACAAAGATTAGTCTAAGTCAGACTGGGAAATATATAGGAGAAGTTTTGGCTGAGAAAGAGGGATTTATTCCTTTTTATTCAAAATTTGAAATCATAGTTGTTAATAAAATGCCTGAAAGGAAAGATTTTCCAGGAGAAACAGAAACAACTGAAGAAATATGTGAAAGTGTTACGCCTTTAAGAATTGATTATTTCAAATCTAAAATTATTTCTGACTCTTTGAATGACTCGGAAAAGAAAGACGCCGTATTTTCTACTGTTAAGGAAGCTATTGAAAATTCAGGTTTTAATGACTTTGTTGAAGGAAAATATTCTGCAAGTTCTGAATGGCAATGCCCTCCTTTAGATGTTCCAGAAGGAGTTGAATGTGGTGTTGTGAAAAATGTAAGAAAACTACATTCATATGTTCATTCTGGAGAAAAAGTTGAGTGTAGTGAAAGTGAAAAAGGAGATTTCACGTTGAGAGGAGAAAGAATATTACTTGGAAATAGAAAAGATACTATGAGAGATGCTTTGAGTGAGGCAATGGACGAACTAAAGATAAGATATGAAAATTATCAGTGTCCTACTGGATGTACAAAAACAATGGATTTGGGAATTTTAGATGCCCAAGATACGTTGTTTAACTTGCTTGGTGCTAAATATACTTTTGGATATGAACTTGGATGTGAGCAGGTTGAAAATACTGATAGCTTTGAGTTTGAGGTAAAAATAGAAGGAGAACAAAGATGTGCGACCATATCAGATAATAGAAATAATGTTCCTGACTCTGAGCCAGATCCAGTCATAACAAGTAGTTGTAAAACCTATATCGATTGCGATGATGGATTTTATTGTAATAAGGGGGAATGCACTGAGTTTATTGCTGATACAAGTTGCACTTTTGATTTTGATTGTACTTTAATAAACAAGGATTGGGAATTTAACTGTTGTTATGATAATCTCTGCGAGGGAAGAGATTATAGTCAAGATTCTTGGATGGCTGTGAATTATCCTTGGTTTAGTGAAGGCAGATTGAGTTATTGCCCTGCTAACGAAGCATGTGGGCAACAAGAGCAATGTACACAACTACCTTTTTTTCCTATAATTCACACTGCAAAATGTGTAGAAGGAATTTGTACCAAAGTACAAAGATATTCAACTGGACCGCCGTTATTATAGTTATGTCAAGAAACTTGAGCATCCTTTGATAAGAGAAGTAGAATTTATAAGAGATGAATAATTATCTAAATAGAGAATTTAGATGGTTGGATGATTATGTTAAATAAAAGAGGATTAAGTCAGATAGTTACTGTCGTACTCGTAATATTAATTGTTATAGTCGCTATTGTGCTTGTTTGGACTTTTGCAAAGCCATTTTTTTCAGAGTCTTCTGAAAAGTCTAAGGTTGAAGCAGAACTTATCGCAACAGGGTTTGATATAAAATCAGAGAGTGTTTTAGTAGATGAAGAAGAAAAGACGGTTAGTTTTATTGTGCAGAGAGAGACTGGAGGAGGTGATGTTGAGGGATTAAGAGTTGTTTTAGAAGATGAAAATGGAAATGCACAATCTTTTATTGTCAAAGGAAATATAAATGAACTTGAATCAAGAAATTTAAAGGTAGATTATTCTTCTTCAACACTTAGAAATATTGTGAAGATAGGGGTTTTTCCAATTGGAATGACTGATTCCAATATTGAAGTTATCAGTTCTATTGGAGATAGTATAGTTAAAAATAGTGACGGAAGCTTTTCAAACGGAGGAAGAGTAACGCAGAGTGGAGGTGGAGGAAGCAGTGGCGGAGATACTGGAAGTGGAGAAGAAGAAAATAATATTGTATGCGGAAATGGACTTGTAGAGAGTGGAGAACAATGCGATCTTAATAATTTAAATGGAAAGAGCTGTGAAACTCAGGAATTTAGTTCAGGAACTCTTGTTTGCTCAAGTGAATGTGTGTTTGATATTTCTTCTTGTGTTGGAAATCCCATAGAAATTTGTGGAAACGGTGAAGAAGAAGGAACAGAACAATGTGATGATAGTAATTTAGTTAATGGAGATGGATGCAGTTCTACTTGTACTATTGAAGAAACAGAAGAATCAGAACCTGTTCCAGATCCAGAACCACCACTAGAAAATGTTAATGTTGTTTGTGAGGATTCTGATTCCGAATTAGGAAATGCTCAGGCTCAGAGCCTAGAAGATGGATTTGTAAGTTTATGGTATAACGAATGTGAATCATTTACAGATTCTGGAACAGGGGCGTGTGATTATCTTGTCTCTGCAAGTGATGTTTGCAAAAATGAGAATATCCTATATGAACAAACTTGTGGAAATGACGACTTACAAACAGAAGAAGTTGTTTGTGCAAACAGCTGCTCTGCAGGAAAGTGTTTATAGATACAATTTATAAATAATAATTGTATTGTGCTAGTATAGAGGGAAAATATGAAAACTGAACTAAAAGTGATAAAGAGCGTAAATTCTGATAAGATGCATTTTAAGGTATCTATTTTTGGAAGTGCAAGAGTTGGAAACAAAGATTCTAATTATAAGGAAGTTTACATGCTTGCCAAATTACTTGGCGAGAATGGGATAGATGTTGTGACTGGGGGAGGGCCTGGACTCATGGAAGCAGCAAATAGCGGACATAAAATAGGAAGTAAGAAGACAAAGGCCCATTCTATAGGACTAGGAATAAAATTACCAAGAGAGCAGGGTTTCAATAAAAGCTTAGATTATAAAGAAACATTTATGAGGTTTACTTCAAGGCTTGATAAGTTTATGCTGCTTTCAAATGCCGTGATAGTTGCTCCGGGAGGCATTGGGACACTACTAGAACTGTTTTACACATGGCAACTAGTTCAGGTAAAACATGTTTGTCACATACCGATTATATTATTAGGCAAACAATGGAAGCCTTTCGTAAAATGGCTAAGACAATGGCCTTTGAAATACGAGTATTTTACTAAAGAAGATTTAGATTTGCTTTATATTGCTAATAATTACAAAGAAGCTGTAGAGATTGTTGAGCAAGTTTATGAAGAATTTAAAAAAGGGAATAAAGATTTTTGCTTAAATTACAAAAAGTATAAGATTTAATCTGGCATCATTTCAACATGTCTTGAAATAGCGTCTAAGAGGATTTTCATTCTTAAATCATTCTCATATTGAACTTCACTTGTTTTTCTTTCCTTTTCATAATTTGCTTTAATAGATAATTTGCTATAAGTTTTTGATTGTCTTATTGATTGAGGTTTATTAGGTAAATAGAGGTTGTTGTTTGAATTAGTTTGATTTGGAAAGAGGGATCCTATTGCTAGTGTAGCAGTTAGCTCAAGAGTGCCCAATAACAGCTTTGTTTTTGCAGACAGTTTTGTTTTGCTTAAAAGGTAAGTCGAAGCGATAGATGCAAGAGTTGCCATGACCATTCCACATTTAATTTTTTAGTCTTTTTATACTTTTCTTTACAACAACATATAAATAGAATTCTAATTTATTTTACATATGGTGAATAGATGAAAATTGGGTTTATCGGGCTTGGAAAGATGGGATCTAATATGGTCCTTAATTTAATTGATAAAGGAAATAAGGTTGTTGTTTTTAATAGAACTTTGGATAAGATAAAAGAAATGGAAAAGAAGGGGGCAATAGGGGCGTTTTCTTATGAAGACCTTTGTAGTAAACTTGGTAAGGATAAAATTATTATTTTAATGGTTAGTGCTGGAAAAGCAGTGGATGAAGTTATTGATAATTTGGCTAGATATTTGACAAAAGGAGAGGTTATAGTTGATTGTGGAAATTCTTTTTATGAAAATTCTATAAAAAGACATAAATTATTGGATAAGAAAGGGATAGGATTTCTTGATGCAGGAACAAGTGGAGGGTTAGAAGGAGCGAGGAAAGGAGCTAGTTTAACAATTGGGGGTGATAAAGAAGTCTTTAAAAAAGTAGAAAAAGTATTTAGAGATTTGGCATGCGATAATGGTTATGCATATGTTGGAAAAAGTGGATCTGGTCACTTTGTAAAACTTATTCATAATGGAATAGAGTATGCATTATTACAATCATATGGAGAGGGTTTTGAAGTTTTAAAAAATTCCGAATTTCATTTAGATTTAAATGAGATTGCAAGAGTTTGGAATAATGGCAGTATAGTAAAATCAAGAATTCTTGATTTTACTGAGGAAGTTTTTGATAAGAATGAAAGTTTAAACAATATTCCTGGAAAAATTGGAGGAGGAGAAACTGGGAAGAAAGCAATGGAAATTGCAAAAAAGGAGAAAGTTTATTTCGGTTCACTCAAATATGCTTTAAAGAAGAGAAAGGAGAGTCAGAGAAAAACAAGTTTTTCTACAAAGTTCGTTGCAGCAGTTAGAAATAAGTTTGGCGGGCACGACATAAATGGGAAATAAATATGTTGAGCAAAACTATTATAAATTGAATTGTTTTATGATATATGAAAGAGGATAATATGAAAATATATTTGGGGGCAGATCATGCAGGCTTTACCTTAAAGGAGAAGGTAAAGAAGTATTTTGATAAGAATAAGATAGATTATGTTGATATGAGTAAGAAAAAAGTAGATAGCGATGATTATCCGGATGTCGCTTTTAAATTAGGCGAGAGAGTTTCTGCTGAAAAAGTAAAAGGAATATTGTTTTGTGGATCTGGATCTGGAGTGGCTATTGCAGTGAACAAAGTAAAGGGTATTAGGGCAGCTAGTGCATATGATGAGGAAACTGCAAAGCTTTCAAGAGAGCATGGAGATAGTAATATTCTTACTCTCAGCGGCTGGAAAACAAATTCTGCTAGAGCGAAAAAGATAGTTGATGTTTGGCTCAATACAAAGTTTTCTAATATAGAAAGACATAAGAGAAGAATAAAGAAAATTGAGGAATATGAAAATGCAAATGTTTAAATATAAGAAAAGTATCCATTGATATCTAAAAGGTATAAAATGATTAAAGAAGAAATAAGATATCCTAACTTATCTACTGTGATTATGGTAGAAGATTGTTTGAGGAAAAATAGAGATGTTCCAATGACTATCGCAACTTTGAAAAAGAAACTACCAAAGCAGATAATGCATCAAACTTTAAAATTTATACTTGAATATTTATGGAGGAGTGGAAAAATTATTTATGGCCCGAAGGGCGTTCAGTGGATTTATGTTGAACCAGAACACTTAAAAAAAATGTTAGATGGAGGATTAGAAGTTTAAGATGTGGCTAGGAAAAGAGGTTAGAGTGGTGTTAAGAGATCAAGCTCTTCATGCTTTTTTAGAGTTAAAAAAAAGAAATGATGCTGATTCTATAAGATTAGTTAGATATATAGAAAGAATAATTGAGATATTAAAAGACAATCCTCAATTTGGTGAGCCTATAAGAAAAGATCTTTTTCCAAAGGAATTAATAGAAAAGGGTATAACTAACTTGTATAGGGCAGAGTTGTCTAATTTTTGGAGAATGCTTTATACGATAGAAGGAAATAAGATAGAAATCTTTGTTTTTGTTCTAAAGATAGTAGATCATCCAGAATATAATAAATTATTTGGTTACAGAAAAAGATGAGTGCCGTAATAATGCCAACAGTTTTTGCAACAACAAAAAGTGAGTTTAAAGAAAGATTTGCAAGACTAGTTAATAATTTTGAATATATACACATCGATTTTATGGATGGAAAATTTGTGAAAGCAAAAAGCGTCGATTTAGGGGACGTGCCTGACTTGCACGGATATCATGCATTCTTCGAAGCCCATTTAATGGTTGAAAGACCAGAAAAGATGATTTTTTACTTAAAAGAAAAGGGTTTTTCTAAAGTGTTATTTCATTACGAGTCTTATAGAAATAGTAAAAGTGTTCAGAACTTAATAGATATGATAAAAGATGAGGGAATGGAAGCATGGATAGTTTTCAATCCGCATACATCACTAGAAGAAATAGAGAAAACACTACTAGATGTAGATAGATTTAATGGTATAATGTTAATGGGTCACAATCCTGGAATGGAAAGACAGTATATAGACCTTCATATATTCAGAAGGATTCAAACTTTAAAAAGAATGTCAAAGAAATTTTTAATCCAAGTTGATGGAGGAGTTAATGGCAGTACAATATCTGCACTTGTTAATTCAGGAGCAGATATATTAAACTCAGGGAGTTTTATTTCAGATGCAAAAAATTCTAGAGAAGCATATAGAATTTTAAAAAATGAATTAAATTATAAAGAATAATAGGCTGAAGCTATTGCATTAGAGTTTATTTTATATTTTTCAAGTAATTGTTCTTGTTTTCCAGAATGGACTATTCCAGAGACAAAGAGGCGTTTAATTTTAATATCTGTGTTTGCTATTTCTGAAGAGATCATTTCACCTATGCCTCCTGCTTTGTAGTGATCTTCAGCAATTATGATTTTGTTCCCATGCTCTTTTACAAAGTTGATAAATTTTTTAGAATTAAATGGTTTTATACAGTATAAGTCTATAACTACTGAATGAATATTTTTCTTTTTTAATTGTTCGTGAGCTTTAAGTGCTTCATGTAGCGTGATTCCAGAGCCAATCAGAATAACTTTATCTTTATTAGATTTTTTTAATACCTTAAAATCGCCAAGTTGAAATTTTTCATTACTTTCATATATGACTGGAAGTTTTGATCTTGTTGATCTAATGTATTTAATTCCAGGAAGTTTTGAGGCCAATTCTACAAGGGCTTGAGTCGAAACAGCATCGCTTGGATAAAATACTTTAGAATAGGGGATAGTTCTGAATAAGCTTATATCTTCTAAACCCATTTGAGAAGCACCATCTTCTCCGATTGATATTCCTGCATGAGATCCACAAATGGTGAAGTTTGCAGAAGATAATGAGGCCATGCGAATTTGGTCATGTGCTCTTGTGAGAAATGCCGCGAATGTTGAAGCAAAAACATTAAAACCTTTTTTAGAAAGGCCAAGAGCTACAGAAATCATATTCTGTTCTGCAATAAACATTTCTATAAATTGATTTGCTTCTTGTCTTTTTACTTCATCTGCAAATGTGGAATTGCTTACTTCAGCATCGAGTACAATTACTAGGGAATTTGATTTTGCTAGTGAAGAGAGGGTTTTTCCATACGCCTCTCTGACTGAAATTTTTTCTCCTATTTTAAATTTTTGAAATTTAGCAGGTATGCTTTTTACTGAATAAGTTGTTTCTGGCGGAGGAATTATATCTATTTTAGGCATTTTGACATAGGGTATTTCTCCTAGTGCTTTGTTTAGTTCATTGTTTGACAGCACTTTTCCGTGAAAACCGTTTTTCCCTTCAAGGAAAGAAACTCCCTTGCCTTTGACGGTTTTAGCAAGTATCACAGTAGGTTTATCGGAAAATCTTGATTTTCTTAAAGATTTTAAAATATCTTTTATATTATGGCCATCAATTATCATTACGTTCCATCCAAATGATTCAAATCTTTTTCTATACACTTCTAAATTATAGCCTATCATTGTTTCTCCTCTTTGTCCAAGTTTATTGCAGTCCACAATTGCGATTAAATTATTTGATTTGTAATAGGAAGCTAATTGTGCAGCTTCCCAGACGGAACCCTCTGCAATTTCCGAGTCTCCAAGTAAAACAAATGTTCTGAACGATCTTGATTGTAATTTTGAAGCCATAGACATTCCAAGACCTGCCGAAAGACCTTGGCCAAGAGAACCAGTAGCAACTTTTATCCAGTTTAAAGATCTCGGGATTGGGTGACCTTCAAGAGGGCTGTTTATATTCCTCAATTTTTCAAGATTTTCATTTATGCATCCAGCGCGAAATAATGCGGAGTATAATATGGGCGCTGCATGTCCTTTGCTTAGAATAAATTCATCATTATCTGGATTGTTGGGATTTTTAACATCATATGCCATTTCTTCGAAGAACAGGGAAGAAATTATTTCTGCACAAGATAAACATGATGTTGCATGTCCTGATCCTGCAGCAGTAGTTGCTTTAAGTGAATCTTTTCTTAAGACGTTTGCTATATCTTGCAATTCTTTTATACTTGCCATTTTCCTCTTTTGTATAATGTTATTACTAAATTCAGATATAAAAACTTAGTTGTTTAGGGTTTGTAACGCATACGCCATAAATATTTTTTCCAAGATAGAAAGGTTTAAATATAATTTTTTAGCCAGAAATATATGGATAGAAACTATAAATTAATAATTGGAGGGGCGGCAGGATTAGCTGTTGGAGTATTTTCTAGTTGTTCAATTGAGAGTCATATAGAAAATCACTATAATTGGGGTGACGTCGTTAAAATTAGAAGAATGGAAAGCGAAGTTGAGGGCATAAATCCTTTAGAATTTAATTATTTGTTGGTGGCAGATTCACAAGCTGGAAAGGATTTTAGGGCGAAAAATCAAGAAATGGTTAATGAATATAATCATTTAAAAGATCATCCAGGAGTAAAAGGTGCTTTGAAGAGAGAGACAAATTGGAGGGGAGCAGAATATTTTAGTATGGCTCTTGCTGCAGTTTCTATGATTGTTAGCGGAATTGGTGCAGGTCTTTATATAGGAAGGATAGCGAGTCCTCCAATCACCCCGGCAACAACACCGCCGGTTACATCAACACCTTAAGTTTTGATATGATAAAAGTTGTTGCTTTAGATATTTATGGAACTGTTCTTGCTATTGATGATGAAGATAATGTTTATCCCCCAAGAAAGGGAATAGAAAATTTCTTTGATAATTGTAAATCGAGGAAAATAAATGTAGTTTCTGCTTCCGATGCAGATATAGGTGCGGTTAAAATAGATTTGGAAGAAACGTTTAGTAATCATAATTCTGTATTTAATATTTTAGGTGAGTTTGATGGGTTTTTTTATCTTAATCAGTTACCAGTAAAGGATTTTTCAGTTATAATTGGGCATTATGATATTTTGCCTAAAGAATTGCTTGTTATAGGAGATAATGCTGTTAAGGATGTGGGAGGGGCTAAGAAATATGGATGTTTATTCCTGCACGTTCCAGAGTACTTTACCAGGATTCCAGATGGTTTTGATTTTGCAATGGTGAATTTAAGGAGAGATTAATTTTATAAGCCACATCGTGCTTAGATTGAAATGCAAAAAGAGAAGTTGACTTTCATATTGTTTGGAGGAACGGGGGATTTAACGAATAGGAAATTAGTTCCTGCGTTTGCTGATTTAATATTAAAAGGAAAACTGGACAAGGACTCTATGATTATAGGCATAGGAAGAAAGGATTTTGATGATAAAACTTATAAAGATTTTATCATGGGGCAGATAAAAAATAATATTGATAGGGAGCATATAGATAAATTAGATATAAAATATTACAATGCTGATTTTACGAAGCAGGGATCACTAGAAGGCTTAAAAAATTTGGTTAAACACTGCGAAATAGAAGGATGTAACAGGATTTATTATTTGGCAACAAGTTATAAGTTCTTTGGGGCAATAGCGAAAGAGCTTAAGAAGCATAATCTAACCAAACAAAAGAAAGGGATTACTAGAATTGTTTTTGAAAAGCCATTTGGAGAAGATTTGAAAAGTTCAGATATACTTGAAAAGAATATTCATGAGTTTTTTAAGGAGGAGAATGTTTACAGAATAGACCATTATCTTGGGAAAGAGACGGTGTTTAATTTGAATGTATTAAACTTTACAAATCCGATATTATATTCTACACTAAATAAAGAATTTGTTGAGAGTATAGAAATTACAATTGATGAATCTATAGGTGTTGAGAATAGACTTGAATATTACAATGAGACTGGAGTTATAAAAGATATGATACAGAGTCATTTGCTTCAAGTTTTGTCATTGGTTTTAATGGACAGACCTAATGAATTTGTTTCTGAGAAAATTCATGATAAAAAAATGGAGGTTTTGAGAAATTTGGAAATAGTAAATAGCAAGAATAATACGATTGGACAATACGAATCTTACAGAAAGGAACTTGCAGAGAAAAATTTGAATGATAAGAAAACTGAGACATTTGTTAGAATAGAATTAAACTGTAAGAATAATAGATGGGATGGCGTACCTTTAATTTTGAGAACAGGGAAGAAATTGAAAAAGAAATTTGGACAGATAAAGATAAATTTCAAGCAGGTAGAAAATTTTGACTCTAAACTTGAAGGAGTAAGGAATAATAAGATAGTAATAGGTATTTATCCAAAACAGGATGTTAACATTTACATGAACACAAGGGATCCTTATAGTGATAAGATAAGAGATGTTAATTTTGAATTTTGCAGGGATTGTAATTTTGGCCCGAACACGGTTGATGAATATTCTGTTTTGTTAAATGAAATAATGAAAGGAAATAAGACACTTTTTACAAGAAGTGACGAAATTAGGGAAAGCTGGAAATTAGTTGATAAACTTGAAAAAATGAAGAGTAAAATGAAATTTGTTTATTATAGGGATGGAAGTGATCCTGAAACTGGGAAAAAGGATACTTTTCTTCAATGAAGAACTTTGTCAGCATAATGAGGTTTTAACCTTTCCAGTTTATTAAAGGTTTAATGTGTTTTATTATTTTTACAGATTCTCTTTGTGCTTCCATGACTTTACTTATATCTTTGTAAGCTCTTGGAGCTTCGTCAAGTGTTCCTTTATTAATAGTTCCTTTTATTCCTTCCATGGATTTTTCAAATTCTTGCATTGAAATTTCTACTTTTGCTTTAGTTCTAGACATTGCTCTTCCAGCTCCATGTGATGAAGATAAAAGAAATTTTGGATTCCCAAGACCTTTAACAAGAAAGTTCCCATCTCTCATATTTGCAGGGATTATTCCCCTTTCGCCTTTTTTAGCAGGAGTTGCGCCCTTTCTATGAATATAAACGTTCCTTTCTAAGATTGCATGGTTATGGTTTTTATTTACCCATAACTGCATTTTTAGCTTTTTCTTGAGAACTTTTTCTAAAACTGCTGTTATTTTGTAAGACATTTCAAGTCTGTTTAAAAGAGCAAAACTAAGCCCAAAATCTAAAATATTTAGATATTCTTTTCCTAATTCAGAATTTATGTCTAATGGAAACGTTTTTTCGTATCCTTTTTCAGATTTTGCCGCTTTAATCATGTATTTTTGAGCAATTTTATGACCTATTCCTCTCGAACCAGAGTGAATTACAATCCATAGCTCTTTTTTATAGAAACATAGTTCGATGAAATGGTTTCCTGCACCTAGGCTTCCTAGATGCTTCATTGCCGCGTTTTTTAGAAAGTTAAGTATGTCTTTATTATGTGGTCCTTCTTTAAATTTTTCTATTAACTTATTAAATTCTATTTTTGTTTTTTCTGTGATCTTTTCTTGTTTATTTGTTTCCCCTAGTCCAAGAGGAACTTCTTTTAGAACACGAGAATAAATTTCATCTTGATTTTTTTTGACTAGTTCTACTAAATTGTCTTTTCCTTTTACCTTTACCGCTATAAGTCCACAGCCTATGTCAAAACCAACCCAGGCAGGAACAATGTACTCTTTTGTAAGCAAGACAGAACCTATCGGAGCAACGTATCCTGAGTGTGCATCGGGCATTAAAGCAGCTGCTGTTACAAAGTCTTCATTATAACACTCTTCAAATTGTCTTTTTGTTTCTTCGTCTAGGTCAATTGCATGATTGTATATTTCTTTCTCCATGTTTATAATTGCAAATTAGATTTTATAAGGCTTTAGACAGGCAAGAATTTGCATTGAATTTTTGTATCTTTGAGTAGTTAAAAATAAGGATTTAGGGAAGGTTTATATAAGCTGATTTTCAGCTAAATACTCCACATCTCAAAATGTTAAGACCAAATACGTTTACACCGAATGGATTGAAGCTGCTTTTTAATATAAGCAGAAGTAAATCAAAAGCAGTAGGTGGAAGTGTGCGAAGTTCTCAAAGACTTGCAGCCGTAGACGAACTTATGCGAGATTACCAGTTACCAAATAGCGAAAGAACCAGAGTGGAAGCTTTAGTCACTCACTTCGGACCTAAAGACTTACCAAAACTTTTGCTTGATGCTAGAGATTATCACCCTAACGGCGAGAGAAGAGCCTTGCCTAATTATGATAAATGAGTAGGACTAAATTTATAAGATCGGTTACATTGTGTCCAATATATTAAGAGATAAATATTTATGGAAGATATTTAGAAACTGCACTTAAGTATTCTCGAACTCTTTTACTTGAAGCAAAACCAGCAGGCCAACCAGTCCAGATAAAGAAACTATCTTGATCTTTTCCTTTTCTAATCCCCCTTACTCCTAATGCTGGAATTAAATTTCCTATTCTTATGTTTGTTTCACCATAATCAATATGATGATGAATTGAACCTAAAGAATATCTTTCATAAAATTTATCCTTTGTTCTTGTTCCGTAACCCATATCTTCTGCCGCTTTTACGCAAGCTTGTTCGAGAGCTTCTCCAGTCACTTTTTTTGGTAAATCTACACGAATGGAAGGCATAACCGAAAAAATTCAATAAACTATATAAATATTATTGTGATTGAAAATTTTAACATTTAAGATAGATGGCAAATGTCCGACATCTTTATAATATGTTGCTCTAAAAATAGCACTATATTAAAATATCAACTTTAATTCCTCTTTCGTTTATTTTTCTCTGCTCTTCAAGAAAATTTTTATAATTTTGGTCAGTTTCACTTAATATATGTAAACTCCCATTTGAAGAATAATGAGGGTCAATGTATCTAAATTTCTTTCTTAAATTAAATTGAGGATTAGTTCTATTTTCATTTAAGTTTAGAGAGGTATTTTCTAAAATAGATAATACTTGAGATATCTCTGGATTTCCACTTCCTTGAAGTTTTCCAATTAAATCTTCATCTACACCATAAAAATCGTCAGGTTTAACAAATCCTTTTTCCAATCCAATTTTCAAAGCCCTTGTGAGCAATTCCCATCTAACTGTGCATTCTGCTCCGCCCCAATGTTCTTTTTGGCATTTAGCGTAAGCATAAGCAAATTTCTCTGCGGAATCTCCTGTTTTAAATGCAATTTGACCATTATGATTTACTAAATCGTCAATACATTGAGAAACAATAGTTGGGGCAGCCCAGGTATAAAATTCCCTTAGGGAATAATCAATCCGATCAGCACACAGATGCGGTGCAGGTTTTTCCAGTAAACTATATTGTTTAACATCTGTTATCTTTTCTGAATCTAAATCATATTTTTGCAATATCTTTGGAATTGTTGATAAAGAAACTACTCTTTGTAAATTTTTATCTTGATGATCTTCCTTACTTCTATCTCCCATAACCCAATCAACTAAATGTGAGAAAGCCGTGTGTGATACATCATGAATGAGCCCTGCTGCCTGTTCCTCAACATTCGCACCTAATTTTTTAAGGACGAGCATAACTCCCACTGAATGTTCATATCTGCTAAATCCAGGATAAGGATAGAATCTTTGAGGCATACCAAACTGCTGAATTCCCTTTAATCTTTGAATAGCTGGAGAATCAATTAATTCTGCTAAAACTGGTTCGGTTACATTAATGCTTCCATAAATTCTATCTTTTATTTCCATTTTATCATCTAAAGTTGTAGCTTTATATTGATTGTTGTATTAAAGTTAGAAAGTTAATATACTGCCCTTTTCGTAGCAGTATATTTATAATATGTGAGAACAAAAGTTCCCGCATAGTGTTTTTCTAGGAATATTAAAATGATAATTTTATAATGCTCTCTTGATTAGATTAATTATGGGCAATCTTGCATTATTAGACTTTGTAGAATCAATGTTTGAAAATGTCAACTTAAAAAATACCTTACTTATAGCCTCGCAACATATTTTGGGTGCACAGAAGACCATGTTTGAACACATAATCAAAAAGGGTTTGAAACCCTCTAATATCTACTTGATTGGAAAGTGCTATTCTACAAATAAGGATGTTTTAATGGAAATTAAAAAGATGGGAATTTATATTTCAGATAAAAGCGATAGTTTTGATAGTTATTTGTCATTTGACGAACAATTTGAAGATTACACTAGAGATTTCTTAAAGTATATAAAAAACAATGTGGAAGTTGAAAATTATGACAAAGTGATAATTTTAGAAGATGGAGGAAGTTTGTTATCGGATGCAAAGAAGATTTTTGATAAGGTTGATAATTTTATGGGTATTGAACAAACTTCTGCCGGATATGAAAAACTAAAGAATATAAAGTTGGGTTTTCCTGTGATAAATGTTGCTCGTTCAAAGGCTAAACTTGAAATTGAATCTCCAATAATTGCACTAACCTGCATAGAAAGGATGATGGCTCAGCTTAAGGTCTTGAAACTTAAACCTCACAAGGTTTTAATTATTGGAGCTGGAGCAGTTGGTCAGGCAATCTATAAAAAACTCAATAACAATTTTGAGGTTAAGAGATATGATATTAATTCAGTCAATTCAGATTATAATAATGAAAGTTTAAAGTCAGTTATTAATGAATTTGATATGATAATTGGTTGCACTGGAAAGGAAATTTTAGATGTTTCCTTCTATAAATATCTAAAGAAGAATTGCATACTTATTAGTGCGTCTTCATCAGATAGGGAATTCTCTGCTGTGAATTTAAGAAAAATGGCTGAAAAAGCAGGTAATTGTCATGATAACATTCTTACCAACGGAATAATATTACTAAATTGTGGGTTTCCTATTAACTTTGATGGAAAGAGAGACAGCGCAAAGCCAGAAGATATACAAATTACTTTGGCATTATTATTTGCATCTGTTTGTCTAGCCAGAACTAGGAAATTTACTAAAGGTCTAGTTGATTTTGATGAAAAAATACAGAAAGAGATAGTTAAAAATTCCAAAATTACTATGTGAGAACAATACTTCACACATATTTATAAATTAGTTTTTTCTTATTTAAGAATGAAATTTGTTGAGGTGTTGGTTTTATTACTACTGGTTTTTGTTCTTGCATTTGGATCTTATGTATTATGGGATAATTTACCCACTGGGGAAGCTGAAAAGGGTGAATTTAATACAAAGTTTTATCCTAGTATTAGCAACGGGGTGCAGTTTTATCCAAATATGAGGTATAGACAAAGCACCATAACATATTACGTTGAGGGAGCTTGTAATGAAAAGAAGGCTAGAGATGTAGAAAGAGCTTTTGAAATATTAGATGAAAAAACAATTTTGTCTTTTGAAAAAACAGATCTAGAAAATGCAGAAATAAGAATATTATGTTCTGAAGTTGCACCATCTACTGAAGAGCAAGGACATTTTGTTGCGGGAGAGGGAGGACCAAGCCAAGTTATCAATACGAGTATTTACAGTGTTATTCTTGTAGGAAAAGTTTCATTATATCGATCTGAAAAGTGTGAGGAACCAAAAGTTGCGCTACACGAGATTTTGCACGCTTTAGGGTTTGATCATAATGATAATCCAAACAGCATAATGTATCCTACAACTTCTTGCGATCAAACTCTCGATCAGTATATAATAGATAGAATAAATGAATTGTATAAATTAGAAGGTTTGCCAGATTTAGCAATAGGGAACATAAATGCTACAAAGGAAGGAAGGTATCTGAGTTTTGAAATAGGCATTTTTAATTTAGGTCTAGTTGAAGCTAAGAACTCAACTTTAGTATTAAATGTAGGGGAAGAGGAAATAAAAAGGTTTGTCTTAGGAGATTTGGAGATAGGTATAAAGAAGATATTAACTGTACAGAATGTGAGAGTGCCAAGAAGTTTTGATAGTGTTAAATTTGTGCTTGAAGGACCAGAAAGGGAGCTTAATATGGATAATAATATTGTAGAAGTATCTGTTTCGTAAGCGTGGGAGCAATCTTTAAATATAATGTTTGTTTGATTCTTGGGTAAACGAGAGCATGGCAGAAAGAGATCTAGTGACGAAAGAGAAGATGGACTTCTCTGGAATTTTTGATTTTGGAGGTTTGTATAGTTTTGCGCATAGGTGGTTTAAAAACGAGGGATATGATGGAGTTACAGAGGAATCTTATTCTGAAAAAGTTTCTGGTAATTCTAGAGATGTTTTTATAGAGTGGAAAATCACGAAGCAAATTTCAGATTATTTTAAGATAGAACATAAGGTAAGATTTGAAATAACAGGACTAACCGATGTGGAAGTTGAAATAGACGGGAAGAAAAAAAAGATGAATAAGGGAAAGGTTGTTGTGGAAATAAAGAGCGCACTTGTTAAAGATCCTGACAGCAAGTGGGAGAGTTCACCAACAAATAAGTTTTTGAGGGATGTTTATAATAAATATATTATTCCTGGAAGAGTAGAAGATGTTAGGGGAAAAGTTCAAGGGGATGCTATTGCATTTAAAGAAGAAGTTAAGGCTTATTTAGAACTAATCGGGAAGAGATAGATAAATATACAAATATTTATATAAAGAGTGCCTCGTATTTTTAATATGGGCAACTTTAGAGGATTAGTTATATTTCTTTTAGCGATTTTAATTGTTCCTTTAGTTTTTGCTTCGCCAAATTTAGAAATAAAAAAAGAAGTTAAAAACGAAGTAATAATTTCTGAATTGAGAAATTCCGCAACATTTGATTTTATTATAGATAATAAGGGTTCTGAAGATAATTATGAAGTTTATTCTTTAGTTGGTTTTTCAATGACTCCTAAAGGAACTTTCACTTTGCCTCAAGGAGTAACAAGAATGGAGATAGGTGCGGTACCTGAGAAGGACATAGCAGAAAAGAGTAGGGGGTATTACATTTTTGAGTACGAATTAAGAGGGCAGAGTTCTGGTATTTTGAAAGATTCATTAATGGTTAAAATTGTTTCTCTGGAAAAAGTTGTAGACTTAAAAATTAATTCAGTTTTACCTGGTGATGACAATGTGCAGGTGGTAATTATCAACAAGGAAAACATATTAATTGATAATCTTAAAATAAATTTAGAGTCAAAATTCTTTAAGGCGGAAAAGATAGTCAATGTAAATCCTTATGAGAGTAAAACATTTAATATATCGATAAACAAAGATAAAATTGAGGGTCTTATTGCAGGCAATTATGGGTTTGATTATGTATTAGAGCTTAAGGGCACCAAGATAAAGGGCGAAGGGAAAATTGTTTATCTTGAAAAAGAGGGGATTTCGGTGGAGAAAAATTCTTCAGGGTTGTTAGTTAGAAAGACCACTATTAAAAAAACAAATGAGGGAAATATACCTGTCAAAGCTGAAATAGAAATAACGCATACTATTATTGGAAGATTGTTTACTACAAACAACGCAAACCCTGATAATGTTACGAGAAATGGATTGCTAGTTGACTATTCATGGAGTAGAAATTTAGATCCTAATGAATCATTGATAGTTAGTTCTTCTACAAATTATACTTTCCCATTTTTAGCAGTTTTAGCGATAATAATTTTTGCCGTATTACTCAAATTTTATTTGTTTACAGATGTTATTCTTAAAAAAAGAGTTTCCTTTGTGAAAACAAAGGGCGGGGAATTTGCACTAAAAATAATATTAAGAGTAAAATCTAAGAAAAATATTAATAATGTAGAAATAACAGATCATGTTCCAGGTATAATGAGCAGATATAATAAATTCGGAAAGCAGCCAGACGGTTTTGATGAAAAGACAGGAGTATTATTTTGGAAGATAGGAAGTCTTAATTCAGGTGAAGAAAGGGTATTTTCTTATGTGGTTTATTCTAAATTAAAGGCAGTTGGTAATTTTGAATTACCTATTGCTAGGGCAGTTTATGAAAAAGAAGGAAAGAAACTAGTTGTTTCTTCGAACAGGGTTTCTTTTGTGAGTGAGACAACAAAATTTAGTTAAGGTATCTCTCTCTTCTGTTGGAAACTCTTTGATATAGTTTACCTGAAATATCTAAAGAGAACTCTGCTATTTTTCTAAGCTTGAAGCTATAATGACTGAATCCAAAACTATTGAACTGACTCGCTAGTCCTTTAATTGCTATTAGGTCAAGGTTTAGTTTAGTGTAAGATTTTGTCAAGGTTTCTATTTCCTTTTTGTTTGGGACAGTGTCGTCTACAAGATATTTTGTTATTTCATCCTTAAATGAAAACAATGAGTCTGGGAGATTGGTGCAGATTAAAGAGCAAAGATTATTTGAGATTCGATCGTATATCTCTCTTTTTTTTGAATTTCTTTTTATAATTTTATTAGATACACTTTTTCCGCTATCTTGTTCAACAGTTAGAAAGTTGAAATCCTGTAAAGTAAACCAGTCTATTGCTATCTTTTCTAGTTCAAGGATTCCAAGAGATTTTTGATCCCCATATAGAAAAAACTCTAAAGTTCTATAATCTTCTGAGGATAGTTTATCTGAAATCAGATTACTTTCTTCATCGTTTAATATAGGCAAGGATAACATTTTTCTTTTAAATTTGCGGGATATAAAAAGGTTTGCTAAAACAAAGCTTTTAAAAGTGTATTATTTTAGTTTAATTACCCCTCGTAGCTCAACGGTAGAGCGCGCGGCTGTAGAAATGGCGCAGACATTCTCCTAAGTGGGGATAAGGATGAAGCGTGAGCGGCTAGTATTCGGTAGAATATTAGAGTTTGAATATGGAACCCGCGTTACCCAAGTTCGACTCTTGGCGAGGGGATTTTTCTTCTTATAAGCGGCAATGAAAAAATAAATAGTGTGCAATCCACAGACATATGTCACCCCCTAAATCCACTTACTAAAATCAAAATAAACTTGAGCAGGAGTTTTATTTTCTAAACTTGTATGAGGTCT
>JAGVWR010000041.1 GCA_018304205.1 Candidatus Pacearchaeota archaeon | reverse complement strand
CGTGCAGTTTCTCTAAATTGGGTAAAGACGATCATTTTAGAATTTTCTTTTTGTTCGAACTGGTTTTTTACTAGCTCTTTAAGAGCATTTATTTTTGGATGTTCTATATTTTTAGATAGTAACTGATTTAGTGATATGAGTGAGGCATTAAATTCTGGAGATTTCGCAATTATTTGTGCTGCTCTTGATTTATTTTCTTTTGATTGTTTAATAATTCCTTGCAAATATGAATTTAATCCATTAAGAGTTTGGGTTTCTAAGAGTTCTATTGCATGGGAAATCTTTATTGCTTGCGCAGATAATGAAAGGCCGATCATATAGTTAAAGTTTCCAGAGGAAGCTTGGGCGCTAAGTCGCTTTTGAAGTTTAAGGAGAGTAATTTTATTTGCAGGACCAAATAATAAACTTCTGGATTTTAATTGATCGATTCTTTGATCGTAAAACCTTTTTAGAAGGACCCTAATTTCTTCGAATTCTTTTGGGAAGTCTACTTCAATTTTTTCAAATTCAAGAGTTTGGAGATAGGGCTTAACGTCTTCTGAATCGCGAGTTCTTGATTCCACTTCATCTATATTTAAGTGTGAACAAATTTCTTTAACTATACTTAAATCATATCCTGGTGAGGCAGTAAGAGCAAGAATTCTTTGATTTTTTGCTTGTTTTTTATATGCACTAGCTACGGCAGTATATGAATAATTTTTTAGGCAACGATGCGCTTCATCAATTATGATAAGAGATACTTCTTCTAGGCTGTAAAGGTGATTGTTTAAATCGTTGGCAATACATTGGGGTGTTGAGAAGATTATATCTGCGGTTTGAAATATTTCCTTTCTTTTTTCTGCAGGCACTGAGCCGGTAAAAATTTGTAAATCTGCAAATAGTTCTGGAAGTTCTTTAGTGTAAGACTGAAAATGTTGTTCTACAAGAGGTTTTGTAGGTGCTAAAAAGAGAGTCTTCGATCCGGGATATAATTTTAATCTATCAATTGTTAAAAGTAAAGCAATTAAAGTTTTTCCTATACCCGTTGGTAAAACAACAAGTGTATTTTTTTCTCTTGCGGTTTGAAATATTTTATTTTGGTATTCTCTTGGAGTTGTCTTTATCATTTTATTTAGCAGGAAGTAAAGAATTTAAATTATTAGTAAGGCATACAAAGCAAAGATTATTGTAATTATGGCAAGTACTGCGTAAATGACTCTTGAGCCAAAGAATATTTGGGTACCATCAAGTTTTGAGATCGGGAGCATATTCCAAAAGGCGTAATATGCAGCAATTTTTGAAAGAAGTTCTATGGATGGAACGAGATAGGCGACTAATGAGAGAAGAAGCATTACAACTATACCGGTTGATCCTATAATCGCGTTTTCAAAATCAGTCATTTCGGTGTAAGAATAAAATCCGTGTCTTTTTGCAGCTCTCCTTTTTAGTGCACGAGTTTCATAAGTTAGAATAGAAGCGAATTTTATAAAACCTAAAGAGATCACTGATAAAATTATCGGAATAATTAGGCCTACTGCGATAGGCTTTTTGAAAGGTGACGTTAAACTTAATCTATGTAAAAACCAAAGTTCGTGTTCAACATTCGAATCGAGAAAGCTTGCAATTAATTTTTTTGAAAATACTGCAAGAAAGACGATAACTGATGAAAATATAAATATAAAAGGAATATTTTGGAGATTTCCTCTTATTATTTCCGATAAACTAAAGACCAGAGTTAGGATAATGACTGCAGCGATTAGGTGTGACAACTCTCTTGGGTTCATTGAATTAAGTATCTGAAGAGAGTTATAAATTTATTGAATTAAATAGCATGTTTGGGATATATTTTAGCGAAGCATAAAATATAAATAGTGACTGTATTTCATCTAAAAATGCTTAGGATAAAAAAAGTAAGTGAAATAGTTGGAAAGGATGTTTATACTTCGGATGGAGACTTTTTCGGGCAAGTGGAAGAAGCGAATTTGGCCGATAATAAGATAGAAGGATGGAAAATAAGGATAGGAAGTAGTTTTATGAGTGTTTTTGGGGGTGCAAGAGGAGTTATCATACCCCATCAGTTTGTAAAGGCGGTTGGAGATATTATAATAGTAAATAAAGGATCTTTACCGAGCCACGATGATAGCCTTGAAGTTCCTTCTTCTGGAACTGCGACAATTTCTTCGGATAGTGGTGATTTAGTTTAAAGAAGAAGATTTAAATATTTTAGATTTCAAAGATTAATATGGCAAATGGAGGAATAGGGGGAACAATTTTATCTAGTCCTTTGTTTGTAGAGACTGTTTTGCCTTTCTTACTTATCTTTGCGGTTGTTTTTGCGATATTGCAGAAAACTGAAATATTAGGAAAAGGAAAAAAACAAATTGATTCTATTGTTGCACTCGTCATAGGTCTTATTGTTGTTGCTTTTGGGCAGGCAGTTGGGATAATAGTTTATTTGATTCCGGTCTTGGCTATCGCAATAGTTGTTATTCTTGCGTTTATGATTTTGTACGGGATGACTTTTGCTCAAGGAGATTTTAAAATTCATTGGGGAGTTCAAACAGCCATCGCGATTCTTGGTGCGATTGTCATAATTGTTGCTCTATTGATATTTACTGGAGCTTGGGATTACTTATCTGCGTTGTTTTATTCAGATAGTTCGGCTATAGCCACCAATATGATATTCATAGTTCTCGGAGGAATTGCCATAGGGTTTATTGTTTGGGGCGGCAAGGGCAAAGGTAAGGATAAGGATAAGGATAAAGATAAGTAAGTTTGCCAAACAATTAGTTTTTAAATAGAGGGAGATTTGCAAATCTATGTCTTTAACAGGATTAAAGCAGAAAACAAATGAAATTATTTATTCTAATATAATAAAAAGAATTGCTTTCAAGTTTGATGCGGAGAGAGTTCACAATTCTTTTACTTTAGTTGGAAGATTTTTGGGAAGTAATTTTTTAACTAGGAAGATAATTGAATTTGATTTTTCCTATCAAAACAAGAAACTTGAACAGAATATCCTTGGAATTCATTTTAGAAATCCTATTGGACTTGCTGCAGGTTTTGATTATAATGCGGATTTAGTTAAGATTCTGCCTGGGGTGGGCTTTGGTTTTGGAACTATCGGGTCGGTAACTCATGGAAAATATGGCGGCAATGAAAAACCAAGGCTTGGAAGGTTGCCAAACTCTAGGTCCTTACTAGTTAATAAGGGTCTAAAGAACAAAGGTGCAAAGGCAATCGCAGGGAAAATTAAAAATATTGAAATTGAAATACCTTTAGGAGTAAGTATTGCAAAAACAAATTGCAAAGAGACTTGCGATGAAAAAGAAGGAATTAAAGATTATATTAATTGTATAAAAGAATTTGAGAAAGTAAATGTTGGAAATTATTATGAACTTAATATAAGCTGTCCGAACGCTTTTGGAGGAGAGGATTTTACTGAAGAGAAGAAACTTGATAGATTATTAACAGAAACCGATAAACTTGAATTAAGAAAGCCGTTATTTTTAAAGATGCCTGTTGATTTTTCTGTTAGAAAGACTGAGGAATTATGCAATATTGCCAAAAACCATAAAGTGGAAGGATTAATTTTTGGAAATTTAACTAAAAACAGAAAAAGAAAGGAATTTGATAGGGAAGAAATGAAGAGGGCTGGAAAGGGGGCTTTTAGCGGGCTGCCAACAAAAGAAGCAAGTAATAAACTAATAGCTTTTGTTAGGAAGAAATACAAAAGGAGATTTGTTATAATTGGGTTGGGAGGTGTTTTTAGTGCACAGGATGTTTATGAAAAAATAAAACTTGGGGCAGATTTAGTACAACTTATTACTGGAATGATCTACAACGGACCGAGTTTGATAGGAAAAATTAATTATAGGCTTACCAAACTCATTGAAAAAGAGGGATTTAACAATATAAGGGAAGCTGTTGGAAAGGGTTTGATTAAAGTTTAAAAATCACAGAAATAGTTAAAAAGATAAGAAATATTTGGGACATATGTCAAAAACATTTTTCCTATATTTAAGTCCTAATAATGATGAAAATGGGGTGTGGACTGGAGCCAATAAAGATATTAATAGATTAGTCGTGAAAGAATTAGAATTATCTGCTCTGAAATTTTTACCTATCTCGGCTCATGATGTTGTTCAAACTCCAATGCTTGATGTATTCGGTAATTCTTTGGCAGGTTATAGAGAAATTGCGGCCTTTGCTTCACAACGTCCAAATACCCAATTAGCTGAAACTAGCCCCAAATATTATAAAGAAGTTGTTGCCGAAAGAGATAAGTTAAGAAGAAAACTTGGTTACGATAAATCTTCAAGGGTTGCTGTCTAGAATAATTTACGAATTGTATGTTTTTGGTTTTTGTGAGTTGGGAGAGATATTTATGTTTAATCTAACATTTTTGAGTAATTACTAAGATCCTTACTAAAACAACGTATTTACTGTAAATAGGATAAATTTATAAATAAAAATCTCTGATTTAACCTATGGCAATCAGTATAAGTGATATCTTTCTACAATGGGAATCTATAGGGATATTTGATTTCATGCTTCCCTTTCTGCTTATATTTGCAGTAGTGTTTGGCATTCTTAGTTTTATAGGAATATTTAAGGAAAACAAGGGAGTTAATGTAGTTGTTGCGCTAGTTATAGCATTATTATCTATAAGAGTTGGACTTGTTCAAGAATTTATATCTGAACTATTTCCTAAACTTGGGGTGGGTATTGTAATCTTGCTTGCCGTGTTGATTCTTGTAGGGTTATTTGTTCCCGATGATGAAAGAAGATTTTGGGGTTGGGGGCTTACGGCAATAGGATTTATAATTGCAGTGGTAATTATTGCAAAAACATTTGACGTATTGGGATGGATTGATTATTATGGAGATACAGGAAATTTAGTAGGATGGATTATTGGAGCAGTATTACTTCTAGGAATATTAATCGCAATTTCAGCAAGTGGAAGTAAGAAAAATTCAGATAAGAAGTTGGGAGAAGCGATGTTTAAAGGAATGTTTAAGGAATAAATAAAAATGCCAGCAGATTTAAGCGCCATTAATTTTTTTGCACCCATTGCAGCTTTTTTAATTGTATTTATTGTTACTTATGCTATTTTAGTCATGACTAAAATATTGGGTGATAATAAAGGCGTGCATTTGACAATGTCTTTCTTAATTGCAGCGGTGTTTGTATCTGCTTCAGGAGCGGTAAAATTAGTACAGACAATAGTTCCTTGGTTTGTAGTTCTTCTTATTTCGTTATTTTTCATTCTATTTTTCATAGGTTTTGTTGGAAAGGATGCAGATTTTCTTAAAAAGGGCATAGGTATTGCAGTTTTAGTTATCGCGGGAATAATTTTCTTAGTGTCTGCGTTTGTTGTTTTTTCTGATACTTTACAAAAATATGTTCCTGGACCAGGTTACGGTGCTGGAGCTGATGAAAGTACATTATTTTTTACAGATTGGCTTTACTCTCCGCGAGTAATTGGAGCGGTATTACTTATTTTGATTAGCGTTGTTGTGAGCTGGGTTTTAATAAGCGTAGGAAATGGAAAGAAAAAGTAAATTTTATTGAATTGAATATGGAAAAAAAGTGAGAACAAAAGTCATGTTAATCAATACAAATTAGCGAAATATTTATATATTGATATATAGTTAATTATACATGGCAGAACAATCAACGATCTTACTAGAAAAAAGGGTAATTTCTCTTTTAAAAAAAGCAAGAGAGTATCCTAGGCAAACGTATAATGAACTACTGGAGGAAATGGCAAATATTTTTATTAAAATGAAAGAAAAAAACCAGTATGATGAGTTCCTTCATAAAGTTCAACAGGAAAAGATGAAGGAACTTTGGAATAATAAAGAGGACGAAGATTGGGAAAATGCATAAATTTGGAGAAGTTATATTATCTGAAGTGCAATATACAGACACTTTCGAGATTAAAAAAAGACCAGCATTAGTTTTATTTGAAGACAAAGGGAATATAGTTGTTCTGGGAATTACTTCAAATCTTAAGATGGAAGGTATTCCATTAACTAAAAAAGAAGGTGCAATAAAGGATAGCGTAATAAAATTAAACTATATTTTTACTATATCTGAAAAAATGGTTGAGAAAAACCTATTTTCAATTTCTGAAGGAAAAAAGAAGAAAGTTAAAGAAGAATTAATTTTAAGAATAAGATAGTGGACATAAAGTTTAATTATATTTATAAATTCAGCCCAAGAAATGGGGCATAATTTTTTGTAGCAAACTTAATAAATTATCATTAGTTTTATTCGTAATGGTAGACTTTAGTAAAATATATTCAAAACCCAATAATGCTCCCTGGACTTTCTCAAAAATTCCCAAAGAGATTGTTGAATTAGTAAAGAAGAAAGAATTAACAAAAGAGGTATGACTGTTTTGGAAATAGGTTGTGGGGAAGGTCATCAAGCGATATTCTTATCACTTAATGGATTAGTTGTTACTGCAATTGATTCTTCTAAAGAGGCCATTAATATTGCAAAAGAAAACGCTAGAAAGGAAAATGCTTCTGTATCATTTATTTGCAAAGATTATGCGGAAATAAAAGATTCTCGAAAAAAATATGATTTTGTCTTTGATTGGAGATTTTTGCACGAAATAACCAAAGAGAATGAAAGAGATAATTATCTTAGAGATATATCTAAATTATTAAATTCAAAAGGAAGATATCTTTCTGTTTCCTTTAGTGGAGATTCAAATTTTATGGGTGAAGGAAATATTAGAATCTCACCAGTTGGGCTGCCTATTTATTTTGAGAAAATGAAGGATCTTGAACAGAGAATAGAGAAATCTTTTATAGTAATAGAAAAAAAGCATATATTTGTTCCTCAAAAGCCTAACCTAAAAATTAAAGCAAACTATATTTTTGCGAGAAAGAAATAATAAAAATTATGCCCCAGAAACTGGGCTTAATTTTATAATATGTTGCTCTAAAAATAGCACTATATTACCTCTGTTCAGGAAATAATTTTTCAAACAGTTTATCGGAAAAACTTCCTTTTGCAACATATAACGGTCCAGCCCCTTGATCAAGCTCAGGAATTTCTCTCAACTTTCCTTGATGTCTTGCATATATCAATCCAACCAGTGCTCTTTGCTGACTTTCCATTTCTGTGCCTACAGTTGCAAAATTTCCACCAATTGGTTGATTTTCATTCTGGCCATAACAAAATCTTACAGCTTCGTCAGCAAGTTCGCCCAATTTCAGCAAAGTTTTACTATCCTTTGCCCAGTACATATCTGTTTTTGGTTCTCTCGTTGGCCAATGTGCTACGCTAACATCACCAGAATTTACGGCTTCTTCAATATCTGCTGGTTTAAAACCTTGAGTCAATAAATCTGCTGTCAAACCAAAACCATTAGTTTGTAAATACTCTCTTACATTTGTTTGTTGCCCGGTTTCACTTATTCCGTATAAATGATTTGTAGTCATTGATACAGGTTTTTCTGGAACTTTATAGTTTACCATAAAAATAAACTAGTGGCGTGATTTATAAAGATTATTGTTTCTGAGTGATAGTGCATTAACTCTTCTACTTTAATTGAGAAGAAATCCCCACAGCTCTGCTGTGACTGGGTAAAAACTATATAGTTATCTTATTCTAAAATTTATGTATGAATTACATCATGCTTGT
>JAGVWR010000015.1 GCA_018304205.1 Candidatus Pacearchaeota archaeon | reverse complement strand
AGCAATGGTTCTTGAAAACAGAGGATTTAACTGATAAATTATTAAAATTCAATGAAAAAATTTATTGGGTTCCGAAAAGAACAAAGGAAAGTTATGAAAGATGGACTGAAAATTTAAAGGATAATGGGATAACAAGACAAAGATTTTGGGGTTGTCCTGCACCCATATGGACTTGTGAATGTGGAAAGGTTGAAGTCATAGGAAGCGAGAAAGAATTAAGCAAAAGATCTGGAAAAAATTTAAGCAAAATTGATTTGCATAGACCTTGGATTGATGAGGTTAAACTCAAATGCAATAAATGTAAGAAGCAAATGTCAAGAATACCTGATGTTATTGATGTTTGGATTGATTCTGGAACAGCATCGTGGAATTGCTTATATAACGATAAAAAATTAATAAAAGAATATTTTCCTGCCGACTTAATTTTAGAAGCTACTGAACAAACTAAACTGTGGTTTAGTATGTTGCAAATATGTTCTGCAATAATGATGGGAAAAAGTTCTTATAAAAATGTTTTCGTTCATGGAATGATTCTTGATTTTGGAGGGACTAAAATGAGTAAATCTTTGGGAAATGTAATTTCTCCTTATGAAGTCATAGATAAATATTCTTCAGACATATTGAGATATTATATATGCCAGACAAGTGCTGGAGAAAATATTAATTTTAGTTGGGAAGATATAAAAGTAAAACAGAGCAACCTAAATATCTTAGGAAATATAGAAAACTATATTTTAGACCTTGAAAGACAAAATATAGAAAAAGGAAAAGCAGAAATTGAAGAAAAATGGATTTTGTCAAAATATAATTCTACTTTAAAAAAAGTTAGTGAACTGTATGAAGAATATAGAATAAATGAAGTCATAACCGAAATAGAAAAAATATTTATGAGTGTGTCAAGAGATTATATCAAACTTATAAGGGAGAAGTCCAGCGAGAATAAAGCCGTTTTAGAAACACTAAGAGAAATTCATTTAGGAATATTAAAGATGTTTTCAACGGTTTGTCCATTTTTTTCTGATCATTTATGGAAAAAAATGAATCAAAAAGAAGAAAGTGTGCATTTGTGCGATTGGCCTAAAGCAGATAACAAAAAAATAAACATGAAACTTGAAGAAGAGTTCGCAAAAGTAATGAAAATAATTGAGCTTGGTTTAGGTGAAAGAGACAAGGCTAAGATAGGCCTAAGATGGCCTCTTGCAAAAGCAACAATTTATACAAAAGATAAGATAAATAATGACTTAAAAGAGATAATTGAAAGACAATTGAATGTAAAAGATGTTATTATTAAGAGTAGTGAAGAATTTAAAATTGAACTAGATTTTAAAATAACCGAAGAACTTGAGAGTGAAGGATTCGCACGTGAAGTTGCAAGAAAAATTCAGTCCGAAAGAAAGAACGCTGGACTGAAGAAAGGAGAATTAATTGAATTAAATATTGCTACTGATGGTAAGTTAAAGTATATGTTGGAAAAGTATAGTTCATTCTTGAAAGAAAGAACCAATTCTAAGAGCATAAGTTTTGTCGTCGACAAAATTCCTGAAAAGTTTATTAAATTTAAAGTCAAAGAAAGGGAAATTGGTGTCAAATTTTTGTAATTAAAAAGGGGTATTTATAGAGAAAACATTTAAATAGTAGAATATTTTATTTGTTTGTATAGAGGTTGAGTCAATTTCAATGATAATAAAAGATGAATTTTTAAGCAGGTTAAGAAAGATATTTGATTTAAATTTGTATGAGGCTAAGGTTTGGACTGCACTTCTATCTAGGGGGACATCGACTGCTGGAGAACTGAGTAATATTTCTGATGTTCCGAGATCAAGAACTTATGATATTTTAGAGAGTCTGGAGAAAAAAGGATTTATAGTAATGAAGATAGGTAAACCAATAAAATTTGTTGCCTTAAAGCCTGAAGAAGTTGTCGAGAGGGTAAAAAGGAATCTTGTTCTGCATGCCCAAGAGAGAAGTAAAAGACTTGAACAATTAAAGGGTGATCAAGTTTTGGATGAATTGACTAGTTTGTTTAGTACTGGTGTTAAATTTGTTGAGCCATCCGATTTGTCTGGAAGTCTGAGGGGAAGACAAAATATGTATAATCATCTTGATATGATGATTAGAGGTGCTGAAAAAAGTATTACTATCGTCACCACTCCTGATGGATTAAACAGGAAAATTGAGGCTTTGATGCCTGCTCTTGAAAAGGCAAAAAAGAGAGGAGTTTCTATAAAGGTCGCTGCTCCTATTAGTGGGGAAAACCATAAGATTGCTAAGGACTTATCTAAGGTTGCAGAGGTGAAAGACACTACTAATTCTAAAATGCAGGGAAGATTTACTATTATTGATTCAAATCAACTTTTGTTCATGCTCATGGATGATAAGAGTGTTCATCCAAATTACGATGTTGCCGTTTGGCTTTCTACGCCCTATTTTGCTCAGGCTCTTGAAGGAATGTTTGAACAGGCCTGGGGAGAATTAACACCTTTAGGTAAAATAAAACTTAAGAGTTAATTCTTCAGAGTCATCTTATATTTTTTTAGGTCTGTGCATAAGTTTATAAATAGTCTATTTATTGGTTTGTAATGTCAGGAAGAAATCAATTAAGAGAATTGGATGGTGAAGATGATGACAATATTTCTTGTTTAGAAAAAGATTTAACAACTTTTTTGAATAGAACAAAAAAACCTTATGATGAAAAACTAGTTAAGGAAGTTGTAAGGTCGACATATGAAATACTGCCCGAATGTTTTGGAGTAAATGAAGATGAAGTAAAGGGTGAAGCGTGTTTATCTAAAGATTTAGGAGCAGAATCAATAGATTATTTGGATATGGCTTTTAGACTTGAAAGAAAACTTAAAATAAAAATTTATACTGAAACTTTTAATCCGGGAATAGGCGAAGAAAGGCCTGGATACAGGAGAACACAAGAAAAAATGAATAATAAAAGAGGGAAAGTATCTCCTTATGATTATGTTGACGATGAATCTTATTTATATAGTGAAAATCAAATGAAATTAATTCACACCTATTTTTGTGAATTTTTAAATGCAATGCAAGAAGAAGACAAGAAAAAATTCCTTGCAACTAGAAAACCTATAGATTTCATGGATGGTCAAAATGTTCTCGGATTATTGGGGTATATTTACAGAATAACTCAAGAGCAAAGAGCTTAATTTCTTGAGGCTGCCTGATAAAGAACAACGGCAAAACCTGCAAGAAGAATAGTTGTCATTAAAGTTACTATTAACATTAAGACGGGATTTAATTTTTTATCTTCGTTTTGATTAATTCCTTTTGTTACTGAATTAAGTTTTATAGATTCTTCACCTGAGACACTGGAACTTTCTGAAACGTTCTCTGCTTCTGTACTTATATCTGTATTAGACTCACAATTTACTCTTATTGTTTTAGACAGGGAAGCTTTTTCTGAGTTATATGTTACAAAAGATTCTAAGTTGTAATCTCCTTGTTTTGCATTAGAGGGTATCTCAAGAAGAAGTGTTCTTGTTTCTTGATCTTCCTCTCCATGTTTTTCTAACTTAAATGTTTCAGACTTTTCATCTATTTTTAACTCTGAACTTTTTACATTTATGGATATATCTTTATCCTTGGATCCTGTATTTTCTACTTTTACCTTTGCCTGAATTATATCTCCACACTGGGCTTCAATTTGGACTGCAAAGTTTGATACGACTATACTGTAATCTTCCCTTTCCAGATTAGTCAGTTCTAAGTAATCTTCGTTACAAACTTCATCTTCTACTTTTGCATAGAGTGCAAATGAGTGATCTAAATCTATATCTTCTGGAACAACCAAATTGAGAACTATGGTTCTCTCTCTATTTCCTAAAAGTTCTGTTTCTGTATTTACTTGTGCGACAGATTCGTCTTCATCTAAATCATAAAGATGTAGTTCTACATCTAAGTTTTGCTCTTCATTGCCATTATTATCTAAATCTATTAGTGTTCTTATCGTATCTCCAATAATAAATTCTTTAGATGAACTTGGCTCGGAAATATCTACTCTAAGAGTTGAATTAAGGATTTCACATGAATCTGCGTCTCTAAATGCCGGGACACATGAAGATGAACAGCACATGTCTGTGTCTTTAACTCCTAAGATTGAATTTCTGCAGACTTGATTTTCAGTACATATTGATCCTGAAACTTCTGCACATGTAAATTGTGAAATTGAGCCTACTATAACTGTCCAATTTTTTTCTAAGGAAATGTTTAAATCTGAAACGATCACTTTCAAATTATATGATCCTGGATTTGCACTAAAGATGTACTCTCTTGTTGATGCAACTACTTCTTGATTAGAACCTTGGGATAATATCCAAGATATGTTTAATGATGAAGTTTCCAAGTCAGTTACAGAAACAGAGAATTTCTTTGTAAATCCTTCAGGAACATTTATAACAGAATCTTCTGGAGAGAATGAAGTTATCTCTGGGGCATCATTTATAGGACTGACTGTTAAATTGAGTAATTTTGTATCTTGACCATGAACATCAAATACTTTTATATTACAATTTGCTAGCCCGTTATAGTTTGATGCTGATTTGTATGTCAAGGTATTGTTTTCTATTTCGCAAATTGCGTTGGATTGTGAAACTATTGAGAATGTCACAGTATCATTTTCAAAGTCTGTTGCTTCTAAAATACAGGAGTAAATCTCATCTTCATCTATATTCGTTTGACAATCTAAATCTTGAAATACTGGGGGTTCTCCTGCCTCTAAAACTTCAAGTAAAATAGAGTTAGAATAAGTAGTGAACTCTCCGTCTGTTGCTGAAAAGGTTATTATCTCTTGTCCTGCATAGTCTTTGATTGAAGAGAAACTTACTTGGCCATTATCATTAATTTCTACTATGATATTTTCATTTCCTGAAACATTAAACTCTAAATCTGAATCAATATCTATAAAATAATCGTTTAGGTCTATAGCTTCTGATAGAGAAGAATCTTCATCCCAAGTTATATTTTCTATTAATTGAATGAACAAAGGAATGTCGTTAACTGGATTTACCGTTAAATTTACTATATCTGACTCTGCTACTTCTTTGCCGTCAAATGCAAAGAATACTATCCAGTCTGATCCAAAAAAATCAGGAACTGAGGTGAAATTAATCAAGCCGTTTTCAAATGAAGAAATAATAATATTTTCTTCTGTAGATGTACTTTGAATTCCAAAAACTAAAGAATCTTGATCTTCATCTTGGAAATATTGACTTAAGTTTAATATAAATGAAGAATCTTCATCCCATGAAACTTGTGGAATTTCTGATAAGACTGGGGGCCTATTTAACTGATTTATTCTAAAAGAAACCGTTCTGGATGATGTCAGCTGTCCATCGCTAACATCTATTCTAAAAATATATTGGCCTCCATCTTCATAATCTGTTTGCCAGGATATAACGTTATCATTTACCTCGAATCTTGAATCATTTATTGAGTAATTTAAATTATCATTTTCGTAATCTTCGGCTATTATTCCTATTTCTATAAAATTCGTTTCATGATAAACACTTTCAAGGGAAATAGAAACTACATTTGGGGCATCGTTTATACAGTTTAGTTCTGGATCATTGCTATCGGGATTTATTAATGGATCGTAATCGTCACAATCTGGACCGTTTATTTCACTTGAATCAAAACCATCCTCATCTAAGTCTGTTAAATCTGATCCGTCACAATCTTGATCTATTGAATCGTAAGGTATTTCTATGGCCCCAGGGTAAGCTGAATCATCTAAATCATTACAGTCCACATCAGAAAAGAAACTGTCTTCATCTCTGTCTTCTCCTACAAGAAGCCAATTTATTGTGTTTTCAAAAAGTTTCTTTGATTGTGGAGTCCAGTACCCTTGTTCAACTATTCCATAATAGGCTATTCTCTCCTGAACTGTTTCTCCATTAAGAAGATGTTTTCCTTTATCTAGCGTTGCAATTACTGCATCTGCCGATGATCCAGATGAAACTACAATTTTAATTCCGCTTGGTTTTTGACCTTTCAGATAGTATGTCTGAACGTTTTGATCTGCTTGAGTATACGCCTTGAAAGAAAGAGGGAGAGAGTTTACAATTGGGTGAGACAAATCAGTCACTTCTAAAGAAGTTGGACTTGTTTTTATTCCTCTTTCTTTCGATAATCCCAACTGCCAATCTGAAGCACTTTGATAAAAGTTAAATGAACTTAAAACGAGGGTTCTATAATCTTGTATGGATACATTTTCAGGAGAAACTAGATTCTGATCTCCAACAATTACTATTCTATACTCTGATAGATCTACATTTGCAAGTTCTGTTTCATATATGACCTCTGTAGAATATCCCAAAGATTCTATTTCATCAACTAAACCAGAATCAACCCCTACAGAACTCTTAAGTATGTACGCAAAATCGGCTGCACTTGCTAAAGGTATTACTAATAAAGCAATTACAAGAACAAAGAAAAGATTACGCACTTCTCTTCACACTCTTCTTTAATTTAGTTTGTCCTCTCTTTTTTTGTGAGTATACAAATAAAGCTACCAAAACGATTGCTAAAACTAAAGTTGATATTGATAACATCATTATTGGCGAAAACTCAAATGATTTGGAATTAACCGCCTCTTCTGTTGCAATTGGATTTTGTTTAAAGCTAAATCCTGAAGAAGTTTCATTTTTGTCTTTATTTTCTTCTGTTGTTCCTTCTGCAGAATTTGTACTTGTACCGTCTGAATTTGTGGCAATAACTATAATATTTGCAGCAAGAGCCACCGCATTGCCTTCTTCTGGGGAAAACTTAACGCCTATTTTTGTTTCGGTTGTTCCATCTTTTGTGGCAGTTATTGTGAAATATGCCCTTTTCTCTTCATTTGGAGTTAAAGTAAATTCTTTTTCATCAAGTTCTAAGGAATCTTTTAAATCTCCGCTAACTTCTAAATTTATCTTAACTGGAACTTCATTAACGTTCTTTATTGTAAGATATCTTTCCATAGATTCTCCTTTTTCAATTCTTAGTACCATTCTTGAATTTCCTAAACTGGCCGTTATAGCTAGAACTTGCTGCGTTAGAATAAACACTAGAAACAATGCAACTATCAGGGCTGTTATTTTTTTTGTCCTCATTTTGTGTTACTATTAAGTTAGAAACTTTCAATTTAGTATTTAAACAAGTTTATACTTTGATATATGTTTTAGAGGATAAAGGTGTGTATTTACTATGCAAGATAACAACTGAATAATTTATAATTTTGCAAATTCTATCCTAGCTACATATTCAAGATCTTCAAAAGAGATACTTCCGCCTGTCTGATTTACTACATCAACTATTCCTGAATATCTTGCTTCTAGGTTATAGGCGAATGCTTCTATATTATTTGCATCGAAGTATCTTAGAACATAATCCCCAAACCGCTTTGTTTATAAGTTCTCTTGCACTCTTTTTTTTATGTTCATAGATGTACACTGCCATTTTGACACTCTTAAAAATCAAAGTAAGCTGATAGAAAAAGCTAAAAAAAATAACGTTGGAATAATATTGACTGCAGGTATAGATCATAAGTCAAATGTAAAATCTCTTGAACTTGCTAAAGAATTTAAACAGATAAAGACAGTTTTAGGAATTTATCCTACTGAAGGACTAAAGGTTGGTAAAGAAGAAGTAATAAAAGAAATGAATTTTATAAGAACTAACAAAGACAAGATTTCTGCAATAGGTGAAATTGGAATAGATCTTAAAGGCCAGGACAATTTAGGAAAACAAATTGAAATTTTTAAAATGTTCATCAATTTAGCCAAGGAAGAAATGAAGGCGAAGAAAGTAATAATGCACTGCTTTTCTGGTAATATGACTTTGGTAAAAAGAATTGCCCAAAACGGATGGTACTTGTCAATACCTACAAGTATCAAATATAGTGAACAATTTCAGAAGGCTGTGGAGATGGTTGATATTGAACAATTACTATGTGAAACTGACTCTCCTTTCATGCAACCTGATAAGGAAGGGGAAAATGATCCCAGCACTATAGCAGAGTCCTATAAAAAAATAGCCCAAATAAAGTCTTTAAGCTTGAAAGAAGTTGAAAATAAAATAGAAGAGAACTACGGGAAGCTTTTTAGTTTATAATTGTTGTAATTATATATTTACAAAATTTGAAAGGTTTAAATATATCGGTTTTGAGCCTAAATTATTTTTAACCTGTATTGTTAATGAATATAGAAAACTTGCTCATGATGATATGCCTGATGAACTAATAAGCAAATTTGTAACTACCTTATTTCACATAATGGTTTATGATATAGATATAATAAGAAATATAGAAGAAAAACTTGGAGAATATGACTGGGAAGACAGAGAACTTGCAATAGAAATATTCGAAGATGAACCGAAAGAGTTAAGAGAAAGA
>JAGVWR010000014.1 GCA_018304205.1 Candidatus Pacearchaeota archaeon | reverse complement strand
AAAACCTAGAATAAAATTCCAATATTTTAGGATTATACCTATTAATCATAGCAACTGCATAATCCTCACGATCACATGTTTTCAAATGCTTCAACTCGTATCTAAAATGAGTCCTCGCCTCCATTGCTTCCCTTCTTACTTCCTTAGGTATTTCCTTGTCTCTTACAAGTCTGTTTAGTTCATCTTTTATCGTCCTTATGCTTTCAACATACTCATAAAACAACTTCATAGATTATAAAGAAAAATTCTTAATTTAATAATAGTCAATAATAAATATACATAAATATATTCTCACTATTGAATATCTAAATTCTTAATTTCTGACAAATTTCTCTTGAGATCTCGTCAGGACTTTTAAAGAAAGTATTTACATGAAGATGTGCGCATTCAGGATAATCAAATGGATAAGTTATTCCGGGCTGATCAAATTTTTTCTGAAATGGATTAACCAAGCTAAATATTGCCTTCATATGCAAATATGATCCTCTTTCATGTTTTTCTCCTCTAATAGATCTAAAAGTATCTCTGTAAATTGCTACAAAAAGAGGACAATAAAGATGAACAATCTTTAAACTCCCTACAGAAATTAAAAGTTTTTTCCTAATATTTTCATTACTTAATCCAGAGTCTATTATTAACGATAGTCCCTCGTCAAGAAAATTAGAGAACTCTTCTGCCGCCCGCTTATAAATAATATTTTTTACAGCCGAATCCTTCGAAAAAGGATCAACTCCTAGAGGAGCAAGAGACTTTCTAAACTCATCAAATCTAATTAATTTCGTATTATAATTCTTTTTTTTAAGACATTTCTCTAAGTAAGTTGCTGTAGTACTTTTCCCAGTTCCACCAACTCCACAAAGCAAAATTGCTAGCTTATTCATTCACCAAAGAATTATTTTGATATTTAAATAGATTTCAATAATGAATATATGTAGATATATTTACACTAGTGTGAATATACCAAAAGACTTAATATATTCTTATACCATGAATAAACATGAAGAGAAAGGTAATAAAACAAGGGCATAACACCCTAACAATAACTTTGCCAATAAATGGACTAAAGACCTTAACATTCAGCCAGGAGATGAGATAGACGTAGCTGAAAATAAAGGCTCTTTAATAGTGAACGGCAAACAACACTCTGAATCAAAGAAAGCAATAATTGATATTACTGATTTTAACGTTCCTATGATTTGGAGATTCTTCCAATCAGCTTATAGAGAAGGCTATGATGAGATAAAGATAATTTATGATAACAACAAAAAATCATACGAAGGAGTTTACAACTATTACACTTCCCAGTTTGCATATGCAAGAATGGGAGAAAAACCAAAACAACAGCCAGCAATTGAAATGATACAAGAACTAGTCAATAGATTCATAGGTGTAGCAATTATAGACCATGGGGATAATTACTGTACTATAAAAGAAATGGGAGATGTATCCAGCAAAGAATTTGATAACTCCTTAAGAAGAATTTTCCTTTTACTTCAAGAATTATTTGAAACAGTTATGGACTTTGTTAAAAATAACGAAGTAGATGACATTAATATCTGTAAGAAACTACACAGCATGGACCTTAATGTGGATAGATTCATAGATTATTGCTGCAGAATAAACAACAGGATTAACGATTCAACTTTCCAAAAAAATAAACCTATTATGTTTTCAACACTTTTCCTTTTAGAACTATTAGGAGACGAATTCAAATATATAGGTACACATCTAGCTGCCTCAAAGAAGAATATAGCAGAAATCTTGCCATTTGCAGAAAAAGTAAAAGATCATTTCGATATGTATTACAAACTATTTTATAAATTTGATAGAAGTCTAGCAATTCAATTCGGTAAAAACGACTTTGACATTTACAACGAGCACTTCAAATGGAAAGATTCAAAGAATAAAGATGCAAATAGTATAAGAAGACACTTCATGCAAATAAGTAAATTTATCTTCTGCCTAACTGAATTAAGAATAGAAATGGAATTTTAATTACCTATCTCTATATATTACATCTTGATCGTAAATTATCAACCTTACTTGGTTTAATAATAAATAGAAATATAATCAACTACAAATTTGGCAAAATTAAAGATTCCAAATTACAAGAAGTTCTAGAAAAAGTTAAGATAGTTTTTAGATTGAAAAAGAATCAAGATGAAACTTACAGCATTTGCCGGTTTGAAATAAGAGAACAATTTAGGATAAATTGAGATGGATACCGTTTAGTAGAGATTAAGTGACTTCATCAGAAGCTCGAGTTGTCTAAGAAAGCCCTCGAGTATTTATCTGTGTTGAAACCAAGAGAACTTTTAGTTCTCGCGACGCTCAAGAACTAATGTTCTTGACGAGCCCTTTCCTGAGTGTAATTGTCGGTTAATGTTTTTGCCTTGGGGGGAGCAAGTTTTTGCTTCTCAGCGAAAACTTTTAGTTTTCGGTGCCCAGAAAAGCATGGCTTTTCCTGGTTTTCTGAAAAAGAAGATTTTTAACATATCTAATCTTATGATTTTCATGAAAGAGTATAAAGTATTTCGTTCTGTTGCATTTCAAGAAGAAATCGCAAAATATGATAAATCAATTCAAGACAGAGTTGATAAAATTGAAGATAAGCTAATGTCTAATTCAAAATATGGAAATCCTCTTGGAACAGAATGGTTTAGAGAATCAAGATTTGAAAATTACAGAGTTTACTACCTGATTTATGAAGATTTACAAGCTATTTATATGGTTGCGATAAGCGGAAAGAAAGACCAACAAAAAACAATCAATACGATCAGGCTTTTCCTAGAATTTTTCAGAGGAGAGATAGAAAAATTAGTTAGAGAAAAAAATGCACGGGACGAAGAACCTTAGGATTTTACTTTACTCTTATTACTCTGCCTTCTTTGATATCTCTTACACTTCTGACCAATTGTTTTAATAAATCTATATCTATATTTGCTTGCATTTTCAACTTTTCGTATTCATCTTTAGGTATCTTTACCATTTCCATATTTATCATAAATAGACGAAGTTTTTAAGCTTTCTGGAAGTGACTTTTGCTTCTTTTTCTGCCCCTAGTTAGTTAGCTTTTTCCGCGGAAGAGGGATTGGAATATTCTTGCATAATATATCCGACAATTTCTTTTAAATTAGATTATACGCTGAACAGCGTCGGCTTTTCAGAAACATTTAAACGAAACCTCAAGAATCATGGATTCCGATTCTTGATGGCACTCAAGAACTAGAAGTTCTTGATGCGAAGGAACAGATTTTCAAGTTTATCTGTCAGAACAGATTATATGGTTACGTTTAATCGTTCAGGCTAAGCAAAGTTGAGGACAATATAGAAGACATATCCGAAAAATATAAAAGGCATCACCTTATACTCTAATTATATATGCTTGCTGTTGCTTAGGCAATGGGCAAGTACAATTATAAAATGGAACAAGCAGAAGAAATAGCACAGTTAAGAAATGACGTAAATGGTATGAAAGAAGTAATTGAAAATCTAGCAATGTTAATGAACAAAAAATTGATAAAGGAATTGCAAGAAGAAGCTAAAAATATAGAAGCCGGAGAGTATTTAACTAAGCAAGAGTTTGAAAGAAAACACAAAGTTAAAATAAACTGATGTCTTTCTGGTATCCTCTTTTTATATAATCATCAGTTTCATCCTTATGTTTCACAGATAAAAGCCATATCTCTTTGGTGTTTTCTTGAACTATATAGAAAACCCTAAATGATTCTACCTTAAATTCCCATAAAGCTGGTTTGGTATACAACAAGGGCTTTCCGATACTCTCAGGATTCTGCTCTAATCTCGCCAGCTTCTTGACAATTTGTTCAGAAACAGATTTATCAATTTTTGCAAATTCTTTGTCAAACTTCTTTCCAAATTTAAGAATATATGTCATTTATCGCCTCGCAAACTGCAAGATATACAACCTTAATAATTTTTCGGCAATTAGAATCTTCCGAGACTTTCGTAAATTCTGGTTCTTACAAAGAGAACATTATTAGAAATAATGAAGAATTGCAACCTCTTGGTGCGAATTAAGAGCCAAGAGTTTCAAAATCTGTGCGAAATCTTTTCCTGAGTGTAATTGTCGGTTATTGTTTCTGTTCGGGGCGGGGGCGCGTTTTTGCTTCTTCTATGAAAAAGAAATTTTTTTAGAGTTATTTTCTCTCTTTTAGTAGTTTTTCCGATGCTGTTTGCATCTCTCTAATCCTAAGAACATCCAAAGACCCATGTATGTATTGCTTAGTTTGAGATAAAAGCCGAGACGCATCTTCTCTTTCCTCACGACTGAGAGAGTTATAACCTGCTATATATTCCCCCAATAGCCTATTATGTTCAGCAACAAGATTATCAAAACTCGCACTAACTCCATGCGTCGCCACTCTTTGTGTCAGAGCTTGCGCTCCGCTAACTAAAGATTCATATGTTTTTTCCCTTTCCTTAATTTTCTTTATCATTTTCTTGGTTTTAATTCTCCCCTCATTACTTTTGCTCTGAATATATCAAGTTTACCATGCATCTGACTCAAAACCATGTTTATCAAAAGAGAAGCATTTTGTCTTTCTGCATCATCCATACCATCGAATTCTCCGATATATTTCCTCTGAATACTGTTTATTCTTTCAAGATATTTATCAAAACCACTTGGTAGTCTTGTTTCTTCCACTTCCAGAGATAATCTTCCTACTTCGAAGTAGATTTGACCATATGTTCTTCTTGGAAATTGTGTTTTCTGTGTCATTTTCATGTTCTCATAGTGCTTTTAGCACAATTGAGTAGCAAAGTGATGTCTTATAATCCTTAGTGCCCCCTTAGGGGGCTTATAATAGCAAAACTTTTAAATGATGAAAGAATAGTAATATTATGGATAAACAGATACTCAAAGAAATAGGGCTCTCAGAAGGAGAAATAAAAGTATATCTTGCTTTGTTGAAGCTAGGCGAAGCTAAGAAAACAGAGTTAGCCAAACAAGCAGGAGTTTCCTCCTCAAAGATATACGAAATTTGTGGCAGACTTCAAAAAAAAGGAATTGTAGGAACTTTATTGAAAGAAAACAAGACTTGCTTTAGGGCAATGGAACCCTCCAGATTAATGGACTTTTTCCAGGAAAAAACCGCAAAATTAGAAAGCCAAAAGAAAGAACTCGAAAAAGCAATACCCTTACTCAAAAATTATAGCAAAACTGAAGAAAATAAGACTAGTCTTTATGAAGGACTTAATGCCATAAAGAATTTTTATAGAACCCTCTTAGAAGAATTAAAGCAAGAAGAAGAATACTACGTTATTGGTGTAAATTACGGAGATAACCTGCCAGGGATTAAAGAATTCTTTGAAAATTTTCATAGGCAAAGAGCAAAAAAAGGCATAAAAGTAAAGATGTTGGTCAATAATGATGCGAGAAATACTCTTGTAAAAACAATACCTTCTAAATCAGAAATAAGATTCCTGCCTCAATATCTTATGAGTAATATGATTATTTTATTCTATAAAGATAAATCTTTTATCTTCTTTTTAGCAAAGGATGCTATCGGATTATTAATAGAAAATAAAGAAATAACCGCAGGATTTAAGGCATATTTCGATGCTTTCTGGAAAATCGCGAAGCGATAATAGTATTTCTTTCGGCTTCGCCGAAACTATCTGTCGCGTAAGCGACTAAGCCCCCGTCTTTAAACGGCAACGAAGGAAAAAAGATTGAGCATGATAACTGGCTATTGTTTTACTTAAAATAACCAGCAGATTTTGATTTCGTCTAATCGTTCATAATAAAGGTGGTTTTTGCCATTAGAAGACAAAGCAAAGAAAAATTTATAATACAACCAATCTTAGTAGGCAAGTGACAATCATACTAACAGATCATGCAAAAAAGAGAATGGTTGAGAGAGGAATAACTTTCAAGCAAGTTCAAGATACTATCGAAATGCCTAATTATACTGTCCAAAAAGGAAAGAAAACAGAGGCAATCAAGAAATATTCTGAAAAAAGAGTAAAAGTTGTCTACGCTGCCAAAGATAAATATATAAAGGTCATCAGCGTGATGTAAAGATGAGAACTGAATTCGACAAAGAAGCTGATGCAGCATATATCTATTTCAAAGAAATAGAAAATGGAGAAGTAGCGGAGACAATATCATTAAATGACTCTGTTAATATAGATATGGATGAAAATGGAATAGTTCTAGGCATTGAGATATTAGATGCAAGCGAACATCTACCATCCTCTTCTCTAAAGGCATTTAATTAAATTTTTCTGAAGCCATTTAGTACAAGCAAAAACTAAGACTAAATTCCGTCTTTCTACTAAAGAAAGTATTTCAGGATGAAATGAGGAATTTATCCCTTATGGGAGATTAACCGACTTCCTTGGAAGTGCGAGGTGCGAAAGAAGAGCCTCGCAAGGTAGAATTTACTTGAAGAGTTGTTTCAAGCGTAATCGCATATTATATTAGAATTTATGGCTGGTGAGCAATTAGGGTGGGGGACGGCGCACGATTTAATATAACTTACTAGTAGTGACAACTAGAAAAGTTTAAATATGATGGTTTTGATATTTTTTTATGGGATGCAATAAATGGTTAGTTACTGGAATATTAGGAGGGGCAATTGCAGCTGGAGGCTTGGGAACCAGCATTGTCAGAAATTTAACAAATCCATATTCACCAGAGGTTGCGGCGTATGAAGAAGCTAAAAAAAGTAGAGATCATTTAAAATCTCTGGACATTAATGGATCTCCATACCTGACGGAAAGATTGCAACCGGTTTTAGAAAAAACTAAGAGTTCTTTAGAACAAGCTCTTGCTATTATTAATGAAGATATAACTGAAATGGAAAGAAAAAAAATTATTCAAGACCGGAATAGTTTTGTTTCTACTAATAATCAAATAGGAAACTATAGTCTTCTCTCGGGCTTGGGATTGACCGCTATCAGTGTATGGATGAGGATAGTGATTGCACCTTATCTAAAAGAAAGAAAAAACAGGTAAATAGATTAAATTGTGGGCGCGCCGTCTGGGTGGGGGTTAGGATATCTGAACCAGCCATAAATTCCTATTTTTTCTTAAGTGCGATTTTGTTTAAGCAAGATTAAACGCCGAACGGCGTAATGTCTTTTAGTGCCGCTTAAACGAAGCGAGAAACAAAGCTCGAAAGTTTTTCTTGCAGGAAGAAAAAGCCGAAGGCTAAATTCTGCTTTCGGTTAATCTTACAATCTAAACGAACTTTCAAACAATAATTAATTGTTAGCACAAATTTGAAAGTTATAGAAAATTATGGTTATTACAAAAATAATACTTTAGGATAAAGTAAATAATTTTTCGTTTAGTCGTGATTAAGAGACCTGATAAGGCTCGAGATAGCTATGAAAGCTCTCGAGTTTTCTAATTTGTTCCAAAAATCGCATTTGAGTGGGATTAACGAGCTATCTTATTTAGGGTTTGGGATGGTGGGAGCACCTGAGAGGGCACTGTCTCCCTTCTGGTGTTTTTGCTTCTTTTTGTAAAAAGAAGACGCAATTCAAAGAGCCAAAGGCAAAGGTTTATAAATAAGATAATCTTACCAATAAGATAAACTTATAGGAGGTCAAAATGGAAAACATAGAAATAACAAGTATAAGCTCACGCGGACAAGTAGTAATTCCTCAAAGCTTAAGAGACAAGCTGAATATACATGAAGGAGAAAAGTTTGTTGTAATCGGAGAAGACAATACAATTGTTCTGAAAAAACTAGAAATGCCTTCATTTAAAGGATTTGATAAATTGCTGGCAAAAACCAGAGAATTTGCAAAAAAGAGCAAATTAAAAGAAGCAGATGTTGAGCAAGCAGTAAAAAATACTCGTAAAAAATGAGACTTATTTTAGATACTAATGTATTCATCTCCGGAATATTTTGGGAAGGTAACTTTTGCTCTCAACTGATAGATAAATGGAAAAACAAAGAAGTTAAGCTAGTAAGTTCGCTTGAGATAGTGGGAGAATTAATTGAAACTTTAAAGAATTTCAAGATTTTCATGCCAGAAAGCATGATTGAAGAATGGAAGAACCTCATTCTTAATAATTCCATAATCACTCAACCTTCAACAAAAATAGATATAATAAAAGAAGATCCAGAAGACAATAAATTCCTTGAAGCTGCAGTTGATGGAAAAGCAGATCTTATTGTAAGCCAAGACAAGCATCTTCTTAATCTCAAAGAATACCAAGGGATAAAAATTCTAAACCCTGAAGAAGCTATTAATTTTCTTTGATGGTTTATATTTTATACTAAGCCATCATATTTCTTGCTTCTTTTTACAAAAAGAAGGCTATTTTTATTAAAGTTTAGTCGGTTATTTTACCAGAATCTCTCATTATACCAAAAACTATCTTCAAATCATGAGTACTATATTTCTGTGTCAAGAGAGTATAACTTTCTCTTAGTTCTTGAGTTGTAATTCTTCCATTTTTATCAGCATCAGAAAGATCATATATCCCCTTTCAAGAGATCCCACATTACGCCAGTGTTTATCACCAATATTGGTGCTATCCCTCCAAATTTTATTATCTTGTATGTAATTAGGATATTGGCTAAAATTTTGATCAAACCAGCCATTATATTGCCTTTCACTTTTTGATCTTTCTTTCTCGCCTACACTACATATGTAAAGCATGAAGATACCCAATATTATATAGAATCCAAAATGAAAAGATTCCATAAAGCCAGAAGACATTGGCTCTCCATCCTTGTCTATCTTATTTACTTTATTTCTTCTTTCATTATTACATTTATCAAATCCACATGGTGGCATTTTATCTTCCCCCAATCCTTTCTAATTTAGCTTTTACTGATAAATTTTTATGATCATCTAAAGATCCTTGAAAATAATCTTGTTCTTTTTCAGAAACTTGCCTCTTTTGATATGCGGCGCCTCTTGCACTATATGCTAACATTTCATAAAAATCTGCATTACCATCTTTATCATTATCTACTAAACGTTCTGCAGTTGAAAGGTATCTATTTACAGAGAGAACATACATTCCCTTATCTTCTCTAAAGTAATCGCCGAAACCATCCGTATTAAGAGGCGTGCATCTTCCAACTTCTATACTTCTAACTAATTTTGCATGATTTTCTCCCACAAGAGGACTTGCTTATAGACCTGCTAATACCGCAAGTATCGGTGCAATACGTTTTCTCAATATACTTTTCATAAAAGATGCAAGAACGATTCATATTTAACTCTTATATCCCCCGTTAGGGGTGTATTATACAAAGGCTTAAATAGGTTATAAGTTTAAAAATAACATGTACGAAGAAGAATTAAAAAAACTTGGTTTGACGGATGGAGAATCTAGAGTTTATAGCTCTCTACTCAATTTAGAATCATCAACTGTTGGACCAATAACAAAAAAATCTGGAGTTGCATATTCAAAGATCTATGAAGTTCTTCAAAGACTAATAGAAAAGGGTTTAGTAAGTTTCATAATAAAGGATAAAACCAAGTATTTTCAAGCAATTGAGCCCTCACGACTTAGAGAATATCTAGAGAGAAAGAAAGAAGAAATAGAAGAAAATGAGAAAATACTTCATGATCTCTTGCCTAAACTAAATAATTTGATTTCAGAAAAGAATAAACAAGAATCTGAGATATTCCTAGGAGAAAAAGGAATAATGACTGCTTATGATGTCTTGCTCTCTCGAGCAAAAACTAATTCCTTATTGAGATTTCTTTATATGCACAACCCACTATATGATGAAAAAGTGTACGAGTTCTATTATGGTAGGGTCAATTATAATTTCAAAAAAATAAATTCTATCATAAAAGAAAAAAATATTGAGTGGATCGGAGTGATTAGTGAAGGTAATGTTGGGAGAAAACTAGGCAGACCTCCAAAAGGGATAGACCAAAGATATGTTTCTTTTCCAGTTCCAGGAAATATTGATATAACTGATGAAGCAATATTAATTACAATTTGGAGTTCTTCAAAACCTATAGGAATATTAATTCAATCTGAAGAAGTTGCAAATAGTTTCAAAGAATATTTTGATTCTGTTTGGAAACTTGCCAAAAAGTAATTCTCATATCTTAAAAGTGCCCTCTCCTCTCTAGGGGCGGGTGGTCGGGGGAATGCAAATCATAAATCATAGCATCCTGTCAATTACGTTTAAGTATGATTAGACAAAGGAGAGTTTTCAAATATGCTTAAACGTAGCGAGAAGAAGATATTTCAAATTTTCCGACGGAAAAGTCAAAGACCAAATTTCAAGTTCATTTAATCGTTCAGGCTAAAAGAACTTTCGCTCATTATTGAATTATTAGTATATGGTGAAAGTTATGCCATATTCCGTCTTTTACGAAAAAAGTGATTTAGGATAAATCAAGGAATATGCCTTTTAGTAGAGATTAGCCGAGTTCTTTAGAACCTCTTGGTGCGAGTTCAGAGCCAAGAGACTTTTGCTTTGTTCTCAGCCGATTTCGAAGCGTAATTGCCAAAGTATTTAAAGAAAGAAAATTTATTTTTAATATGAATGATGGGAGATGGCCCAATTGGATGAAATCAGGTTTAACCTTGCTATTTAGTTGGTTGGCAATTTTTATATTCCTCTTTATTATTAGTTTGAATGGGCTGCGTTATCAATTAAAATATGGATTAATTTTACTACTAGTTTGGTTGGTTGTTTTTGTTCTTCTTTTTATTAGAGGTCGGGATTGGCCCAATTGGTTAAAGACAGGATCAGTAATATTATCAATTTGGTTGGTTATTTTTATTTTATTCTTTTACTACGCGCTTACATGTAATGGTATGCTTTGCGGAATAGTAATGATATTTCCTCTGTTTCCCTCAGCTTATTTAGTTTCTCTAGTTGCTGATCAATTTGGTATTTACGCAAAATATTATTTATCAAATATAATAATCTCAGCATTTTTGAACGGTTTTCTGTTCTTTATAATTGGCATTTTAATTGGTTGGGTTTTTAAAAAAAATAAAATTTAACCTAAATAATTCTTTGGCAATTTCGTTTAAGCAAGCGATTGTGCGATACCCTCAGGTTCGCACTCTGCGGTTAAGCGGAGCGAGAAATCATTTGGAGGAGCGAAGCGATGATAACAAGGCTGAGAATTGCAGCTTCAAGGGACGAGATTTTCACCAATAATACTATTCTATCAATAAGTGAAAAGCGAGGAGGGAGTGGGGTAACTCAAAGCATATTAGGGGATAGCAACCCGAGCGAAGCGAAGGGTAAAGCAAAAGTTTGGTTAATCACCCTTAAGCGCCCTTTTCAACCATAAAAAGAAAATTGTCAGCAAAAAACCTTGGCGTCGTGCGGCGCATTCGGCGCTTCGCGCCTCATAAATATTGTGGCTATTTTTTTAAAGGAAATAAAGGACAAAAATCCAAAAAATAAAAGATATATAAGGATAAGCTCCCTAAAAAATTAATGAAAATACCTTGCGTTATTCCTCTTCCTATTAAATTTGAAGACCCCATGAAAAATTGGCTTGCTTACTTTTTTATATTCAAAAATAGGTATAAACCAAAAGATGTTTATTTCCTTATTGACCAAGACAAAATAAGAGTAGCCTTTAATGTTAGTCAAAGAAATATTGTAAAGATAGACCCTTCAAAAATACCGAAAGAAGTGAAAAAATTTCAAGCACAACTAAATAAATTCTATAAAAGTAAAATAAGTTGGCCGGATGGATTTTATGAAGATATTCCATTACCTATAAATAAAAAAGAAGGTTTAGAAAAAGTGTTGGCAAAAGAATTTGGAATAAAAACTATTTCCAATCTAAAAGAAAAAACTATTGAAGGAAAAATAACTGTTAGAGACCCTCCTCTGCCAGCCTCATTAAGCAGAATAAAAATGCAAGGTTTATCTGGATATCATTTACATCTTTATTATGGAAGAATAGGAATATATAAGTGAAGCTCCCAATCGCAGCAGAGCTGCGGGGCTTCTAAAAGTCACTCAACTTTAACTGGTCGGTAGACCGACCTTGATTACGAATATATTTTCT
>JAGVWR010000013.1 GCA_018304205.1 Candidatus Pacearchaeota archaeon | reverse complement strand
ATAAATAAATTAAACACAGGAGGTAAAAAATAAAAAATGACAAACGAAATAAAAAACGAATCAAAACTTGGAAAGATTGTAAAAAACTTAGATGTGCTTGTGCCATTTAAGATGGCGTTTATATCTGAAGAGTCTGAAAAGAGTATAACAAAAAGAATAACTAATGGAATATTTAGTTTAGCTCTTACTATGGTATATCTCCCTCTTTCAGTTGTTCTTGAAAACGCGAATCCTTTAAAGTGGCCCGAAATTTACAAACAAGACATGTTAGAAAAACAGCAAGTTAGAGTAGAATACTCTGGGCAAGTAGAAGCTTTCCATTCAAAACTTTACAAAGAATTAGCAGGAGAAGATAGAATAATAGATTTACAAGAATTTAAGAACTTTTGTAAAAGAAAAGAGATTGAAGATGAACCTAAGGAAACTTATTACTACAAATGTAAGCACAACAAAAAGTAAATCTTCTTTTTATGGAAGTTTACTTTTTTATTTTTTTAAATATTTTTTATCTCAATGCCTGCAGGAAGAGGAATTCTAATTTTTTTAAAACCCCTTTTCGTAAAATTAAAAATTTTATATCCGGTTAGTTCTTCTGTTTTTTCATTATGCCCTTCAAAAAGATCATCGTCTATCTCATCAAAATAAGATTCTATTGGTTCGCCTATTTGAATTTCTAAAATGTCTGTTTCTGTGTCGTAATATATGTTTAAGTTTTCTTTTTTCATCTTTTTTTTATCTCTCCAACTCTCTCAACTTCTTTGTATCTCTTCCAATTGGATTTGCAAGTTATCTTTTTTTGAATGGATTTTTAGTTTCAGCGCAATAAGTTTATTAATATAAAGAACTAAATTAAATATATCAAGAGGAACATGAATAATATTTTTGAAATTATTGACAAAACTGGAAGAAAAATCAGGCTAACAAAAACACAGTTCAAGCATATCATTTGTCATAAAGGGATGGAAAATGAAATAGAGAAAATTAAAGAGACTCTGAGAACTCCATTAAGAATTGATTCTCACAAAGAAGGCGAACTTTACGATTACTATGGTTATTATAAAGATAGAAAAAAGAAAGCAAAATTTTTGCAAGTCGTAGTTAAATATTTAAACGGTGAAGGTTTTGTAATAACTGCCTATTTTGTTGAGCATATATAAAAATGGAAAGAAAAATGGAAATGCGTTATGATGAGGAAGCAGACTATCTAGAAATTTTTGTAGGCGAACCTCGTGAAGATTATGGGGAGCATATTTCTAAGGACATTGTAATATTCAAATATGAAGACAATGACCAATTATATGGAATCGGTATTTTTAATTTTAAAAAAAGGGCGACTGATTTAAAAGATGTGCTTAGCAAACTTCCTGTTTCAATAAAAATAGAACCAAATTAATTTTTTATCTCTCCAATTCTCTCAGCTTTTTCTGAATCTCTTCCAACTGAGATTCTAAACTATCTTTTTTTGAACTAATATTAAATTCGTCTTTTTTACTTTCTATTTCCAAAAGGATTTTTGGAATTTTTGGTTTTGGAAGAATTTCTTCAAGTTTTTTTATTTCAGTTTTTGTTTCTTTTAATTTTTTTAGCAATCTTATTTTTAATTTTAATTCATTTGTTCTTAATAACTGATACTTTTTGATTATTTGCAAAATTCTTATTAAATCCGCTTCTGTTGATAGAATCTCTCTTTTTGAATTAATCAACTCTTCGCGATTGAGTCCTATGTGAATTAAGTTTTCAACCATTTTAATTTATTCCAGCTTAGAAAAAATGTCTCTCTCAACTTTCTCTGTTTGATTTTTTATTGTTTGTATTTCAGCCATCCAATAAGATAGTTCTTTTTCTTCTTTTTCTTTCAGCTCTTTAATATCTTCAAGCATTTTTTCCATTTCAGCAATTTTAGTTTTTGTCAGCTCAAAAATTTTTAGGCTTTCTTCAAACTTGTCAATTTTTATAAAAACCTGCCCGGTTTTTTTTGTTTTAGGCTCCTGCCAGCTTTTTAATTCAAAATTTTTTTGATTTTCTGTTTTGTATGGGAATTCCAGTTTATTTGGTTTTATCTCAAGATGTTCGGGCATCATTTGCTCTCTTACAAATTCATCTGCCTCAAGCATCTCCTCTTTTTTCCCAGATACCGCTTCCTTCAAAAAATTTTTTGGTTTTTGGAAATCTTTTATATTTTTAGAAAATTTATCTTCGGAAAAATCTGCGGAATATTCAGGCAGCTGCGGAAGCGCTGTTTCAAATTCGGATTCGTCCGGCAGTCCAGGCAATTTTGGGAGTCTTGGAAGTTCAGGAATATCTTTAATCTGCCTTCTTTCTGAAATTTCTTTTCTTTTAAACAGCCTCATTTTAATATAATCTTTTAATATATACAATATGCAATATAGGTTTAAAAACTTTGTTTTGCCCTAAAACCTGCCACCGAAAGGTATTTAATAAATTTAATTTTAATAAAAAAATGATTGACACATTTCTCAAAGAGGCTATTGCTTATGCTGCAGGAAAACCCGCAGAGAATATTATGGATATTCTGTCTGTAAAAAAATATGTAAATGAATTTGTAATTGCCAAAAAACTTCATCTGACAATCAACCAGACAAGAAATATTTTGTATAAACTTTCTGATTCAGGACTGGTTTCTTCAACCAGGAAAAAAGACAAGAAAAAAGGATGGTATACTTATTTTTGGAAAATTGAGGCATTAAAATCTCTGGAATTTTTAAGCCAGATTTTGTTAAAGCAGATTGAGCAGATAAATCATCAGATAAACAGCAGAGAATCAAAACAATTTTACATTTGCGAGAGATGCAACATTGAATTAGCTGAAGAAAAGGCATTGCTGCATAATTTTATCTGCAACGAATGCGGAGAAGTTTTTAAAATCAAGGACAATTCTAAACTGCTTAAAGATTTTAAAAGAAATTTAGAGAAAACTAAAAATAAACTTTCTTTGGTAAATAAAGAAATTGAAAAAGAAAAAGAAAAAACAGAAAAACAAAGATTTAAGGAAAATAAAAAATTGGATAAAGAAAAAGCAGAAGAAACAAGAAAAAAGAGAGCGGCAAATAAGAGAATAAAAGATTCTCATTTGTTTTCCGAGGACGTCAAACTAAATAAACTTAAAAATAAAAAGGCGGTTAGTAAAAAACCCAAAAAGAATAAATTTTCTAAACATAAAAGAAACCGTCCAAGCGTGATAGGTTTAAAGAATAAATTTGCAAAAATTAAAAAAAACAAGAGTAAAAAAAGGAGGTAAGTATTTTAAATGAAAACTTATGCTGGGGATTTAGACGGCAAAAAAAGTTTTTTTTCAAGTTTGAGCATTAACACAATTTTAATTTTGATTACAGTCATTATGTTTTTTGCATTTAGTCTTTTGATTAAGTTTAATATTTTGACTATTGATGAGGTTGCGCTTAAACCTTCTAATATTTTTGCAGGAAAATATTTATGGACATTTTTAACAAGCATGTTTATGCACGGCGGATTTTTTCATCTTTTTGTTAATATGTTTTCCCTTGTTTTTGTCGGCTCTTTTCTTCAGAAAATCCTCGGACAAAAAAGATATTTGTGGCTTTATTTAATTTCAGGTTTGTTCGCAGGTTTATTTTTTGTATTTCTTAGTTTAATTCCTGTTCAATTTCTTTCAGCGGATTTTGATGTTTTTGCAGTCGGCGCTTCCGGAGCCCTCTTTGGATTAATTGGTTTGATGATGCTCCTGACTCCAAATCTTCCCGTTTATATGATGTTTATTCCAATCCCGATAAAAATTAAATATGCTGCTCCGGGAATGCTTGTTTTATTGTGGCTTATTTCTGTTAAAGGGAATATTCCAATTGGAAACACTGCTCATTTAGGGGGATTAATTGCAGGATTAGTTTACGGGTTTTATTTAAGAAACAGATATAAAAATAAAATAAAAGCGATTGGAAAGTATTTTAGCTGATTTTTTGGGCTAATTTAATTTTTTTACATGATTCTCATATCTATTTTTTATTTCCCCCTTTTCAAAGAATTTTTAAATAACTAATATCTTTATTTATCATGATGGTAAATAAGAAAAAATCAAATAAAAAATTCAGTTTAAGAAAAGAATATAAAAAAAGCTGGAATTATCTCAAAGAATCTAAAAGATTTATCTGGATAGTTATTGGAATTTTTTTGGCTTTTGCTTTAATTGGTTTTTTTATTCCTGTTCCAGAGATTGTTTCAAAACAAATTTTTGAATTTATTAAAGAAATATTGGGAAAAACTGAAGGCATGTCTCAAAGCCGATTAATCAGTTTTATTTTTTTGAATAATATTCAGAGCAGTTTTTTGGGAATGGTTTTTGGAGTTTTTTTGGGAATTTTTCCTTTAATTTCTGCAATTGCAAATGGATATCTTCTTGGTTTTGTTGCTAATTTTGCTATTCAGGAAAACGGAATTCTTTCTTTGTGGAGAATTCTTCCGCACGGAATTTTTGAACTGCCTGCTGTTTTCATTTCTTTTGCATTGGGATTAAGAATTGGAGCAAGCCTTTTTAATAAAAAAAGATTCAGAAAATTTAATGAAAATTTTGTTTCTTGCTTGAAAGTATTTGTTTTAATAGTAATTCCATTATTAATTATTGCCGCAATTATTGAAGGGACTTTGATTTCTTTGGGGGCTTGATTATTTTTTTACTTGTTTAATCCTTCAAATCACTGATTCCTAAAATAACCAGCATTAACCCTATTAGAAGAACCAGCCAGACTATTCCGCCCTGCAAAAAAGCAAGCGCAGCATCGCCAAATCCAGCCCAATTATTTCCCCAGACGAGAACTCCTGCTATCAAAAGAATTAAACCAAATAAAATTGAAATAAATTTATTCATAAATTTTTTATGAGTTTTACCTTTAAAAACATTTTGCTTCATTAAGATATATTTATTAAATGATTTTTTTTAATTATATTCATGGCAAGAAAAACAGAAAAAGAATTTATTGCAAGAAAAAATATTTTAAGAAAAAGCACAGAAATTAGGGGAGTTGTTATTCGGGGATATGATTTTGACAAAGGAATTAATTATGAAGAAATTATAAAAAGCTATTCTTCAACGGGAGCGCAGGCAAGCAACTTGGGAAAAGCAATAGAAATTATAAATGAAATGGTCAGAGAAAAAGCATTTATTTTTTTGGGTTATACTTCAAGCATGGTAAGTTCCGGATTAAGGGAAATTTTCAGATGGCTTGTAAAACATAAAAAAATAAATATTGTTGTAACAACTGCCGGCGGAGTTGAAGAAGATATTATAAAATGTCTTGGAAATTTTTACCTCGGAGATTTCAGGGCTTCCGGAGCAGAGCTGAGAGAAAAAGGAATTAACAGAATTGGAAATATTTACGCTGCAAACAACCGCTATATTGAATTTGAAGAATTTTTCCAACCAATTTTAAAAGAATTATATGACAAACAAAAACAAACAGGAAAAATAATTTCTGCTTCTGAGCTAGTTTGGAAGCTTGGAGAAAAAATAAATGATGAAAAAAGCATCTGCTATTGGGCTTGGAAAAACAAAATTAAAATCTACTGCCCTGCAATTACCGACGGAGCAATCGGAGATAATGTTTATTTTTTTAAATCTAAAAATCCGGAATTCAAAATTGATGTTGCAGAGGATATAAAAGAAATTAATGATTCAACAATAGGATTAAAAAAATCAGGAGTTATTATTCTTGGTTCTGGAATTGTCAAGCACCATATTTTGAATGCAAATATGTTTAGGAATGGCGCAGATTATGCAGTTTATATTAATGAAGCAGAAGAGCATGACGCAAGTGATGCAGGCGCTTTGCCGGAAGAAGCGATTTCCTGGGGAAAAATTCTGCCAAATGCAAAATATGTAAAAGTTTTTGGAGATGCGACAATTATTTTTCCTTTGATTGTTGCGCAGACATTTGCAAATCCTTAAATATCTTCTTAACTATTTTTATTTATGCTAACACAAAAACAAGTTTCCGAAATCAAAGAACATTTAAATAACGCTCAGAATCCCCTGTTCTTTTTTGATAACGATCCCGACGGATTATGCAGTTTTATTTTATTGCAAAGATATATTAAAAGAGGCAAAGGATTCCCGGTAAAATCCTCTCCTTTGGATAAAAGTTATTTTAGAAAAATTAATGAGTTTAATCCCGATTATATTTTTATTTTAGACATTCCGACGGTTTTAGAAGAATTTTTTGAAGAAATTAAAAAAATAAATTTGCCTGTTGTCTGGATTGACCACCATAATACAGAAAAAAGCAAAATCCCGGATTTTGTTAATTATTACAACCCTCTTCTTGGAAAAGATTTTCCGAGCTCAACTACTTATTTGTGCTATGAAGCAGTCAAAAAAAAAGAGGATTTATGGCTTGCAATTGTGGGAAGCATTTCAGATAATTTTGTTCCGGAAATTTATACAGAATTTAAAAAACTTTATCCTGACTTGTTTATTGAATCAACGAATGCGTTTGAAATTTTGTATAATTCAAGAATCGGAGTTGTTGCGCATCTTTTAGACTGCGGTTTGAAGGATAAAACTACAAATGTTGTTAAAATGATTAAATTTTTAATGAAAGTTAAGAGCCCGTATGAAATCTTGGAAAAAACTTCTGAAAATCTGGAGATGCACGAGAAATACCAAATAATTAATAAAAAACTGAAAAAGTTTTTAGAAGAGGCGCAGGAGCAGGCAAAGGGCTCTGATAAATTAATTTTTTTTGAATACGGCGGAGATACAAGCATGAGCGCGGAAATTTCCAACAGCCTGAAATATCTTTTTCCGGGAAAAATAATCTTTGTAGTATATGCTTCTGAATCCAACTCATTTGCAAATATTTCAGGCCGCGGCGAAAATGTAAAAAATATTTTAGATAAGGTTTTTCAGCAGGGAAATTTTGAAAATGCCAAGGGTGGAGGGCATGAAAATGCAGTTGGCGCAAAAATTATGAAAAGCGATTTGCCGAAGTTTAAAGAATTGATTAAGGAGATTGCAGGGGAAACTTAATTTTTTTGAAATTCCTTTTGCTCCTAAATAGCAGTTAGGTTATTTAAATTAAAAGAATTAAATTATCTCAAAATCCCTTTTATCACTATTGGTTGAAGAATTTGGGATAGAAAAATATAAAAAGAGAAAGCGCTTATAGAAAATATGGAAAGTAGGCTAAACTATACAACAGAGAACTGCATCGTCAATTTAGTTTACATTTCAATTAAAAAACTTTCAATTTAATTCAGATTTTTGGTCTGAGTTGGATTGAAGAGATAGTTCTGATTCAGATTAAGAAGGAATGGGTTGGGGTTAGCCAAAAAATGAAAAACTTAAGTGAAACAAACAAACTCAAAATGGAACAAGAAATTGTGGAAAAAGAATTGGGAGCTCTTTATGAGTTTACCTTGAGACTTGAAGAAGAGCTTAATTCAATTGTTGTTTATAGCTAAGAAAATGAAAAGAAAGAATTCTATATTGGATAGTATGTCCCATTTCTCAGGTTAATCTTAAAAATTTAATAACTTCTTGCAAAATATGCTTTGATTTTTGCAGGTTTTTCGCAATTAGGGCATTTTCCAGAAACCTTTTCATTTTCCAAAGAAATAAGTCTTGAAGTTACTCCTTGAGTTTTTTCTTTGATCTCATCTTCGCATTTTCTTTCATTGCACCAGTTTATCTTAATCATTTTTTTGTTTTTTATTCCATTTGAAAATTCAGCCCAATTTTTTGCTTCAATGATATTTGATTCCAAGAATTTTTTTGCAGAGAGGAGAAGTTCATTTTGAATTTCATCAAGAAGTTTTGGGATTTTCTTTTCTAAATCTTTTATTTTTAATTGAGATTTTTCTCCCGTATTTCTTTTTACTATTGTGACGGATTCTTTTTCCAAATCTTTTGGGCCGATTTCAATTCTTAATGGAATTCCTTTTAATTCCCATTCTGAAAATTTCCATCCGGGAGAATGCTCTTCTCTGTCGTCTAAAATTGGGTTAAATTTTGAAAGCTGTTTTGAAATTTTTTGGGTTTCTTTTAAAATATTTTCTTTTTCCTTGTCAAATAAAATCGGAATTATTACA
>JAGVWR010000012.1 GCA_018304205.1 Candidatus Pacearchaeota archaeon | reverse complement strand
TAGTGTAATGATGAAAAAAAGAGGTTTAAGTGATGTTGTTACAACTGTCTTGCTGATATTACTTGTTCTTGCTGCAGTTATTATTGTTTGGGCGTTTGCGAGAGTATTTATTCTTGATAATAGCGCTAAAATAGATACTGGCGTTTTTAATGTTGGTTTTTCAATTCCTAGTAAAAATGTTGTAATTACAGAAGATAATAATATTACGTTTAAATTAACTAGAAGTGCTGGAGAAGCAGAACTAGAAGCAGTTAATGTTATAATAGAAGATAATGAAGGAAATAGAGTTGTAAAAAGAATTGATGGAAGTATAAACGAACTAGGAAGTAAAACAATAATCATTCTAAGATTTGAGCATAATTTGACAAGTATAAAAAGAATTGCAGTTGCTCCAATTGTTTTGAATAAAGATGGAAATGAAATAATTGGAAATGAGGTGGTGAGTTACAAAATAAAAGGCGATGAAGAGGGCAGTATTCTAACTTTACCTGCTTCTTCTTGTACTGGTAGTGAGACACAATCGTGTTCTGGATCAAATGAATGTAAGAATTATCAGCAAACTTGTTCTGCAGGAACATGGGGAACTTGTATCGAATTAGGAAATAAAATTGATGGGACAAGTTGTTCAATTGGAGTTTGTGTTGTTGGAAGTTGTGTTTCTGCTCCGACTGATTATATTGCTTACTGGGCTTTTGAAAATGATTTTATTGATAATAGTGGAAACGGACATGAGGGAACAGGACAAGGAGGAGTTGGATTTGCAGCTGGAAAATTAGACCAGGGAGCGAGTTTTGATGGAATAAATGATAGAATTGAAATACCCCATACTGGAAGTATCAATTTAGGCGCCGATGGAAGTAAGTTCAGTATTTCCCTATGGTTTAAGACTTCTGGAAATGTTGGAGTTTGGGCAGATCATTTGATAGGTAAGGCGAGTGATACTTCTAATCTTCCAAATCCTTTGGGTGTTTCGCTTCAACTAGATAATAAAATAAGTTTTAGTTCAAATGAAGCGGGTAGTGCCCATACCGCAACCTCAACTTTGGCGTATAATGATAACTCTTGGCATCATATTGTCGGTGTGCGTGATGACAATGATCTTTATTTATATCTTGATGGAATTTTAGTTGCTTCAAATACTGGGGGATCAATTGGTGATACAAGAAGTAGTTCACCTTTACAGATCGGCACTTATACTACTGGAGCTGTTTCTGGAGAGTGGTTTAATGGGAAAATAGACGATGTAAAAATTTATAATAGAGTCGTAAATGCGAATGAAGTAAGTTCAATATATTATTCTTAATCTTTATGTTAAGGAACTTGAAGAAAATCATAAAAGATCCTTCTAGCATCCAAGGCATGAGGGCTACATAGTGCTTTTGATATTGTTTGTCTTTATTTTTAGTAGTGAATGTAAGTATAGTGTAGAGTATATAAATCGTTTTTAAGTTCTTTGGAGAGGGAGCTTCATGATCAAGAATCAGTTTCCCAGTTATCAACCGGAGCATTTAGCGCAGAGATTTCATGAATGGATGACTAAAATAGGTCCTTTCAAGAGATATAGAATCGGGCCTAATGAGAAATTTGATGTTTATTCATTGAAAACTGCTTGTCTTATTGATTATAAAGAAAGAGGGTTGCAACAAATAATTGATTTTTGTAGTAAAGATTTGAATAAAAGCCCATATTCTTTTACCGTTCATAATAAAGATATGTCTCTTGAAAGGGCTAGGCTTCTTAGAGAGACTCTTGGAAAAAGGATGTCAGGAGTTTCTGGAAGAACACTTAAAAAATTTTATGACATCTTTGATGAGCCAGAAGTGATAGATTATGGGGAAGTTCGGTTTGATAATAAAAACTTAATTGGAATACAGTTAAGGGCTGATATTCATACTCTTCATTTTGGAGAGAAAGGTAAACTGTCCTCTGATTTGTTTGTTTATGGGTATAATATGTTGGTTAAGCCTTCGAAAGCGGTGCTTGCCGGGATTAAAGACGATGTTGAAACTGATCAGTGGGTTTATGATAATAGAACAGTAAAGGAATTAGAATAGATTTGATATTTCGATTTATTCTTTTTGATAGCCTTTTGTGTAACTTGTGAAATTTGTGTAAATATTTAATCTTTCTATTATTTAAAAATCTCTCCGTTTTCTTTGCTCCAAAAGAGCAAATCAAGTTCGTCTGGAGGGATTTTTAGTGATTTTGCTAGGTTTAGAAATTTTTCTTCCGTTTCCAAGTAATGTTTATTATTTTTCATTTTATCTTCACTTATGATTTTAAGAGATTTTAGGTTTCTTAGAATGTGTCTATCTAGAATAGCTATTTCGTTATTTGAAAGACCTATATTTCTTATGAAATGAGAAGCTTCTTTTAAACCATAGCCATTTACTATTTCTGCTATTTCTTTTCTCAATACTTTTTTATTATTGTTTTCTAATAATTTTTCTATTTTTGGGAATGTTTCTCTTGCTTTTAGAATTCTTTTTGCTTTTGTATTGTGAAAACGAGTTTTCGTCTTTAATATTTTTGCAATGTTATTTATGTTAAATTCTTTTAAATTAGATAGCTGTTCTACTGCTTCCCAACACTTTTGAGCATTGCTTTGTGGAGTTAGCAAGCAGAAGAGAAATTCTTTGAATTTTTGATCTTCGGTTAAAGATTTAAAACTTTCAAGTCTATTTTTTATCAAATATTTTTTGTTTTTATACAACTGCAAGAGCTCTTTTTTCATAAAAAGTGATGTAGAACAACCTTTATATATATTATTTTTCTTATTTACTTGATAAAAAGAGGTTAAAAAGGGGTTGTTCTACAATGGTTTATAAGAAGTTTGTAAGAAAAGGAGGTAAATTGCATGGACCCTATTATTATGAATCTTATCGACTTGGAGATAAAGTCGGGAAGAGGTATATAGGCAAGAGTCTTCCTGGAGAAAATTTTGGAAGGAAAAAGGTTGTTCTACAATTTATTTTAGTATTTTTTATGATTTTTTTACTTGGTTTAGTTTTTTATTATGTTAATTACACAAATGAAGGTGAAATTAATTCTAAAGTTACCAGTTTTGTAACTTTCATAGGTAAAGTTATTTCAAGTTATACAGTAGAAGATAATTCTACGCCTTCAGAAGATGTAGAGACTATCGAGGTTGTAGATATAGGCGATTTAGATAATACAATTGAAAGTGGGGATTCTACTGGAGAAGAGGTTGATACTCAGATAACTTCCTCTAGCGAGCAAAATAGATCAGAAGAAATTGAAAATATTGTAACTGATGAGACCTTAAATGAAAGTTTTGATGAAGAAATTGAGAGTGAAGAAGAGATTATAATAGAAAATAATGATTTAAATCAAACTGATATTGATTCCAATAGTTCTATGATAAATGATACCCTAAGTGAAGATACTCAAAGCAATATAACTGAGTTATCCAATAGCACAACATCAGAGATTATCATCGTGAATGAAACAGAAACTATTATTTTGAATGAAACTATCGTGAATATAACAAGTGTAAATCTAATCCTAATAAATGATATTCCATTAATTAGAATTAAGAAAGGTTCTTCTTACGAATTAAATTTAGAGGAATATTTCTATGGAGCTTATTCTTATTATGTAAATATGTCTAATTTCACTTCTACTTTTGATATTCATAATCTGACTTTAATTCCAGACGAGGGATTTAGCGGGGCTAGAAAAGGAAAGATAATTGCTTACTCCGAAGATTTAAACACGAGTTTAGAAAGTAACGAATTTACTATTTTAGTTTCATCTGGAACAGTAAGCATTAAACTAGAGAGATCTGAGATAAAGTTAGGCGAGCCAGTAAAATGGACTCAGAATGTTTCTTTGGATGTTGTTGAAAATGTTACAATTGAAGCTCAGGTTAATGGTATTACAGGAAATGTTGCTTTGGATATTGAATTGAAGAAAAAGAATGATTTTTCTTTGATAAAATGGATTAATGGATTGTTTAGATTTACTGGAAGAGCAATTGATGAACCTCTTAACGAGGAAAATACTTCTTTGGAAGTTACCTTAGATGACAATGTACAAGAATATGTAATTGAATATGAAACTCCTGCACCTATTGCAACTGAGCAGGAAACTGAATCAGGAAAAACTGTCATTATTTCTGGACCAGATGATTTGAATTATACAGATGTTTTGTCATTCACAGATATAAAAGAGGTTTATAGAGTTGGGGAAGAAGATAGGATAAAAATATACTGGAAGGAAAATCAAAGTTTTGTAGCATTTGATGCTTATGATCTTGATGGAAATAATTATTTGGATTATTTGGAGTGGATAACTCCACATTTGAGTAATCAGACCTTTGAAATTATTTTGATTACAAAGGCAGAGCATTTGGATTCTAATAGGGAATTTATTGAAGATGTTTATCCTGCTGTTAAGGAAAGAGATAACAGTTGGACTTCTATTCCAGTTGGACATTATATTAGAGTTACTTTTGAACAGAATTTGACAAATGAAAAGGATATTACAATTTATGCTAGAAGTAATATAACTGAAAGTAATGTAAGTGTTGAAGTTTATGAGATCAATGGGACTGAAAAAATTATGACTTTTGAGGATATTTATTCTCATAATGATTCTGAATATAAATTATATCTGACCGAATTTAATGGAAGTCAGGACACTTTTGATTTGCTTGTTCTTGGAGGAGATGTTGAATTTGATTATGTTGTTGATCCAGTCATTAATTTCATAGGGCCCACATTAGATGATAATACAATAAAAACAAACATAAGCGGTAATAGTTAATATTTCTATAATTGAGAACTCTTTGCCGATAAGTTCAGTAAAATTCAATTGGAACGGAACGAATTACACAATGTATAATGACTCTCTTGTTTTAATGATGAACTTTGATGATTATACAAGATTTAATGACACTTCAAGATATGGAAACAATGGAACTTGTACAAATTGTCCAACATTTAATGTTACTGGGAAATATGGGGGAGCTTATGAATTTGATGGGGTTGCAAAGTATTTCAATATTACAGATTCAGCAGTATTTGATTTAGAAGGTGAGGAAGGATTGACTATTGCAATGTGGCTTAAGACAAATCATTCTGCGGCAGATAAGTATGTCTTTAGCAATTATAATGGAAATGATCCTCTTTATGCTCTATTCGTGGATAACGGGGCAATAAGATTTACTATTAGGTCTACAGATGGTCTAGGAAGTTCGACAATTACTGGAGCAAACATTGCGAATGGAATATGGCATTATATTGTTGCATCAAGAGATGCTGGTACAAATACAGTTCAAATATATATAGATGGAGTTACTTCTGTTCAAGGTAGTGATGGGACTGCTGGGAAAACAATTTATCCTTCTGGGGCATTGTATGTTGGGGCGCAATATAGTGGTGTTAGTGTTGGAAATTTCTTTAATGGAACAATCGATGAATTAAGAGTTTATAACAGAACTTTTTCCTTAGCAGAAGTTGTAGAAAACTATTTTATGAATCTTGCTAAATATAATGCGACAAATTGGGGGCTGTATGTTAATCAAAGCAAGAACTCTACAGGTGGATTAGATTATGGCAATTATACTTATTTTGCCTGTGCAGGCGATTCCAATGTGGAGAATTGCACAGAACAAAGAACTGTACGATTAAGCGCAGATAGTGTTAATCCTCTTGTTACCATAATAAATCCAACTAATAAAACTTATAATTTAGTTAACTTTCCTTTATTATTTAACGTGACGATAAATGAGAACGCTAGTGCAATGTATTCTCTTGATGGAGGCGTGCACAATGTGAGTATGACTGGGAATGAAAGTCTAAGTGCTGGGGGATTGTTTGGAACAAGGTTTAATGCGACAAATGGAAGCCTTGCTGATGGGAGTTATACATTTAAGGTTTACGCAAATGACACATCAAATAATAGAAATTATACAGAATCAATTGTGTTTAGTGTTGATAGAACAAGTCCGTTAATAAACTTCACAGTTCCAACGCCTATAAATAATACTATTACAACAAATAATTCATTCATTGTAAATGTTTCCGTTGTAAAATCAAATTTACATAACATTACTTATAGCTGGAACGGAACTCTGATAAATATTGATGTAAATCAAGTTGGAACTCCTGTTTATTTTGGAGAAAATGGGGTAATAATTAACTCGCAAGCCGAATTTTCATTTGGGACACAAGGTGAAAATAACTGGTATTATTATAGAAGAAGTTTGTCTACAGGAGCGTATAGTCTTTTACAATGGACAGACCCTACTTGGGGAGGATCTGCAGATGGCATTCTTGGTCAGACATATTCACATCCAGCTCCAAATTATGATGCCGCAAGAGCATGGAACGTTAGCATTCCGGGAAATATTATAATTAATGTGAGCATAAGAGACGGAGATAATGGTGTTGGGGACGGGATAAACTATTCTATTTATAAGAATTCTGAGCAACTTTACTTTAATAGTTTTTTAAATGGATTTTCGGCGAATATAACTAACACAACAAGTGTTAATGTTGGAGATGTCATTTATTTCTGGACAGACAAAAAAGTAGAGACTGATTATGATGCAACTTTAGAGAATATAACAATCAAGTACGGGTCTAGCTATTTAAATCTTACACAACTTAACTCAACCAATTGGGGATTATTGGTTTATCATAACAACGTTTCTGTTGGGAGATATATTTACTCAGCTTGCGCTTCTGACACATCAAATAATGAGAATTGCACCGAGACAAGAACAATTCAAATTGTTGCAGATTTAAATGCCCCATTGGTTACAATAATAAATCCAACAAACAAGACTTACAATTTTGTTGATTTTCCTCTTGTATTTAATGTTACACTTAATGAAAATGGGTCAGTTCTATACACGTTAGATAATTATCTTCATAATTATACAATGACTGGAAACGAGTCCACATTGTTTGGAACAGCATTTAATAGAACAAATAGCTCAATGAGTGATGGATCTTACGTCTTTAAAGTGTGGGCAAACGACACGAGTAATAATGTAAATAATACTGCAAATATTACTTTCAGTGTTGATAAAACATTCCCAGAAGTAACTATTAACTCTCCAACAGCTACAACTTATACTGTTAACACTTATTTAATTAATTTAACTCTTGATGAATCTGGTTCGTGTTTGTATTCTCTTGATTATGGAGTAAATAATGAAACTCTTACAAATAACGGAAATATTGACTTTAATTCTACGAAAACTGGTATAGCAAATGCAGATTATACTCTTACTGCATATTGCAATGACAGTGCTGGAAATAGAAACTATACAACAAATGTGAGTTTTAGTGTTTCTGTTTCTTCTGGAGGAGGAGATGATGGGGATGATGGGGGAGGGGGAAGTCCTGGAGGGCCGACATGTATTTCGGAATATGAATGCGGAGAGTGGAGTTCTTGCTCAAATGATCAAAGAACAAGAATTTGTATTGATACTAAATGTAATAGTAAGGACATAATTGAAACTACAAGTTGTAATGTTGATATTTGTGTGTCGGATTGGCTTTGCGGAGAATGGAGTGCTTGTGCAAACGGAAAGACAACTAGAAGATGCGAAGATCTTAATTCGTGTACAACAAATGTTCAGCCTGTAGAAGAACTTGCATGTTCTATAGATAATTGTGTTCCAGACATTCAATGTGGCTCTTGGGGTACGTGTGAATATGAGGATAGAATAGAAGACGTTTTTGATGGAGAAATAAAATTAAGTGGTGAAAGAGCAAGAGAGTGTGAGGACTTTGGAGGATGTATAGAAGGATATAGCGATAATTTATTGTGCGAATCAAGTTACGAAATAGAATTAATTGAAGAAAATGTCTGCGGGCAGAAAACTTTGATAGCAATAAATAAGAAAACGGGCGTGCCCGTTACACATATTAATTTAGATGCTTGGAAAAACAGCAATTTGCAAATAAAATTTGTGCAGAGTAATTTAACGACTTGTTCAACATGTTTTAATAATATTAAAGATGGAAATGAAAATGGAATTGATTGCGGCGGAGATTGTGCCATTTGCAAGGATGATAGAATAGATATATCTTATATAAAATGGATTTTATGGCTTTTGCTTCTTATTTTGTTGTTAGCGATAGGAATTTATCTAGAAGAAAAACATAGAAAAAGAAAGAGAAAAATGAAAAAATAGACCTTATGTCAAGTTTCTTGATTATAATTTACCTTAAAATCTTTGAAAAGGATTTCGTTTTTGAATTAGAAATCTTGTGCCAGCTACTTCTGAGATGACTGCTGTAATAATTAAATTTCGATAAACTGCTTTAAACATTCCAGGAATTAATGGGATTTTTGTTTGCTCTGAGAATTCTTTTAGAATTTTATCTATTTCTTCATTTGTTAGAGCTACTTGAGTTGATTGTATTGCCCCAGAGTTATTTATAAGAAGGGGTCTTCCCGGACCTGGAGATTCGATACTTAATATGGAAGGGCTTCTTAGAAGATTATCTATTTTTGATAAACCAAGATTTGCTATGGATAACCCTTTTTCTCCAGTAACTTGTGTTTTTGGAGTCATCTTTATATTTTGAATTATAGGATGTATAACTGGACGAGGTAAATTATGTCTTATTGGAATAATTTGTCTTTGATTTGGTTTTATTTGTTTTGGCTGATTAATAAATCTTGGAGCTTTAGGGATTAATGAAAGAACGTGATTATTAAAATCTTCTCTTGCAATCATAGACTGTGAAAAATCTTCAGTAAATGGAATCTGTGAAGTTTCTACATTTTGACTATCATGTACTAGATTTTCGTATTGAACTTTTATTTCTGGAATTTTATAATTTGATAAGATTGCTTTAACGAATTCTCTTAAAAATAGACTTCTCAAATCAAACTTTTCATTTGCCATTTTAGAATTTAGGCAAAGGTCTACTACCAATAGCTGGCTGATACTCATCTTCGTTTTTGGTTTGACTTTGCTGCATTTGGTTTTCTCCGATAGAAGGCATACTTTGTTTGATATTCTGCATTTGTTGTGACGGTGTTTTCACAGGCCCATATACTCTTTCTTTTATTTTATCTTCCATTAGTGTTAGGCCTTTCGCTATCGTTTTATTTTGTTCCAATAATCTGTCAATCTTATCAAGGAATTCGTGATCTTTTTGAGTTTCTTTTATTATCGGGCTACTTGCGAAACTTCTTGCAGTCATCTCGAATAAAGCTAGAAGAGATGATAATTCTGAAGCTAATTTGTCAAATTTTTCTACTAAATCGATATGCACTTTTTGAAGCTCTACGAGGTTTTCAACGATTGTTTTCTCGAGTTTTGTTGGAGAATTGTTCCTAGCTGCCCTCTTTCTTGCCATAATAAAAATGACGAGCAGGTAATTTATAAAGGTTTCTTAAACTTTCTTTTTCTTAAGAATACAGACTTTACAGGCTTTGAATTTCATATTTCTAAAGTGTGCTTGACTATTGTTTGATATTTTGTATTTCTTTTTTATTAATTTTCCAAGTCTGCATGTTCTTTTGTGGAATTTTCTTGTCTGTTTTGAACCTACAAATTGGTATTTTGGAATGTTTAATTTTGCTTTAGAAGACGTGTAAACTGGTCTAACAACGTCTCTGTAAACTGGTTTCTCTACTATTACTTCTTTGTAGATCGGTCTATCCACCAGTACTTCTTTAATGACTGGTTTTTCAATTTCAACTGTTTTTACTGCAATATGTCTTATTTCTCTCACAACCGAAGGCTGTAAAAGAAAGAATAAAACCATAGCATAAAAGAGGGTGTAAATTAAAAGGACTATAATTGCTTGTAACAATGTAAGTTTAAGGAAGAAGAGAATAAATGGGAATGAGATTATGAGTAATGCTCCTACTATGAATCCTGCCAAAACATTTGTATTGTTCCATACTCTTTTTTCCTCAACATGCGGTCTAAGGAATTTTACATTTTGTATATTTTGATTTGTATTTTGCATGAAATATCTGAAATTGGAAGGTATTTAAATCTTTGTATTGTTACAACATAATTTGGTGAGATATGACTAGTAGCGCTTTAGTGGATTTAACTGTAAGGAACAAAAGTGTTCCTTTAAATAAGAATTTACCTAAAAAGAAGGGATTGTTAATTGCTCCTAAATTTCCAGAACACACTTTTTGGGGTTATGATTACATCATGCCTTGGTTAGGAAGAAAAACTATATTTGCACCATTTGGACTTTTAACTTTTGCCTCTTATATGCCAAAAAACTGGGATCTTGAGATGGTTGACTTAAATGTTCAGCAACCTAGTGATGAAGAATTAAGAAATAAAATCTCTGGATCTGACGCTTTATTTTTGGGAGGAATGTCTATTCATAGGCCTTCTTTAACGGCTATTTTAGAAGGGCCTGCGAAAGAAACTGGAACGCCAGTTGTTTTAGATTGACCTCGCAAGAACCCTTGCCCCTTTAGGGATAAGTGAATTGCGACAATCTTTTTCTAGTCTAATAAATAAAAAACAGTGAGCTTGGCGTAGCTCACTGCAGTAAATTCAGTTAGCTATAGCTGAGCTCCTAATTAAATTTAACGGGAGGTGAAAATGTATGAAAGTTATGGAAGCTCAGTCGGAAACAACTTCAAGCATGTACAAATAACGACTAAATATAGTTATAGAATGATGCAAAAAGACAAAGTTCTTACTTTTTGCAGAGTTGCTATTGAAGAAGCTTGCAAGAGACATAACATTGAAATTATTATTCTGAAAGTTATGTCTGAATATGCACATATGATTGTTAATTGTCCAAGAACCATGGATGATGCAAAACTTGTGCAAATAATAAAGGGCTTGTCGTCTTATTTGCTTTTTCGGATTTGTCCGAATTTACATCCATTAAGAATTGTTTATCTTCATATTTATAGCATGCATGGCATGGTTAAAGTTCATAGGAATGCTGCAAAAAGAGAAAGGGAAAGCCAAATAACTGCGAAAGATTTGGCTATTTATGTGACTTAAATATTAAAAGCCACTACCGGGAATTGAACCCGGGACCCCGACATTACCAATGTCGTATTCTAACCGCTGAACTATAGTGGCTTGAAGTTTTTAGAGAAAAAGCGTATAAAAACTTATCTTATGTTTCTTTTAAATAATAATTTATATTTTTTCGCAGGTTTGTTATGTCAAGGAACTTGACAGAAAATTCCACACTTTAGTGTGGAGTAGTTCCTTGAGCATCCAAAGCATGAGTGCCTTTTCAAACTTCACCTTTAAAGGTGGAGTGGCACATCATGCTTTTGATTTTGTTACGTTGGTGATGTTCCCGACCCAGTTTTGATTTATAACGTATCCTGCAACACCTTTGGCATTTGTGAAGAAACTTGCAAGCCAAGAGAAGTAAGTTCTAGCAAAAATACTGAAGTCGTTAAAACTCTTTATTGTGAAATCTCCGTTTAAATACACATATCCAGATGAAATAATGACAAATATTATTAGCCCCATGACTATTATGTTAAATACATTACCTTGAAAGCTTTGATATTTATTTTGGTAACTATTTATCCAGAATACAAGTACAATTATTCCTATTACTCCTATTATAAACCACATCATGAGAAAATGAGGTTATGGAAATATAAAAAACTACCTATCCACATATATTAGAGGTACCAAAAGAGAATTTGCCTTATTTATTGTTTCTTCTGGAAGCCATTCCGATTTTACTACATAAGAAGTAAGTTGTTTAACATTATCAAAAACATTACTCAGCCAGAGATGATACATGTCGTAAAATTGATTTAGATCATGTGAATCGCTTAGATATAATTGGTTGTTGGAAACTATAAACAAAGCCCCTACAAACAGAAATTTGATTGCGATTATTGTTAATTTCATTTTATTATATCTGAAGCTGTTTCATTAACTCCCCAGTTTTGATTTATAACGTATCCTGCAACTTTTCCTGTGTTTTTAGCTAAGTGACTTAACCAAGAAAAATATGCTTTCGAAAAAATGAGCAAGTTATCAAAGGAAGATAATTTTATGTCAGAAATAATAAAAACATAGCCTACTGAAAAAACCAGGAACATTATTAACGTGCCAATTATAATATGCATGAATTTTGATTGAAATGTTTGGTTTTTAGAGATAAATACAATTAGAAGGAATATTGCAGCAACCAAAATTAAAATTCCAAGTACCATCTTTTTCTCTTTTAATGAAAATTAATCAAATATAAAAATCTATTGTATTAAATGAATAAAGAGATTAACAAAAACATATCAATTATTACAAACACCCAGAAAATAGCTATTTCTACTTTTCCCCCAGTATTTACTTTTCCAACAGATTTTACCTTCAGTGGCCAAAATGGACGAATTCCAAAGGGGGTAAAGCTATCTGCGAATAAATGAAAGCTATAGCCTAAAAAGAAGGGAAGTGCTAAAACAGGAAGAAAAAAGGCCAGAATGACTGCAAATAGTATAGTAAAAGTATAGCTGTGAAAAAATCCCCTATGAGGAGAGATGGCTTGAGCGGCTTTAGCATACCACTTTTTTCCTATAGATGAAAAGCCGGAATCTATATCTGGAAGTAAAGAAAAGAATAGAATTAGGGGGATAAAAAAAAGTTTATTATTTACATGTGGAAAAAATTGCAGTGCTACTGCAAGGCCAATTGCAAGGTGGGTCATTCTTAACATGATTATTATAATTAAAAAGGTAATTTAAAATTATGCCTTTTAGAAAAAATGAAGAACTTTAAATATTGTGATCTATTAGATTTAAAATAAAAGATGGTGGCTGAAAATATATTTTTGCAGATTAGTCTAGTTGTAATAGTCGGAGTGGTGGTTACTGGTATTTTAAGACTTATGAAGCAACCAATGATAATAGGTTACATTTTAACTGGAATTTTAGTAAGTCCTTATTTTCTTAATTTGACTGGAAGTGATGATGGGAGCATAGCTATTTTTGCAAAGATTGGCGTTGCTATGCTTTTGTTTATGGTTGGAATTAATTTAGATCCAAAACTTATCAAGAAAGTTGGAGGAGTTGCTTTTTTTACTGGAATAGGCCAAATCATATTCACTTTCGTAATAGGTTTTTTTATAGGGAAGGCGTTAGGTTTTTCGATAATTGCTTCGGCATATATTGCAATCGCGGTTTCATTTAGTAGCACCATAATAATAATGAAGCTTCTGTCTGATAAGAATGAAACAGAATCTCTATATGGAAGAATTTCTATTGGATTTTTGATAGTTCAGGATTTTGTCGCAATGATTATCTTAATAATAATCTCTTCATTTGCAAAGTCTAATAGTGAAGGGATAGTGTTTTTATTAGCTAAAACTTTGGTTGGAGGAGCAGGATTAATTTTAGCATTAGTTATTTGTGGAATATTTATTCTTCCCAGTGTGACAAAGTTTATGGCTAAATCGCAGGAATTACTACTTTTGTTTTCTCTAGGATGGGCATTTGCAGTTGCTTCGTTATTTTATTATTTTAATTTTTCGATTGAAATAGGTGCATTGCTCGCAGGAATTACTTTATCTTTATCTCCTTATAGGTATGAAATAAACTCAAGAGTAAAACCTATTAGAGATTTCTTTATTTTAATCTTCTTCATATATCTTGGTACTCAGATGTCTTTTGGCAATATAATGGAATACAAGATCGCAATTATTGTTTTCTCTCTCCTTATTTTGGTAGGTAATCCTTTGATAGTTATGGTTATAATGGGGGGTTTGGGATATACTAAGAGAAATAGTTTCCTAGCAGGGCTTACTGTTGCGCAGATAAGTGAGTTTTCATTTATAGTTGTTGCACTTGGAGTCAGTCTAGGTCACATAAGTCCAGAGATACTTGGAATAATGACTGCGATAGGATTAGTTACAATGGGTTTATGCTGTTATCTAGTCCTTTATTCAAGTAAAATATATCCAAAACTATCAAGATATCTTTCTATATTTGAAAGAAAAGGAATAAAAGTAGACGAGGGAAAATATCACCAGGACAAAGATTACGATGTTATTCTTTTTGGATATAATAGAATAGGATATAGTTTGCTTGCTCCTTTCAAGAGGACAGGTAAAAACTTCTTAGTTGTCGATTATAATCCTGAAACTATTATAAGTCTGGCTAAACAAGGCATAGATTCTAGGTATGGGGATGCTTCAGACTTGGAATTACTTGATGAGTTAAATTTAAGGAAAGCAAAAATGGTAATATCAACTATTCCAGAATTAGAAGCAAATGCTTTGCTTATTGAAAGAGTGAAAATAGTAAATAAAAATGCAATTATAATAGTTATCTCGCACCAGATTGATGAAGCGATAAAATTGTATGAAGAAGGAGCGGATTATGTAATTACCCCACATTTTCTTGGTGGAGAGCATACTGCTGCTTTGATTGACAAACACGGATTCAAAAAGAAAAACTTCGTAGAGGAAGGAATGAAAAATATTAAAGAACTTTATAGAAGAAGGGAAGAGGGGCATGAGCATCCAATACATCATTCAGACTGATTAGAAATGTTTAAAATAGCTTTTTGGTAATTTAAGTTTAATAGCCTCGTAGTGCAGTGGTCAAGCATCCGACCCTCTGGCGGTTGGGACCTAGGTTCGAATCCTGGCGGGGCTATTTCATATTTTTAAGTAAAACGCAATCCTTCTTCTCTTTCTTGTCTTTTTAGTTCACATTCTGCATCATTATCTATTGCTAATTGCTGGAGATATTCTTCATGCGTGACGCCTCTTACATGATCATCATTACATTTGTGTTGTTTAACTCCTTTTGGAATGTATCTTGCCAAGAATTTTTCTATTACCAAATCTTTTTGTGGATTTCCATTGACAGTTACATCACTAACTTTAGCATCTATGCTCATAATTAGATTACCTTTTTGAAGTTTATATAATTAATTGACAGAATTCCATAAAATATTTCTCTAGCATTCAAAGCATGAGTGCCTTTTCATGCCCTTGATATAATTATGTAAAAATATAGTTTAGCAGTAAAGAAAATTTTTTAAAAGTATTTTTTCTGTCTTTTTTATATCTTATAGTTTTAAATCTTGAGCGATTTTATCGCCAGCAACTATTTCAGGAACAATAACTACTTTTGCCCCAGCTCTCTTTAATTTTGAAACTAGGGAAGGTTCATCAGATCTTGCATAAATTTCTATTTTAGGATTAAGCTCTTTCGCAGTTAAGGTAATTAGTATATTTGCTTCAGTTCTAGGTATAGTTAAGACTATCTTCTTTGCATATTCTATTTTCGCTTCTTTTAGAATGTTTTCATCTTCAGCATTTCCTTCTAAAACAGTATATCCCTTTTTTCTAAGATATTTTATAGCAACCTCATTATTTTCAATAATTAGGAAATTATGTTCTTTAGCAGAAATAACTCTAGCTATTTCTTCACCAACTCTTCCGCCTCCCACAATAATTATATGATCTTTCATAGATTGTACTTTTAGAGTATAGAATCTTAGTTTTAAATACTTTCTTAAGTTTCCATCTAAGATCATATCAGCAATACTCCATAAAACCCACCAAATTAAAAAAACTCCAACTATAGCCAAAAATATTTCGAGTAGCCTTTCATATAACAAACTATCCTCAGAAAATATGAAAGCTAATGTTTGTAAAGTTCTTATAAATGCAAGTCCAAAATGTCCTCCATCCATAGCCCAGAATCCAAGCGTTCCTAATATTAACATTAAAAGAATGACAATGACAAAGATTCTTATTCTTCTTGGGAATTCTTCTATCTCTTTTATTGCCGTACCTCTTGACATACTCTTACAATGATTTTCCCTTTTAAAAAACTATTTAACCAGTTTATCCCTAAAGTTAATATGATAAACATTAAAGTCGTTATATATTCACTTATTGGTTTAGTTTGTATTGCTTTAATGTACTTTGTTGACTGGTTTTTCATAATACCTGTTCCAATCATAATATATCTAAATCAAAAAGAACTAATGAAAAAGACAAAATAAAATAAACTGCTACATTTAAATACCCACAATTAATTATATTATCACAAAGCAGTATTAATAAGTACAACGTGTATGAAATAGTCCTTTCAAAGGAATCTATTTCTTATATAAAAACGATATAAAACTGTATACCCCCAAAGTGGATGGAAAATAAAAGCATTGAAAATTAGAAATGAAAGAATTTGAAAAGTTAAACATAAGTGAAAATATCCTTAAGGTAATAAAGGAATTAGGATTTACCAAACCTAGCGAGATCCAGGAAAAAACAATTCCTTTAGCTTTGCAAGGAAAAGATATTCTTGGTGGCTCAGCAACTGGATCAGGGAAAACATTAGCCTTTGGAGCGGGAATTATTCAAGGCGTGCAGAAAGGAAAAGGAATACAAGCATTAGTTTTGACACCAACAAGAGAGCTTGCAGAACAAGTAGCAAGAAGCTTAAGAGAGTTCTCAAAGTATTATAATTTGGATGTTGTCGAAATATATGGCGGAGTAAACATAAATCCTCAAATAAGGGCGCTGCAAAGAGCAGATATCGTTGTGGGAACACCAGGAAGAATACTAGATCATTTATCTCAAAGAACTTTAGCCCTAGATAAAGTAAGATTCTTAGTTTTAGATGAAGCAGACAGAATGCTTGATATGGGTTTCATAAGAGACGTCGAGAAAATAATAGACGTCTGTCCGAGAAATAGACAAATGTTTCTCTTTTCAGCTACAATTTCTATAGATATTGAAAGAATGTCGAAGAAATATATGAAAGATCCAATTTATATTTCAGTTGAATCGTATGTTGATGCTTCAAAATTAACTCAAATTTTTTATGATGTTCCTCAAAACAAAAAGTTCTCTCTTTTTGTCCATTTATTAAAGCAAGAACATTCGGGTTTAATCATGGTTTTCTGTAACACTAGGCGAAATACAGACTTTTTAGCTGACAATCTTAAAAGATATGGTTTACATGCACTTGCTATTCATGGAGGACTTGAGCAAAACAGAAGAAATGCTATCCTAAAATCATTCCACGAAAATGAGGTTTATATCTTGGTATGTACTGACGTAGCAGCTAGAGGTTTAGACATACAAAATGTTTCGCATATCTATAACTACGACATTCCTAAGACGAGTTCAGAATATATTCATAGAATAGGAAGAACTGCAAGAGCGGGAAAACATGGAAAGGCGATCAATTTAGTTTCTCAAAGAGATTATGAAAACTTCAGAAAAGTATGTGAGGATGATTCTTTAAAAATAAAACAGGAAGTAGTTCCTGAAGTTGAAGCTTTATTTGTTAATTTCAATATGAAGCCACGAGGAAGATTTGGAGGTGGCAATAGGGACAGAGGTCACAGTGATAGCGGAAGTAGAGGCGGATATCGTGGAGGAGGAAGAGGTGGAGGATATAGGGGTAGCGGAAGTAGAGGCGGAAGCTCTGGAGGAAGAAGTTTTGGCCGAAGATACTAATTCTTTAAAAACTAAATGTTTAAAAGCTCATCAAACGAGAAAATAATATGAAATATAGTACAGGAGGTATAAAAAATGAATAACTTTGACGGCGGAAGTAGAGGCGGCGGAAGACGTTTCGGCGGAGGCGGTAACAGAGGCGGTGGCGGAGGCGGAGGATTCAAGAGAAGTTTTGGTCCTAGAGAAATGCATAAGGCTGTATGCTCAGACTGCAAGAACGATTGTGAAGTTCCTTTCAAACCAACAGAAGGAAAGCCAGTTTACTGCAAAGAATGCTATCCTAAACATAAAAAGTTCTAATTTTTCTTAGACTTTAACATTATTTTTATTTTTTTTCAATATCTATTTTTTAAGTTTTTAATTCATTTGAGATTTTATCGACAAATAAATTCATCGGAACCTGTTAGTATATTGTTTTATCAGGATTTACATGATTTGCCAGGATTTCTTTGGATATTCTCCTTTGATTATGTCAAGAAACTTGATAGAAAACTCCACACTTTAGTGTGGAGTAGTTCCTTGAGCATCCAAAGCATGAGTGCCTTTTCAAACTCCACCTTTAAAGGTGGAGTGGCACATCATGCTTTTGATATTAAGAATTATTATCCTGCGTTAACAAAAAGAGGAAGTTGTTGTCAAATAAATCTTTTAATTGAGAAGAAATCCCCACAGCTCTGCTGTGACTGGGTAAAAACTATATAGTTATCTTATTCTAAAATTTATGTATGAATTACATCATGCTTGT
>JAGVWR010000011.1 GCA_018304205.1 Candidatus Pacearchaeota archaeon | reverse complement strand
CAATGCACAAAAGAATGAATTATTATTCAGATTTTTAGCTTATAATGCAGAGAAACTAGTAAACCTCTCCGCTATTGAGGTTTACTTTCTACAGAGCTGGAATTAATTTTATTTGTTTATTGACTAATTTTCACTATTGCAGTTCTTCTTCTAAACTTTCTCTTGCTTTTCTTGGAACGGATTTAAGGCCGAATAATTTTCTTAAGCCTTCAGTATATAAGCCTAATGTTGGACCGATAAGTGGAGAAATAATTGCTAAATGTTCTGCTCCTTTGATAACTTTATCAAAATCTATTTTAAATTCTTCACTTGAAATTAAATTTGAAACTAAGCTTCCAACGCCAATAACTGTCACGTATAAAGGTACTTGAAATGTATTAAAAGCAGCAAGTTCAACTAGAGACTTTCTTAATTTTGAACTCTCATTTGTTGTTTTTGTTTTTTTGTAAATAAAATTTCTCCATTTTCCATAGGGAGCTCCAGTGGGAAGATTAATAGCAGTACCGTATAGTCTAGATGCTAAGACTCCAATTCCTCTTAATCCAGCTGAATAATCTGTTACGGCGCCAACAATCAACGAATAACTAACAACTCCTAGTGTGTCGACTAAACTTTCTTTTCTATTATCTTTTGTTGCAATTGATGTTTCCTTTTCAGTTTTTTGCCTTGATAGTGTGTTTTTCATGTAAACTATAGGAAAAACTACCTTTTAAACATTACGATTATGTTACTCCTATTTAGTCACTACATTATAGAAAGATTTAAAAAGGCTTTTTAATGACCTATTTAATGGAAAATCAAGAGAGGAAAGGATTCACAAAATTTGAGAAAATTGCCTTTACAGCTATAGTGATAACTAATTTAATTTATCATGGATGTCAGGAAAGAGAAACTAGAAATTATTTGGAAGACAAAAGAGCAAGACTTATGCAAAGAGAAAATTATGTTGAACAGAGAACTGAACAACTAAGACAAGATTATGAGGTAGCAGATGAATGAACTGAATGATGTTTATTATGATGGAAAGCCAAGAAATAAGAGTTGGACAAGAGATTTAAGTTTAGATCAACACAATTTGAAGAATTTTAAACTAGGAATGCAAAGAATTGCAAGACAGTTAACTGTTGCAGTGCCTTTAGTAATGGTATGGATTTTGGCTGCAACAGGAAATGCTCAGAAAGCTTATGCCCATATTGTTGATATTTTACCAACAGTATCATATAATGCTTTCAGTGAACCTGTTAGATTGGGAAGGATTGAAAGAAGTGATGAAGGCCTGATCCAGAAATTAGATCGTTATGATCCCATAATTGAGAAAGCAATATCCTATTTTTCTAGTGTACATAATGTGGCTCCTCCTAAGAATTTGGTTAAAGCAAAGATCGCTGTCGAAAGTTTATCACCAAGTACATTAGATGCTTTTGAGTATGATCCTATGCAAGTTGCTAATAAGGGAGATTTTGCTTTAGTAGTTCTACAAAATGGAGCAGAAGGAAAAGTAATAGAGGGAGAGAACACAAATTTAATAGGTAATTTTTCTTTTTTGAAAGGCAAGAAACAAACTCCAAGAGTAAATGGGAGATGGGATTATTCTAAAAGCAATATGGATGCAGAATCAAGTATTTTTGCAGGAACAGGATGGCTTGTACATAAAGCAGCTATTTATGGTAGAAAAAAAGTTGATGGTCAAGAATTGTTTAAATATTCAATTAGAAAAGGAGATACTTATAGTGGAATAGCAAGAAGATTAGAAACAAATGTAAAAAGTTTAATTGAATGCAATCCAGATGTCGATCCTAAAAAATTGAAAATTGGACAAGAGGTATATTATAGAAAGTCTTCTGGCAAAATGGCTATAGTTGGATGGAGAACTTGGAAAGAAGCCGTGGAAAGATATAATGGTGGAGGAGACGATAATTACTGGGATAAAATTGTGCATAACTGGAGGATTTTAAATGAAAGGGATGAGGCTTTGTTTGCAAATAGAAAGTTAGACGAGTAATCAACCTTTAAAAATAAATTTATCAACCATTTTTTTGGCTTCTTCACGTTTCTTTTGATGATTTTTAAGAAACTCGTTTATTTTATTAATTGTTATTTGCTTAAGTTCTCCTGAAAGAAGTTTTCCTGATTTATAATCATCATGAATTTTCTTTAGTTTCTTATCATCCTCTTCGAAAAGATATTTTAGATATAGGAATGAAACATCAACATCTGGGTTTCCTCCTAGTTTTCTATGTTCCTCTAAAGTATCTCTTCCTCCTGAGAAAGCGTATTTTTTTATTTTTCTCTCTACTTCTTTTGGAGAGTCTGTGGTATATATTGCAGCAGATTCTTCTGAAGAACTCATTTTTCCTTCAAAACCTGTAAGTGGAGGGAGGAAAGTGCACTGGATTGATGCAGGCTTATATTGATTTAATTTAGGTAAAATGTCTCTAGTCAATCTAAAGTGAGGATCTTGGTCAACTGCGTGAGCAATTAAACAGGGGATTTTCTTTCCTTTTAATATTGATGGAAGATATGCTGGAACTGTTTGCATAGAAGTATAAAAAATAGATCCTACGTTTGATTGTTCTGTTAGACCAAATGAAGACTTGACCATAGAGAAAGTGAGTTTTTTTGCAATTTTGCATGCTTCTTTGTACATTAAACTAGCATGTTTTGTATCGATTATAAAATGAGTTTTTTTAGGATCAAAACCAAGAGCTATAACGTCAAGCATATTATCTTGCAAGTATTCTTCTATCTTTTCAAAAGTTAAATCTTGTTTAAAGAAGAATTTTTCTTCATCTGGAAATTGAAACCATAAATTCACATCAAATTTATCCTGAATCCATTTTGTAAACATCCAAGTTTGAAGGTGTCCTAGATGTATTTTTCCTGAAGGCGCGCGCCCAGTATAAAGAAAGAATTTATTCCCTTTTTCATATTCATTCAATAACCATGATAAATCTCTGTGTGCAAAGAATATACCTCGCCTTAGCATGAAATGAGTTTCACCTGTAATGTGTTCTATTTTTCTTAAGAGTTCGGGAGTTATCCTTTCTACTCCAAATTCTTTTATTAGTCTTTCATAATCAATTTTTCCAGATATTTCCCAAGGAGTTACTCTAAAACCGTCTTTTGTCATGTCTATAGCTGCCATTTTATGTTTATAAATATTGAGAATTTAACTTATTTTCTAGAATATTTGAGAGCACTTTTCCATCTACTATGGCTGAAGTAAGAGCATATCCTGGTAGTCTTCCTCCGTTTTTATTACCATCATATCTACATTCACCTATCGCATACAAATTGCCGCAATTTTCTACTTCTCCTAAATAATCTGATTTGATTCCTCCTGCAGTATAGTGGACTGTAGGAACAATTTTTATTTTTCTATTTTTATCAATAAAATATATCTCTTCGCCTATGAAATTATAATACATCATTTTTGAGACTAACTTATCAAAGACATTATGGTAATTATCGTTTTTTAGTTTACTCTCTATAAACTCGTCAAAAATATTTTTGCCTTTTTTATCTACAAACTTTCCTTGTGATACATCTTTACCAATGAGTATTCTTCTTCCTTCACTATATCCAAAAGGGTGAATGAATATTTCGTTTATGTTTATTATTTCTCCCCCATTTTTTGCTACCATATCGAATATATCGTATGAATTGTATCTGAAGTTATCAGTTAATTTAAATTTTCCTCCAAATCCTCCTGTTGCTAAAACTAGATTTTTTGTTCTTTGTTTGAATATTTTATTATTTTCTTTTAGTGTTAATTCAAATTTATTGTTTATTTTTATGAAATCAATTAACTCTACATTTGTTCTTATGTTAGCTACTTTTTCCTGAGTGGATCTTAAAATAACATGGCCTCCTCTTTCAACAGAAGTAGGAATTATTCCAAAGCTTCTTTTTTGAAATTCTATTTTTAAAGAATTAAATAATTCTGAAACTAAACTTGCTTTTTCATAGATATGTTTTGCTCTTTCTTCTTGCTCTCCGAATTTTTGAACGCTGAGAGATATTGTTTCTTCTAGATTTGACTCGTCAGGAACTCTACAATGACCAAAACTTAAGGAAGTTGTGTTAGAAAGAGGGTTTTTTTGATCTGTATATAGAACATAATCTATTCTTTTTTTTTCTAGGTTAAGTGCAAGTGAACTTCCAGCTATTCCAGAGCCTATTATTACAACATCATTGCAGCCAGAGGTAAAGTTGTGGCGACCTATCTAAAGAAATCGTTTTATTGCCACGCAAAACTAAACTTTTGACTGTTCACTTTATTTCTTAGTTTAAGGTATATTTAATTCTTTTGGTTATTTGGTCAATTTTTTATAATTTTCAAGTTGTCATAACTGGGAATAAGCTTTAAATATGAATATCTCTACTTTAATCACATGAAAAGAGGTATAGAATTGAGGTTTTTATTATTAATTTCTTTGAGTTTGTTTTTATTAATAAATTTTGCTTCTGCAGAGGTTTATGTTGGACAAATAGATTCATTTTATCATTTTAGTGACGATCTGAATATGACTATTACTATTAGTCCTGTTGTAAAATCAAATGATTTCTTAGATGTTAAATTGTTATGTTTAACAGAGAATAATTCTACTTCTACCAGTATTGATCTTTATAGAAGCCCATATAGCTTAGAAGCTGGGCAAGAAAGAGTTATTTTCATTCCATTCAGGCTGGATAGGTCTCTTATTGGGGAGGTATCAGGAAGATGTTCTATAAGTGCTTCTTATGCAAATGAAGAAGGGAACAGTAAAAGTTTTGAGATTAGTAAAAAACTTGATGTAAAAGCTGAAGGAGATAGAGTAAGTTTAAACCCTGGAGAAATAATAAAAATAAGTGGAAGCGCTTTAAGATTAAATGGGAAGTCAGTTGATGGTTTTGTCGAAGCAAACATAAAAGAAATTAATTTAAGTATTTTTGGAACAGTTAATCAAGGAAAATTTGAACTTAATTTTAGCTCCCCTATGAATATGAAATCTGGTCTTTACGAAGTTTCTATAAGAGCTTATGAAAAAGACGAATTAGGAGATGTGATAAATGAAGGTTATTCAAAAATAGGATTCGGAATTAATCAGATTGTTAAGAAACTAGAAATAAATTTCAATGAAAATAGCGCCACTCCCGGAAAAGACTTTGTTTACAAGGTTTTCATATACGATCAGTCCGAAGAGATGATAAAAGATAGTATAACCGTTAATTTGTTCGACCCTAATGAAAAGAAGATAATAGAAAAATTGATTGAATCAGGAGAGGAAAGGAGCTTCAGCTTTAATTTGAATAGTACCCCTGGATATTGGACTATTAGGACTCAATACAGAAATATAGAAGCTGATAAAATATTTCAAATGCAGGAACTGCAATTAGCAAGTTTTGAGTTGAAAAATAATACCTTATTTGTTAAGAATATGGGTAACGTTCCCTATACAAGATCTGTTGAAGTTTTAATTGGAGAAGAAAGTAGAGTTGTGCCTTTAGATATACCTGTTGGAGGAAGCGATAGATACAAATTAAGTGCTCCCGAAGGGGAATATAATATAGAAGTTAAAACTGGAGAGAGTGAACAAGACTTAGGAAGCGCCCTATTAACTGGAAATGCAATTAGAGTAAGTGATTTTGGGATAGGAAGTGCAATACAGGATAATTATTCAATTATAATCTGGATATTAGTTTTGATCGTTCTAGGATTTGTATTGTATCATTTTTTCAGAAAAACGCCAAAGGATTTTGGGAAATCTCCTAAACTAGTAAAATTTGATGGTAAGAGTACGCAGAATTTAGTAAATTCTACGGTAATGGCAGGAAGTTCACATAGTATAAATGAGGGGAGAAGGCAGAAATCAGAAGTTATAAGTCTTAAAATAAAGAATTTAGATCAAGTAGAAAGTAATGAAAGGGCAAAATCATTGATTGATGAAACATTAATGCAGGCTAAATCGCAAAGAGCAAAGATATACTCTAGCGGAAATTACAAGATTATAATATTTGCTCCTTTGATAACTGGACAGGAAGATAATGCTTTGTTAGCTGTTTCTATTGCTAATAACATCAAAGAAAAACTAAATTCATATAATTCAAAATCTGAAAATAAAATAAAATATGGAATAGGAGTTAATTCTGGAGAAATGATAGTTGAGAAGAAGGAAGGCACTTTCAAGTTTACTTCGATAGGAAGTATCGTTTCTTTGGCAAAGAATATATCTGAATCTTCAGACTCTGAAGTATTCATTTCGAAGAATGTTTATGGAAAGGTTGTTGGAAAAGTTAAAACTGAAAAACATCCTGGAAGAGATTTCTGGATAGTTAAAAGGGTTGCAAGTAGGTCACAACATGAGCAGTTTATTGATAAATTTAAGGAAAGACAGAAAGTAAAGAAGTAAATTATTCGTAAATATTTTGTCTATGACCAACTTTAAGAATAGTCAATGAATTATCAATTAACTCGAAAATTACTCTAAAGTCACCTATTCTCAGCCTATAATGTTTATCATATCCTTTTAATTTTTTTACATCACACAAATATAGGTTTTCTCTCATTTCTTCCACTTTCTTTACGATCCTTCTAGTTATAGAAACCTCAAGTTTTTCCAAGTTTTTTAAAGCGTGCTCTTTCCATTCAATTTCATACATTATAATCTAAATCTCTTTTTTACTTCTTCATGACGAATACTCTTACTTTTCCTGGCTTCTTCTAATTCTTTCTTGGTTTTTTCATTTAATTCAAGATCGTCTTCTAACATTCGTTCTATTACTTCATTGTACGTTTCTCTTTCTACAATCTTCATTCTGTCTAGGATATTCTTGATTTTATCTGAAATTTGAATTGTTGTTGGCATTTATAATAACCTATAATTGGTTATAATTGGTTATAGTATTTAAATCTTTTTAAGTTCTCCTTCATCTATATAATATTCATCGTGTCCTGTTTCACAATTAAATGCCACTTCTATTTTTCTAAGTAAATTCTTATCTAACTCTAGAGTTTTCGCTGTTTTTATGAGGTGGGCTTTAAGGCAACGGTCACAACATTTGTGTATAGGTAAATGATTTTTTACTGTATGGCCCACTATTGCTAACGAATTTCTTTCAGTAAAATCTTCAATTTCTTCAAGCAAAGCTTCTGGAATATTACTTGGCTGGTCACGTCTGTAAGCTGAAACTAATTCGTAAAACATTGTTTTATGGTCTGTAGTTCCAACTTGAGAATTTAATCGTTCAAGATCCAAAGAGTTTGTTTTTATCATGTTTTTAGAATATTGCAAGATCCAAAGAAATTATGTTGAATTACTTGCAAGCCAGAATAGATTTAATGAATTCAAAAGCTGTATAACTGACTCTATAAACATTCACATGCCAGCTTTCTCTTTTATTATTCATAGTAATTTGAAGTTTAAGTTCTTTAAATATCTTGTGGTGGATTATGATTTTTTAACTTTCCACAACTAGTGAATCTGGATTAGCTCCTAATTTTCCTAGAGTTGAAGTGATTTCTCCAACCATTCTTATTGGGCCACAAATATAGAAATGTTGACTAAAGTCTTTTATTTTTTCTTTCAAATAATATTCGTCTATTCTTCTATTATCATACTTTTTGTTATTTTCTTTTGTTAATGTTAAGATTAGTTTTAATCCTAGTTTCTCCATTTCTTTGAATTCTTTTTCTAAAATAATATCTTTTGATGTTTTATTTGAAAATATTAAAGTGTTTCCTTTTAGATTGTTTTTTTCTTTTAAAAATCTCAATATAGCTATGAATGGAGTTACTCCTGCTCCTCCTGCAATGAAAACTCCTTGGCCTTTATAATGAATTGCTCCAAAGACATCTCTAATTATCAAAGAATCGCCTGTTTTAAGGTCTTTAAGGTGCTTTGTGACGCCTTTTTCGTGATCTGGATACATCTTTATGGTAAATTCTAGAAAAGGAGAGGAGGGAAGACAAGTAAAAGTGAAGGGCCTTTTCTTATCTTTTAATTCTAAAGAATTTATTGATACATCTGTTGCTTGCCCTGGAGTAAAATTGTAATTCTTTGGTTTTTCAACCTTAAATCTTTTTACATTATGAGTTACCATTTCAGTTTGAAGAATTTTTACTATGTTTTTTTCTTCTGCCAGTGAAGCTCCCAATCGCAGCAGAGCTGCGGGGCTTCTAAAAGTCACTCAACTTTAACTGGTCGGTAGACCGACCTTGATTACGAATATATTTTCTGA
>JAGVWR010000010.1 GCA_018304205.1 Candidatus Pacearchaeota archaeon | reverse complement strand
TTGTCCCCGCCAAAACAACTAACGGCCAATCTTACAAGAGGTATTTTCAATTCCTTCGTAAGAAATTCAAAACTAAATTCAATAGCTTCTTTTTTAAATTAATCTCCCAAACTCCAATTTCCAAGCATTTCAAAGAAAGTATGATGAACGCTATCCCCAACTTCATCTATGTCCTGCGTTCTCACACACTTTTGAACATCTACAAGTCTCTTAGTCTTAAGTGGATGAACCTGCCCAAGTAAAAACGGAACAAGAGGATGCATCCCTGCAGTCGTAAATAATACAGTTGGATCGTTTTCAGGAATAAGCGATGCACTAGGAATTTCCTTATGACCATTATTCTTAAAGAAATCAATATATGCCCTTATTAGTTCCTGCCTTGTCTTAAACATAGATTCTTAGAGAAAACAGCATATAAAAATATTATTAATGTGAAATGTGTTTATTGCAATAAACTCAATTTCCCTTTAATCCTATCAAGCTTTCATCTTTAATTGTTGTCTCTTTGTCTTCCTTAATATGGTCTTTAGGAAGAATTTTATCAAGTTCATCAATCACATTCAAAGCTTCTTCTATTTTACCTCGCATCTCAATTTTTAACAATAGTTCCTTTCTTCTGTGTTTTTTATATTCTCTCGCATGTTTAATCAAACTAATTATTTCTATTTGACTTTGTAACAAATTTTTATTCCCAAAATTAAATTCTTCATCACTCAATTTTACATATTTTACCATTTTTTACTCTGTTTTCTCAAAAATATCAACCGTAAGATTAGAAAGTCTCGTTTTTAGAGAATCCATATCCTTCTCCCATCCTGTAATCTCCTGTTCTTCCCTTAATTTAACTTCCCTTATTTTAGTAAGTAGAGATGAAATTTCATCTAACTTATCTTCAACATCGGCCAAACTTCTTCTCGCAGAATGAAACTTATCAATCTTAACAAAAACATCTCCAGAAGATTTTTTCGCTAGTCTACTAGGTGCTTCTACTTCCTCTTTTGCAAGCTTATTTACTGGTAATGGCGGAATACCGCTATCCCTACGATCCTCGCTCTCCACCGTTATTTTTTTTATAGGTTTTGTAAATGCTATCTGTTCAGTACCTGACTCGTCTTCATCTATTTCCATAGTTTTGAATTTGCCTCTTTCTCCTTTAATCTCTCGTTCGCTAGTTTTGTCTTCCATCTCTTCATTAAACTCTTCATCTTCGACAGAACCAACCGCATCTTTTATAGCGGATTGAGAAAAACCCCTTCTATCTGCAGAATCAGGAAATGTTGGCAAATCATTTTTTTCATAAGCCTGCTGAATAAACCCGGAATCATTTGATTCGACACCCTTTTTCTGATAAGTTTCTTTCAAAGGCGGTAAATCTGGAAGAGATTTATCATCTCCAGCACCCTTCTTTTTATTCCAGAACATAGGTATGAATTCAGAAAATAATTTATATAGCTTTATATTAACTTTATAGTTACTACAAAAGGGCATATAATTTGCTAATAGAAACATTTTTAATCAAATTTTTCTATAGTTAAGCTATGCAAATTATAAAACTTCTAAAAGAAATTGTTCTTACATATGCTGGACCAAACGCAGTTGGAATTGTAGACCTTCTTCATGATAAAAAAAATGTAAATGAATTTCTAATTGCCAAAAAATTAAATTTAACTATAAATCAAACACGTAATATACTGTACAAATTGGCAGATGAGGGTCTAGTTTCATTCATAAGAAAAAAAGACAAAAAGAAAGGCGGATGGTATACATATTTCTGGACTCTAAACATAAGCAAAAGTCTTTCAAGATACAAAGAAAAAATAGAATCCGATATAAATAATCTAAAGAGCCAATTAACAAGTAAAAAAACTAGAACATTTTACTTCTGCAAAAACTGTCACATAGAATACAACGAAGAAAACGCATTACTTAACGAATACACCTGTCCAGAATGTGGAGAAATACTGGCGATAAAGGATCCTTCAGAAGCCATAGATCATATAAATAAAGAAAAAGAGAAAATTGATAGTCTTAAGAAACTTATTGATTCTGAATTAGAACTAGTTAATGATAAAGAAGGAAAATCAAGAATCAGAAAAATGAAAGCAGAGGTGAAGAAGAAAGAAGAAGAAAGAAGAAAAAAGAGAAAATTAAAAGCCAAAGAAAGAGAGAAAGAGAAGAAGAAAATAAAACCCCTAAAAAAGAAAAAGAAGACTTCTAAAAAATGAGATTTTCTAGATATAACTTTAATCGAAAAAAGAGCTTCTACAGTGATTTATCTATAACTACTTGGTTAATAATCATCACCTCTTTAATATCTATTATAGCTTTTGTTTTGCTTAATTTAAATAAAGATTTGATAAATTATTTTGCGCTCAATCCTAATTTAATTTTTCAGGGAAAATACATCTGGACATTGATTTTGCATATGTTCGTTCATGGAACCCCGCTTCATCTTTTCGTAAATATGTTTGTTTTGTTCTCTTTAGGCAGATTAAGTGAAAGAATAATAGGCCGAAAAAGATATATCTGGTTTTACATTTTATCTGGACTATTTGCAGGATTACTCAGTGTCATCTTTTCTATTTCATTTGGAAACAGTCCCTTTGGAGAAAAAGTTTTTGGAAGCCCTAATGTTTATATGGTTGGTGCATCAGGGGCAATCTTCGCAATAGCAGGCCTTTTTGTAATGCTTCTGCCAAGATTAAAATTTGCAATTATATTCTTCCCATTTTTCACTCTTCCAGGTTATATCATGATTCCTGCGATTTTGTTCGTTACATGGGCAGTTAGCATCCTAGCCGGCCTTCCAATAGGCAACGTAGCACACTTTGGAGGATTCCTAGCTGGAATCTCCTATGGATACTATCTTAAAAGAAAATATTCAAAAAAAGTGCAGCTTTTACAAAAATATTTCAGATAGACTACTAAAATGAGAAAGAAAAAAAGAGAAAGAAAAAACAATATAAATATAAAAAAAGACTTCAAAGAAGCAACAAAATATATTTCTGAAAGTAAAAACTACATATATTCTGTGATAATGATCTTTGTAGCCTCTACAATTGTTGGTTTTTTTCTTTCAGACCAACTTAAATTTATAGATAAAATCTTAGAACAAATAATTGACAAAACCGTTGGTTTAAACACTACAGAATTAATTTTCTTTATTCTACAGAATAACTTTCAAAGCGCATTATTCGGCCTTGTTTTAGGAATAGCACTTGGAATTCTTCCAATAATAAACGCCTTAACAAATGGAGTACTCCTCGGTTATGTCCTAGAAAGAACATATCCTATATTGGGTGCATCTGTTTTATTTAGGTTAATTCCTCATGGCGTCTTTGAACTTCCAGCAATCTTCATTTCTTTAGGACTTGGCTTAAAGTTAGGCTTGGGACTATTTCATTCGAGTAAAGAACTAAAAAGAAGATTTTTCCAGTCCCTAAATACTTTCCTAATGGTGATTGTTCCATTGTTAATAATAGCGGCAATTATTGAAGGAATTCTTATTGGTCTTTCTAGTTAATACCAGTCCAATCAACTTTAAAAACATTAGAACTTTATGAGTATAAATGACAGATATCTCATCAGAGAGTGTCGAAGAACTTGACGAATCAAAAGAGGCTGAAAGCGCAAAAAGAGTTGAAGCAGCTCTATTTATAGCTGGAAGATTTTTATCTATCCAAGATCTAGTTTCTTTAACTGACGTAAATCCAATTTTACTCAAAAAAATATTATCTGACTTACAAGATAAATACAAGGAATCTGGAATTGAGGTTGTACACAAAGAATCTAAATGGAAAATGGATGTTGCAGAAGATTATAGAGACATAGTAAATAGGTTAGCAACTGGAAGTTCAGAATTTACCAAAGCAGAACAAGAGACTCTTGCAATTATAGCCTATAAACAACCAATGAAACAATCAATTCTTGTAAAAATAAGAGGAAACAAAGCCTATGATCATATCAAGAAATTTGTAGAAATGGGTCTTATACACAAAAAGAAAACAGGCCATACTGCAGAACTCACCCTTTCAGACAGTTTCTATGACTATTTCCATGTAAATAAAGGAGAAGATCTTCCAGATCTAACGGAAGAGAATTAAAATGACACTTAGTGTTATAGAAACAATTTATTTCATATATATTTTCTTAGCGCTATATATGTTAAGTCTTTTTGTTTTGATTTATGTACATAATAGAAAAGAAATGTTAACATATCCGAAAGGTAAAGCTGAGCCTGTAAGTATTATAATGCCCTGTTTTAACGAAGGAAAACATATAGGGCAAGCTATAGAATCATTGCTAAAATTAGATTATCCTAAAGGTATGATTGAAATTATAGTTGTCGATGATAAAAGTCAAGATAATAGTGCAGAAATAATAGAGCAATATACAAAAAAATATTCTAATGTCAAGTTAATTGTAAACAAAAGAAATTCTGGCGGTGCCGCAGAACCAACTAACCTTGGAATAAGAGCTGCAAAATATGATTATATTGCAGTAGCCGATTCTGATTCAACTCCAGACCCTGATGCATTAATTAAAATGATTGGATTTTTGCAAGATGATCTTACCGTAGGAGGAGTTACATGCGCAATTATGGCCAAACATAGAAGTAAATTCATAGAAAAACTTCAGGCGATAGAATATTCTGTAATTGCCTTCACAAGAAAACTTCTCGATAAAATAGATGCTGTCTACGTCACTCCTGGCCCATTTGCATTATACAGAAAAAAAGTCTTACTTGAAATAGGATTATTTGATACCAAAAACATGACTCAAGACATTGAAATAGTCTGGAGAATGGTTTATCATGGTTATAAAGCAAGAATGTGTTTGGCAACAAAAACACATTCCATAACTCCCACCAAATTCAAAAACTGGTGGAAACAAAGAATAAGATGGAATATTGGGGGATTACAAACAATAGTAAAATACAAATCATTCTTTTTGAGAAAGGGTATGCTTGGAGCATTCATCCTTCCCTTCTTCATAGTTTCATTAGTCGTTGGAATAGTTGGAATTAGTATATTTACTTACTTAAACATTAGAAAAATTTTTGTATCCTATCTTGCAACTAAACTTTCAGTTTCCGCAGGAACAGAAATATTAAGACTTTCTGAATTAAACCTTAACCCTAGCATCCTTAATTTCTTTGGTATTTCCCTATTCATCTTAGGGGCGCTATTTACTTTCCTTGGTTTAACAGTCATGAACGAGAAAGAACTTAGAAACAAAAACCCTGTTGCTTTAGGTTTCTACTTTGTTCTTTATCTAGCACTATATCCGTTAATTTTAATAACCTCCATTTACAAACTAGCTAGAGGTAAATATTCGTGGTAAGCAATAAACATGTTTTCTGGCAGGCACTTTTATCTGCGATTTTAATTTTTGGAGTTGGAATTTTTTTGGGAATTGCCTTTGAAGAAGCAAGAAATCATTCAGTAGAAAACTCATTATTAGTTTCAGAAATAAATGTCCTAGATAATCAAGTAGCAGGCCAACTAGGAACAGATCTTTCTCTGAGCTGCGACACTATAAAAAATAATATAATAAAGATAGCAGATAAAATCTATGACGAAGCTAGAGTCTTAGAAGAGTATGATTATGCATCACAATTAACAACCGCACTAGAAACCATGCATAAAAGATATGACCTGTTAAGAGTAATGCTTTGGACTCAAAGCATTAATTACGAAAAAAAATGTGGTGACGGTTTTCACATAGTCGTTTACTTATACCAATATAAAGATCCAGAACCACAAATTAGATCAGAACAGATTGTTTTCTCTAGAATTCTAGAAGGACTTAAAGACAAATATGGAAACGATTTTGTTTTAATACCTATTGCGGGGGATCTTAAATTAGAATCAGTTGAATTAATAAAAGAAAAATATAATCTCAAATCCTATCCTGCAGTAATAATTGATGGAAAAATAATAGACAGTACTGCAGAACTAAGCAAAATAGAAGAAGATCTATTCAGTTCAAAACAATAGTTCAAAGTATAATAAAGGATTTAAAGTTGAAAATGAGCTAGTTTCATGGCATATTTCCCTGATTTAGATGAAACCTATGTTGAAGCCATAGAAGAAGGCAAAATAGTCAGAGTCTCTGAAAAATATGCAAAACGTGAAGGCCTTCTAATTCTAAGAAAAGCAAGTATTGAAACTGAAAGAAAAAATCAAGCAAAGAAAATCGAAGATCTAGACAAAAGAATAGGTTTTGAAGAACTAAGAAAGCCATTAAAGTGGAAAGAAAATAAAGTCATTAAAGAGCTCGTAGAAAATTTCCATTGGCAAATATCTCTTGCTAGAAAAAAGAAAAACTTGACAAGAAAAGCTTTGGCAGAGGCAATAGGAGAATCTGAAAGTACAATAAAGTTAGTAGAAAACGGAATGCTTCCCAAAGATGACTTTGTATTAATAAATAAAATACAGGAAAAGTTAGGTATAAACCTTAGAAAAGACAAAAACCAAGAGTTTAATCAAAGCATGAGAAAGCTTGTTGATTCTCCTTTCTCATCAAGCACACAAAAACAAGAAGAAACAAACAGACCTGCCTCTTCAGACATTGAAATCATAGAATAAATCTAATTTAAATTGAAGTCTTGCCTAAAACCTCATCCATCTCTTCTGAACACGCAAATAAATTAGTCATATCACCTCTTAAACAATATAGTTTAGTAAAGATCTTGTCAAATTCTCCTCCCAAATCTATATCTAGAAAAGATTCAATTCCCCTGGTAACTCTGAAATAGTATGGCTCATATTGATTAATCTCTTTTAACCCTCCTCTAGGACTTATTTTGTGAACTTTTTGAGCTCTTTCATAATAATCTTGTAAAGCTTGTGTAAAATCTTGGCTAGAAGATAAACTCTTTAAGTCATCCCGAGGTTTTGACATTATTTGAGAAGCACTATATTGAGTTTCTGATTGTAATACTAAAGAAAACAATTCATTTATCTTATATCTAACTTGACTTACAATATCCACTTTAAGCAAATCCCGATGTAAGATTTAAGCTTTTCGGATTATTTTATCCATCTATTTGTAGTGATAATTTTAGGATAAAACAGCCTCTTCGTAGAAAGCTTTATAAATCAACTTTTTTTCAGATCATAATGCAGGTAGAAATTATTAAAGAAGACAAAAATCAAGTTGAATTAAAGATAGATGACGTTACAGTTGCAGAAGTTTTACGTGTTTACCTAAATGAACAAGGAATTGATTTTGCAGCATGGAAAAGGGAACACCCTTCCAAACCAGTTACATTTGTAATAAAGAGTGAAGGCAAAACAGTAAAAAAAGCAATTTCAGAGGCAGTAGAAGCAATAAAAAAAGACCTTGAAAATATAGAAAAGGCAGTAAAGAAAAAGTAAAATTTAATTCAAAAAACAAAAGGAGGTAGAAAAAATGACAACTCATAGTTGGTGTGAAGTAATTCTTGGAATTCTAGTTATAGTATTTGCGTTCTGGCCTGGAGGAAACGTATCACAATGGTTAATCGTGGCTGCAGGTATTATTCTTATAATACACTCATTCACGTGTAAAAAGTGCTTCCATGGCAACGCCCAAGTAAGCAGTTCCAAGAAGAGATAAAACTTCTTGGTAATAAATTTTATTTTTATTTTTTACTTTCAAAGGAAAAAAGTGACATGTGACATCCTCCTAGCCCTAAAGGGCTAGGCGTCCTTTCGTTTTACGTCTGGTTCTACTGATCTTCTATATATGAAAATACCTGTTCAAACTCAGATCCCACGGAACAACAAAAATATCCTCCATTCCAGAAATGTCCATCAGGGTATCTTTTTCTCAAATCAGGACAAATCCTAAATAAAAGGTATGCAGATAAACCTTTTATTATTTGTAAAAGCTGGGCATCGCTCATTGTTCTTGGACAATCAACAATCATATGTGCATGATTAACGACGATATTCAAGATAATAACATCAATCTTATGTTTTTTGCATGCCTCTTCAATTGCAACCTTGCAAAAAACTTCTATTCTTTCTTTTCTCATCATGTTATATCGATATTTTGTTGTTATCTGGACATGTTTGAAGTTGTTTCCGATTTGCAACAAACTCTCCCTGTTTCAAAATATTTCTAGAATAAATATCTGACGCAATTCATCCGTCAGCTAAAGCAAACGGATTTCTTGCTAACATTTAAAAGCAAGAGCATCCCATTTATAAAATGTTAAAAGAGGTATTGATAATTCTTATCTTATTTATTTTACCCTTCCTTTTAATTTATAACAAACTTATTCCTAAAAAATACTACCTTGTCGCTCTATTTACCGTTTTAATATTCACACTTATCCTTGTCTTCGTTGAAAACGTAAGTCCTAAAGATCTTGGAATAAGAATAGACAACTTTAAGCAAACCTATCTCCCTCATTTAATATTTACATTCATTTCTTTAGTAGTTCTATTAATCTTCATAAAATATAACGGCTCAATACCAATAAAAGAATGGTGGCTCGATAGGCATTTCAGGTACTTCTTCGTAATAATAAGTTTCACACAAGTTTTCTTATTTTTAGGATATTTTCTCCCAAAACTACAAGTAATCTTTCCAAGTATTTGGATAGCAATTCTAGTCAATGGTATAATGTTCGCTTCAGTACATATTTTCTATAAGGACTTTGTAGCAATGTTTCCATTATTAATTCTTGGAGGAGTAGGTTTCGCTGCAATATATGCCTTCTATCCAAACTTAATTTTAGCAGGAATTTCTCACTCCATATTAAACTTCTTTATTGTCTTATATGGATATTTATCAGTTCTAAAGTAACATCATTTTTATATATTAGACTTATTGTAATTTCTAATGAAAATATCGGCCGGATCTTATGATTTAAACAAATGGCTTTTTGGAGGATACGAATCAGATGTCGTGTCAGTTATTTATGGAGGATCTGGCACAGGAAAAACAAACTTCTGTCTTCTTACAGCAGTAAGTCAGGCAAAAAAAGGTAAAAAGGTAATATTTATTGATACCGAAGGCGGATTCTCAACAGAAAGAATAAAACAATTAGACCCACAAGGCTACGACTCCATTCTTAAAAATATTTTTCTGCTTAAACCGACTAATTTCTTAGAACAAAAAAAAGCATTTGAAACGTTTTCTAAATTCTTAAAAGACGATCTTAAAGATGAAATTGGTTTAGTTGTTGTAGATGGGATGACTATTCTATACAGACTTGATTTTGCCTTAGCAAGAGAAAAAGGAGAAAGAGAAATGCAAAAATTAAACTCTGAATTAGTTGATCAGATTAAAACACTAGCAGAAATAGCAAGAAAAAAAGACATCCCCATAATAATAACTAATCAAGTATATAATTACGAAAACGAATCAAAAATGGTTGGAGGAGATATTTTAAAGTATTGGGGAAAATGCCATATTGAGTTAACAAACGAAGGAGGAAAGCGCACCGCTTTCCTAAGAAAACATCGCTCTCTGCCAGAAAAACAAATGCAATTTCAAATAATAAATGAAGGCGTAAGAAAACGAGGCTGGATATAGCACAACCATTAAATAATCTTCCTCCGTTTCTTCAAAATGAAAGAAATGATGTATTCTGAATTTGTGGAATTATATGAATCACTCGCAGCAACAAGCAAGAGACTAGAAAAAGTTGCAATAATGGCTGTCTTTCTTAAAAAATTAAAAGAAAAGGGAAAGAGCGAATGGATTTTCCTTCTAAAAGGAAGAGTCATTCCAGAATATGATTCTAGAGAAATTGGTATTTCAGGTCAACTAACGATAAAGGCAATTGCAAAAGCACTTGGAATTCCGCAAGAAACAATAGTAGAAAGATACAAAAAGGTTGGCGATTTGGGAGTAATCGCCCAAGAATTAACTGAAAAAAAGAAACAAGTAACATTATTTAGTAAAAAACTTAGTGTTTCTAATGTATTTGAAAATATAAAAAAACTTGTATCAATTGAGGGAAAAGGAACAGTTGATAAAAAGATGTCTTTAATAGCAGAAATAATTGGAGATGCCTCTCCAAATGAAGCAAAATACATTGTAAGAACTCTTCTTTCAGATCTAAGAATAGGAGTTGCAGATGGAATAATTAGAGATTCTATTTCCTTAGCATTTTTTCCGGATGAACCAGAAATGAATACAAAAATACAAGAATCATATGATTTAGCAAATGACTTTTCGATAGTTTTTCAAGCGGCAATAAAAGGAAAAGAAGAATTTAAAAAAATAACAGTCACTCCTGGAAAACCAATAAATGTAATGCTTGCTGTTAAAGCTAAAGATATAGATGAAGCATTCGAAATATGTGGAAAACCTGCGGCTTTTGAATACAAATATGACGGCTTTAGGTTAACAATTCATAAATACCATGGCGAGATAACTCTATTTACAAGAAGACTTGAAAATGTTTCGATTCAGTTTCCAGATGTTGTAAAAGCTATAAAGGAAAACATTAAAGCAGACTCTTTTATTTTAGATGCAGAGGTTGTTGGTTACGATCCAAAAACAAAAAAATACCTTCCTTTCCAAGCAATAAGCCAAAGAATAAAAAGAAAGTATTATATAGAAAAATTATTATCTCAACTTCCAGTAGAACTCAATATATTTGATGTTCTTTATTACAATGGGCAAAGTACCTTAGAACTTAAATTTATAGACCGAAGAAAAATAATAGAAAAAATAGTAAGTACTAGAAGATTAATTATAAGACCTGCAAAACAAATTGTCACTTCTGATGTAAAGAAAGCCCAAGAATTCTATGAAGAATCTTTAGAAATCGGAGAAGAGGGAGTTATGATAAAAAAAATAGATGCACCATATCAGCAGGGAAGAAAAGTTGGATACATGGCAAAACTTAAACCAGAATTAAAAGACTTGGATCTAGTAATAGTAGGAGCAGAATACGGTTCAGGAAAAAGAGGAGGCTGGCTCACATCATATATTGTGGCATGTAAAAATCAGGATGAATTTTTAGAAATAGGAAAAGTTTCTTCCGGATTAAAAGAAATTGAAGGTCAAGAAGGAGCTACAACTTATGAAGAAATGACTCGCCTTCTTAAACCATTAATTGAAGAAGAAAAAGGAAACTATGTGAAGATAAAACCAAAAATAGTTGTCTCCGTAACATATCAAAATATCCAGAAGTCACCAAGTTATTCATCTGGTTATGCTTTAAGATTTCCAAGAATAGCCACATATCGACCAGATAAAGGAATTAAAGAAATAGAATCTCTAAAAGACATAGAAAAATTAACTGTCTAAAACCTTAAAATCCCTTAAACAAACCTTTATAAAGCATTTTCCTTTATAAACCCTATAAATAATTCCCAAATTTTTCAAATGGCCCCATCTGATCTAAAAGTTCAAAATATTGTCGCTACAACTTCCTTAGGAAAACCGGTTTCTTTAACAAAACTTGCAAGAAGCCAGAGTAATACCGAATACAATCCAGAACAATTTCCAGGCCTTGTTTTAAGAATCAAAAAACCTAAATCAGCAGTCTTGGTTTTCTCTTCAGGAAACCTTGTTTGTACAGGAACAAAAAGCATTGCTCAAGTAAAAGAAGTAATAGAACAAGTAATAAAACAAATAGCTAAAATAGGAGTAAAAGTAACTGATAAACCAAAAATTACAGTCCAAAACATTGTTGCTTCAGGTTCTATTGATATAAGTCTTAACCTTAACGTTTTAGCATTACAATTAGAAAACACAGAATACGAACCAGAACAATTTCCAGGTTTAGTATACAAATTAGTAAATCCAACCGCAACATTCCTATTATTTTCCAACGGAAAACTTGTTTGTACAGGAACAAAGAATAAACAACAACTAGAAGAAAGCATGAAACAGCTTAACAAAAACATTAAAGACGCCATCAAAGAAAATAAATAATTAAAAATTAGTCTAACACTTTGTCTCTTTCTCTAAAAGAGAAATATTAAGAAATGCTTCTCTATCATAAAAAGCACCTTTGTAGAATTGTTGTATCCTTTCCCTTTTATTTTCATCAATAACTTTAGTCCAGTACCCTTCTGTTGATCTTTCCCACCCTTTTGGAGGTTCTACACTATAAAATAAGTCACTTTCCTCTCCAAGAATCCTAAAACCAAGTTCATTTAAAATTTGACGAGAATCTTCTCGGCAATATTTCTTACCATCATGATTAACCTTTTTAGCTAGTAGCCATGTACTGAGCTCTGCAACAACTCTCTGCCTACCCTCTTCAATTCTAACATTTTCTCTAGCAGTTCTCCCAGTAGAAGTCATTAAATCTGGAACTACTTCCAAATCATTATAATTAGGCGTATACTTTCCCATGAAATTTTGCAATTATGATTGTTTATAAAGGTTTTGTCAGTATATCGATAGAATCAAAAACTCAACAAAATCCAAAGTTTAGTCATTCTAGATACATTTAAAAATCTAATTTCAAATACTAAAACATGAGAAAAACTATAAGAAAATCAAGAAGGGAAAGAAGACTTAAAATATTTAGAAAAGGCAAAGGAATAACTAAAAATAATCTAAAAAGATAATAAGATTAAGCTAAATCTTTCTGTCTCTCTTAGCCTCACGATCTCGTTTTCTTTCTTTAAAATGTTCAATTTCATTAGTATAATAATCAACTAGTTCTGGTTGATTTAACTCTTCTGCAGTCTTTTTTTTTTCTTATTATGCAGAATAACTTGCTTTTCTAAAGATTCAATTCCCTTTTGAAGCCTTTTTTCTCTTTTTACCATTCTTAAGCTAACCTCTTAATTTCATGATTAAGAAACTCGATGAGTGAATTTAAATCTTTAATTTTTGATTCTTTTTCTATTTTGAAGTTATGTTTGACTCTCTCATAATTACCATAAATTAAAGGATAATTAATATCTGACAGATTACTCCTTATCCATCGTTCAAATTCTTTACGTGAATATTTCTTACCTTGTAAAATCTGCTTAATGATAAAAACTCCCCTTAGTCTTAAAATTAAAGAATATTCTGAGGGAATAGACCTATTTATTTCAATCATACTCTTTGTGCCTGAAAAATACTCTTTAAAATCACTTATCTTTGGTTTAAACATTTTTCTTAGCTCAGATAAAAGGTCTCCATTAATAATTACTTTAGCCTCTGAGATAATTGAGTGTAAAAGCACGGGAAAATGCTTAACTACCTTTTTAATCTGAGTCTTTTCGATACATATTATTTCATATTGTTTTTCTTTAATCTTTAAAGGTTTATCTGTCACGACAAAAAGATCTATGTCTGAATCTTCTTGTTGTTCATCTCTTGCATATGAGCCATATAAATAAACTCCTAATATATTATCTAAATATGGACTTAGAACAGATAAAATCTTCTCTTTCAAATTTTTTGCTGGTCTAACTAAAAAAATGCTTTCTCCAACCCATTCTTTAGGAACAAAGACATGCGCCCCGTTCCCTATCAAAGTTACTTTTCTAACAACTTGCTCATTCATGTATATACCTAGTATATACAATATTTAAATCTTTTTTAACCTAAAAGAAATCCTTTAATCTTGTCTGTTTCCCATAATTTTTTAATATTATGGACTTATCCTTAAAGTGATTTAAGTTCATCCTTAATCTTTTTTGTATATCTTCTAATACATCTTTAAGAGTATCAAACTTCTTTGCCTGCTGAATAAAAGCTGCCCTTGACGTTTCTCTTAATATTCCTACTCCAAGAGGCGCATAATATTCAGGCCTTATCTCTCTAAAGACTATGCATGCGGCCTGCTTTTTTACTCTCATTAAATATTCACAAACTGCTAATCTGTTTGCATAATATGCCCCAGTAACACTGTCTGCGTATTTCTTTCTTGGAAAGAAAGATTCATAATCAGCCCACACTCCAAAATTTTTCATTGATATTTCTAAAACTTCAAACTCCCACATTGAAGGCAAAAGTAGAAATTCATAATGATTCCCCAAATATTCAGAACTAAACAATTCTATTTCAGAAATTGTCTCAAAAGTTCTTATTTGCTCTAGTTTCTGTTTAGACAAAGTATCATCAGTAGCAGTTATTGCCCATCTTGTCGGTACTAATTTCCTATTCTTTTTCAAGCCCAACAAACCTGCTGAAAGAAGCTTTATCATAAAGCTAGTTTGTATACCTGCCTTCTCCAACTCTAATATGGCTTCATTAGATTTCACATCAACATCGTTTACTAAATAATCAACTTTTGGTTTTACCTTTGTATTCTCTGTTAGCCTAACTTTCTCAATTGAAGCAGCTCGACTAATCAAAGGAATTCTAGAATCCTGTTCTTTATTTACCATAATCGCCTTCTTCAATTTAAATTCTGTTGCAACTGATTTAGAAGCCATCGCAATTTCCTGCATAACGGGCAAAAACTTCTTGTCTGTAACGGCTCTTTTAACATTATTCTGCGTTCTCCCATAAATCAACTGCTTCCTTAAATCCAATATCTGCGGTATCTGCAATTTTCGAGCATACCATTCTTCTGCAGAACTCATAATCTCCGTATTTCCATACTCGGTAGGACTTAAAATCCCAGTGTATACATTTGGATAATTCCATCTTCCAACAAATATCTCTGGAGGACTTGATCCGCTAAACTCCGTGATCTCTTTTGTCTTGCCAAGCAAAACTGTATGTTTCTTACAGTCATATTCTCCGCATATTTTACAATAACCCATTAGGAAATTAATTTAAAAAACGCCTGTAATGAAAGGCGTTTTCTTATCAATATGTGTCCAAAAAAAAGCAGCATCAGCTTCAAAAGGATTCTCCCTCTCTAAATTTGCTCTATATTTTCGAAGTTCTCTATCTCTCTTAAACCAATTTATTTTGTGATCAAAAATAATATAATATCTTTCTCCATCTCTTCCCTTTATTATCTCATCAAGCTTACTTTCTTCACATTTATTAAAGAAAGTTTTAAGTCTATTAAATCCCCAAAAATTAGCTTTCTCTTTTTTCTTTTTAAAAATTGGCACTCTCAAGTTCTCTCCGATTAACTTTCGATAAAATTCTTCCATTCTTTCTTCAGAATCAAAATTAACTCTTTTCGCACCATGAATAAACAATGTATGCCATTCATGTTCTTTGGAATAATTCGGATCCTCATCAAATTTCTTTTCAAGATAAAGAGTAATTACATCCATATTTTCTTGATTTCTTGTAAAAACATCTCTAGCGTAATATCTAAATCCATTCTTCTCAATAGTCTCTTCTGATAAAGTCATATGAAAAACAATAATTCAAACTTTAAATATATTATTATAGATAAAAATTTAACCTTTCAAATCAGAAATACCTAAAAGGATAAACAAAACTCCAAGCATTGCAACAAACCAAAATGCTCCTCCCTTAAGAAATTCCCAAGCAGCATGTCTGAAATTCCAGAAACTACCCCACCAATCAGGTGAATACCATGCGACTACAATAGCTCCTATAAGGAGTATGAGTCCAAGTAAAAGTTCCATCCATTTATTCATGTTTAAATTGACATTTTTTCATATTTAAAACTTTCTTCTATTTTTTCATTTAAGCAAGTAGTGAAAGTTTTGGAGTTTTTCTAGATCTCTCAAAAATAAATCGAAAAATTATCATTCAGTCTGTATTAATATCAAAAGCACAATGTGCCACTACGACTTAAAAGCCGTGGTTTGAAAAGGCACTTGTGCTTTGGATGCTAGAGAAATCTTTTATAGTTTTCTGTCAAGTTTCTTGACATGAACAAAAGAACTTACAGTTCATGTTGGCTTCTAAATTAAATCTTAATCCAGACCATTTACAGGATTAGTTCAAAATATATTGAACCTTTCGCTCTATTTATAAACACTTTTCAATTATATTTAGCATGACAAAAAGTTCGATTTTAGTAGATTTAGATGATCCAAGAACTGCAAAAATTGCAGATGTAATATCAAATAAAACATCTAAAAAAATTCTTTCCCTATTAACAGACAAAGAAATGAGCGAATCTGATATTGCCTCCCAACTGAACATGCCTCTTAATACGATAGAATACAATATCAAAAAATTAGAATCAGTTGGATTAATAGAAAAAATCTCTGGATTTCTATGGAGTGAAAAGGGAAAAAGAATCCATAAGTATAAAGTCTCTAATAAAAAAATAATAATTTCTCCTAAGTCACTAACAAAGGGAATAATACCCGCCATTTTGGGTTCTACTCTTATAACCTTAATAATAAAAATAATTGCCGATAGACAAATTCCTCTATTAAGTAAAGCGCAAGATTCGACAATTGTCATAGAGTCATCCAAAGTCGCTCAGGACACATTAGTTACTGCTTCTTCATCGGCAGCAACCTCAAATGTAGCCGCCTGGTTTTTCTTAGGCGCATTAACTACAATATTAATATTCATTTTGTGGAGTTGGAAAGAAAACTCCTCTGAAAGGAGGTAAAAATGGACAACAAAATAATAGCTGGAATAATAATTATAACTATTCTAATAGTAGGAGGATACTTGTTTTATACCAGCGGCCCTATTGTATCAGCACAAGGATTTTCTTCTCTATCGGTCAAACCAGACGAAGTTTCAGTTTATATGAATGTGGAAACAAGAGATAATTCGGCACAAGAAGCAAAAGACAAAAATGTAGAACTCACCGATAAATTAGTAGAAAGTCTTATTGATCTTGGATTCAAAAAAGAAGAAATACAATTAATCAGTTATAATATCTATCCCGAATACGATTGGTCTAATGGAGACAATAAAATAAAAGGATATGTTGTTTCGCAGCAAATTGTTGTTAAAACGACGGATTTTGAAAAAACAACATCTATTGTTGACGCTGCAGTAGATTCTGGAGCATTAATATCTTACATAAATTTTGAAATATCCGAAGAAAAACAATCTGATTATAAAGCGGAAGCACTGAAAGCTGCAGGAGAAGATGCTAAAAAGAAAGCGGAGGCAACAGCAGCTGGTTTTGACAAAAAACTAGGAAGACTTGTTTCCGTTAACTCAGAACAATTCAATTACGGCCCATTTGTATATTATGATAGAGTCCTAGCCGAATCATCTGGCAGTGAGATATCAGCACAAAAAGCAGCTGTAGACTTAGCTCCTCAAAATCTTGAAGTTACTGCTTCAGTTTCAGCACAATACAAACTAAGAGTCTTCTAAAAC
>JAGVWR010000009.1 GCA_018304205.1 Candidatus Pacearchaeota archaeon | reverse complement strand
AGACCTCATACAAGTTTAGAAAATAAAACTCCTGCTCAAGTTTATTTTGATTTTAGTAAGTGGATTTAGGGGGTGACATATGTCTGTGGATTGCACACTTGATTTAAATGCTTAAGTATTTAAGTTAAAAATTGCATTCTTGGTAATGGCAAATTATGATGTGATAGGTAACATCGCAATAGTTAAGTTTCAGAATATTAAAGTAGATAGTAAGGGAAAAAAAAAGTGGGCTGAAGAATTTTTGATAAAGAATAAATCTGTGAGGACTGTGCTTGAGAAGACTGAGAAATTTTCTGGGAGATTGAGAACACTTAAGACGAAGTACCTTGCTGGTGAAAAAACAAAAGAAGCGCTTTACAAAGAGAACGATTGTGTTTTTAGACTAAATGTTGAGACATGTTATTTTTCTCCGAGACTTAATTCTGAAAGAAAGGAAATTGCTTTGATGGTGAAAAATAGAGAAAAAGTGCTTGTTATGTTTGGGGGAGTTGCACCATTCGCAATAGTAATAGGGAAGTTTTCTAAGGCTGAAAAAATAGTGAGTGTTGAACTTTCTAAGGAGTGTAATAGATATGCAATAGAGAATGTGAAAAGGAATAAGCTAACGAATAAAATTGAAATTATTAAGGGAGATGTTAAGAAAGTATTCAGAAAAATAAAAGATAAATTTGAGGTTATAGTTATGGCTCGCCCTAATTTGAAGGAGAGTTTTCTAAAGGAAGCATTTAGTAAGGTTAAGAAAAACGGAAGGATATATTATTATGGATTTTATCATGAGATTGAAGTAAAGGCAGGGATATTAGATGAACTAATTGAAGGTGAAGCTAAAAAAGCAAAGAAGAAGATCAAAATAACTGGAATAAAAAAGGCAGGTGACATTGGCCCGCATAAATTTAGATGGAGAGCAGACATTAAGGTCTTAACTTAACCTGCTTTAAGCAAAATACTTGGATCAAAATCTTTTTTTAGTGAACTTGTAAAGAATCTTATGATTGGATCTTCGCATAAATTTGGATTGACATCGTGGCCTGCATCATATTCTAAAATATTTGCTTCAGATCCTCCTAAAAATTTATGGTACTGTCTCATAGACTCTGGATTAGAAACGTCGTCTTGTTTTCCTATGATAGTCATTACATTCATTCCATTTTTGTTATAATCTTTTAGAGCCTCTAAAGCATCTACCTCGATTATTTGGTCGAGGTAAGAGGCTGGAATATATCTTGTAATTCCTTTTTGTTTGTCATAATAATTGCTTACAGGAATATTTCTTGGATTTCTTTCTAAATTGGATCTTAGGGGAGGATTTCCAAAATAATTCCATCCAATCATTGGGCAAATTGAAGTGTAACATTTGAAATTTGTATTTTCTGATGCAAGGTGATAGGCAAATACAGAAGCGCTCATGCTTGAAGCAAGAACTCCAACAATGTCTGAATCTACGTGTTGATCTGCTTTTAATTCTTTAATTGCTTCTTGTAAGGTGGTTAAATATTCATCCATTTTGAAACGGCATTCTATTGTTTTTCTTTCTTGATCGAAAGTAATATTTGGCCAAGTTAATCTCATTCCATTAATATTGTGTTTTTCTTTAAATTCTCTTAGAAAATAGTCTATTCTCGTGTCTTCATCTTCTTGAACAAATCCAGGCAGGCCTAAGACAACGGGGGCTCTTCCTTTTGCGTCTGTTCTATACCATTTTGTTATCGCCATTTGATATACGATTGTTCTAAGCCTCTTTTTTAAAGCTTTTGTTCGAGGTTTATTGGTTTTGGTTTGGTTCTTCTAATTTTAAACAGTCTTTTTGGGGATTTTTTGGATCAAAAGCTAAATTTGAATATTCAATGAAGATCGCAGGGTCATCTGACACGCTAGTTAATTTGTGGTTTACTCTAGGAGGTAAATAGAATGTTTGCCCAGGATATATTTTCAAATACATTTCCTCTTTTTCATCTAAGTCATAAAGCGCAACATCAAGTTCGCCGAACATAAGGGTCATTATCTCTCTTTTTTGTAAATGATAGTGATTGCCACCAATTTGGCCTTTAGTCAAGCGATGATAAGTCATTTGCCTTAGAGAACCAAGCATCTTCTTCAAATTTGATTGATATTGCTGTACTCTGAGCTCGCCACGTGTTAATTCGACAAGATTTCCGTTTTTTACAGAGTTATCTCTTTGATCTATTACTTTACAAAGGTCTAAGTTTGACATGGATTGTTTATTTTTACTTTGCTTTTAAAGCTTCCTATAATTGAGTTTCAATCCTTACTGCGGCAGGGGCTTCACCGCCATGCCAGGTGAATTTGGGTCTTATACGAATTGGGTAGAGCCTTTCTGAATTATCGTCTAAAATTATTGCAGAACCTTTTAAGGAAGGCAAATCGTCAATTGCTTTTTTTATGCTTTGAAGTAAATAGGTTTGCATTATTTCGTTTAAGGCTTCTACATCTGGCTTTGCAGTTACTCTATGAGATATTACAATATCTGCTTGGCTTAGTGCATCTGAATGTAATTTTCCTGGCTGTTGAGTTGCCATAACTAAGGATATTCCTGGTTGACGTCCCTCTCTCAACAATTGGATTAACGCATCTGTTGCAGGAGTTTTTTCTTCTTTATTTAAAAATTCATGGACTTCATCAATGAATAACCAAAGCAAGGGAATTTCTCTGGTTGATTTATAAGATAAATAGTCTTGTCCATGTCTTAGTGATTCTAGCTCTTCTTTTTTTCTTGCATCCATTCTTTCTGTGAAGAGCTTTCTTGAAACTAATGAAATAACTAACGCTCTTATGTTGAAGGCAGAAATAGAACTGTAAACTGAAATGTCTAAAATATTTGTTGTTCCAGGCGTGATCAAATCAGTTACTTGCGTTCCTTCAAGAGTTTTAGAGAAAACTCCCCAGGAGTCGGCCGCACCGAATAATGAAAACGCAATTTCCTTTGATTCTTTATTTGCTTTACTATCTTTTTCTATTTCTTCCTGAATGTCTTTTATTGTGAAACTACCTTCCGAAATTTTTAATTTATTTATCACTCTTTCAATTAGAACACCAACTAGAGAAGTTAACTCTAATTTGAAAATTGTGATCCAATCTTCGGGATTAAGTTCTGAGGATTTTAGTGCAAAGGTTTCATCAAAAGGAATTAACTTTTTTTCATATTCCTGGGCTTTTCCAAAGGGTATGAAAACTTTTACAGGAAGTTTTTTAGGTTCTAAACCCCATTCTTTTAATAATTCTGAATCTTTTTCGTTTTCATATTTCATAGTCCAGAAAATTCCCATTGTATCGAAAATTAGTGATGAAATGTTTTTTGCTTCTTCTTGAGGAAGACAAGAAAGTTCTTCTGCTATGACAGATAAACTGTACGATTTTCCTCCACCCCTCTTGCCGGCTACCAGGATGACATGAGATCTTGCAACATCCATCCATATTCTGTTTGATAGGGAAGTGTAATTGCCCATTTTTACATAACCCTTTCCAATATTGATTAGTCCTTTAGAGCCAAATTTAGCTTTGTCTGATTTATCTCTTCCTATTATTATATCGTATGCCATCTTTTTTGTTATTTTAATCAGGAAAGATATTTTATTAAACTTATGTGTTAAGAACTATATTCTAAACTCCATAGCGTGTTGTTTTAGTTCTTGAGAATCCAAAGCCTGAGAGGCACATCATTCTCTTGATGTATAAATTTGAATTATCTTTCCAAAAGTTTTTAAAGGAAGGCTTTTATAGTAGAGAATGGAAAAAGATAAATCTGAAAAAAGAGATGTTGTTGAAATTCCAATTGGAAAGATATTCAATGTTGCGGCAGTTAGGAAAAATCCATGGATTTTGTCTAGTGTTGTCATAGCAGTAGTATTAGTTTTAGTATTAGTTTTCGGAAGAGGGGGCACTGGAGGCATATCTGCTAGTGTGGCTGGAGAAAGTTTAGTTAATTTTATTAATTCTCAAGGTCAAGGAAGTGCAAGTTTAGTTTCTTCTGATAGAGAAGGGCAATTGTATAAAGTAGTTGTTAATTATAATGGTGATGAGGTTCCTGTTTTTGTAACACTCGATGGAAAATATTTGATAGTTGATCCTGTTCCGTTGTCTGGCACCGCTGTGGAAGGTACTGGAGATGCTGCTGGCACTGACACTCCAACAAATACTGGAGAGAGAGTGACTGTTGAAACAGGCGACTCGCCCGTTCTTGGAGATGTTAATGCGCAGGTAACAATAGTTGAGTTTTCCGATTATGAATGTCCTTATTGTGGAAGACATTTTAGTGAAACATATCCACAATTGGTAAAAAATTATATTGATACAGGAAAAGCAAAGTTAATATTCATGGATTATCCACTTAGTTTCCATCCAAATGCTCAAAAGGCAGCAGAAGCAGCAAGATGTTTTGGAGCACAAAAGGGAGATTCTGGATACTTTAAGATGCACGATAAGTTGTATCAGAATCAGCAGGCATTGAGTATTGAAAATTATAAAAAGTGGGCCAGAGAACTTGGAGCAAATGGAGCTAAGTTTGACGCATGTTTAGATTCTAATGAATTTGCTGATGAAGTACAGGCAAATTTAGCATATGGATCTAGTTTAGGAGTTAGCGGAACACCAGGATTCTTTATTAACGGAGTTCGAGTTGAAGGGGCACAACCTTATTCGGTATTCAAGCAAATCATTGATTCTGAATTAAATGCTTAAACATAATTAAAATGACTTTTGAATTACCTAACTTACCTTATGCGTATGATGATTTGGAGCCTTACATAGATTCTAAAACTATGGAAATACATCATTCAAAACATCATGCTACATATGTGCAAAAATTGAATGATGCTCTTGGTAAATATCCAGATCTAGCTAAGAAAGAAATTAATGAAATATTGAAAAATATTAATTCTGTTCCTATAGAAATTAAGACGGCCGTAATTAATCATGGAGGGGGGCATTTTAATCACTCTTTTTTTTGGAATATAATAACTCCTGATAAAAAGAAAAGGGAACTAAAGGGAAAAATAGCAGAGGCGATTAAGAAGGAGTTTGGAAGTTTTGATGAGTTTAAGAAAAAATTTAGTGAAGCAGCACTTGCTAGATTTGGATCTGGATGGGCTTGGCTTGTTTTGAATGGAGATGAACTGGAGATCTATTCAACTGGAAATCAGGATTCTCCAATAATGGGAGGCAAGACTCCTTTGCTTGGACTAGATGTCTGGGAACACGCGTATTACATTAAATGGAATTCTGATAGAAAAGGGTATGTTGAAAATTGGTGGAATGTTGTGAATTGGGAAAGGGTTAATGAATTATATGAAAAGAAAGCCTAATCAATAAGTTTTTAATCATGATTCAACCTATATGATTATGAAAAAGAGAGGTTTAAGCGATGTTGTTACAACTGTCTTGTTGATATTACTTGTTTTAGCAGCCGTTATTATTGTTTGGGCGTTTGTAAGAGTATTTATTCTTGATAATAGCGCTAAAATAGATACTGGTGTTTTTAATGTTGGTTTTTCAATTCCTAGTAAAAATGTGGTAATTACAGAAGATAATAATATTACGTTTAAATTGACTAGAAGTGCTGGAGAAGCAGAGCTAGAAGCAGTTAATGTTATAATAGAAGATAATGAAGGAAATAGAGTTGTAAAAAGGATTGATGGAAGCATAAACGAACTAGGAAGTAAAACAATTAACATTAAACTGTATGAGCATAACTTAACAAGTATAAAAAGAATTGCAGTTGCTCCAATTGTTTTGAATAAAGATGGAAATGAAATAATTGGAAATGAGGCGGTGAGTTACAAAATAAAAGGCGATGAAGAAGGCAGTATTTTAGCTTCACCTGCTCCTTCTTGTACTGGTAGTGAGACACAATCATGTTCTGGATCAAATGAATGTAAAAATTATCAACAAACTTGTTCTGCAGGGACATGGGGAACTTGTACAGAATTAGGAAATAAAATTGATGGGACAAGTTGTTCAACGGGAGTTTGTGTTGTTGGGAGTTGCCAAATTGTTATGTTTAATTCACAGGCTGAATTTTCATTTGGGACACAAGGCGAAAATAACTGGTATTATTATAGAAGAAGTTTGTCAACAGGAGTGTATAGTCTTTTACAATGGACAGGTCCCGCTTGGGGAGGATCTGCAGATGGCATTCTTGGTCAGACATATTCACATCCAGCTCCAAATTATGATGCCGTAAGAGCATGGAATGTTAGCATTCCAGGAAATATTGTAATTAATGTGAGCATAAGAGATGGAGATAATGGTGTTGGGGATGGGATAAACTATTCTATTTATAAGAATTCTGAACAACTTTACTTTAATAGTTTTTCAAATGGATTTTCAGCGAATATAACTAATACAACAAGTGTTAATGTTGGAGATGTTATTTATTTCTGGACAGATAAAAAAGTAGAGACTGATTATGATACAACTTTAGAGAATATTGGGATTATATACTTCTGATTTAAGCGTTAAATTACTTATTTAAAAACTCAATTTCTTCGTCAGAGAGTTGAAGGTGTTTTTGGACAGAGTCTTTCTTTAAAATTGGTTTTAGTAATTCAAAGTCTCTCATTGCTCTTTTTGTTGAGCAATGGACGAATTTTGCATATTTTTTAGCAATTGTTTTCTTTTTCAATGTTTTTTGATTATGAAGCCATATTTTTAAAACTCTTTTTGGGCGTTCGTATTTTGTGAAACCCCCAATAGTGGTTTTTTTTGCAAAAGAAATTCCTGCACTTTGAAAGATATTTTGATATATTAAGAATCTCCATGATTGATTTCTGTATATTCTTCCTCTAAAGACATCAGCTTTTCCTAGTGCATGATATGCTCTTGCTAATGTTTCTCCTTTATACTCTTTAGGCACGTTTTCTTCTATCCAGAGAAATATTTCATCTATTGATAAAGAAGTAGTGTCAAATAAATCGAGAAAAGGTTCTCTCTCCTTGAATATTCTCCTTAGTATATTGAATATACTTTCTTCCACGTCTCTTTTCTCATTTACATCTACTATTGACTCTGATCCTGAATAAGATTGTAAATCATTTAGAGCGGCTCTTAAATCTCCTTGCGATTTTATTGCAATTTGATTAAGAAAATAAGGGTTCTCTTTCAATCCTTCTTTTTCTGAAATTAATTGAAGAATTTGGCTTATTTTTATTATTGGAAGAGGTTTTAATTCAACTACTTTGGATTTGGCTCTTACTGGAGATAATTTGCTTTGCCAGACGTCATTACAGGTCATTATTATAGGATATCTTGTAGATCCAATGAGTTTTACTAGTTCTGGAATTCCTCCAATATCTGTTCCGGTAACGCCATCTACTTCGTCCATGAGTATTATTTTACCTTTTTTAAACAAAGATTGCTGTTCTGTTGCAGGTTTAAGTCTTTCTTCTAATTGCGCTCTATTTCTTAGATCTGAAGAATTTAGTTCGAGGATTTCTAGATTATATTCTTTTGCTGCTGCAAGTACAATGGAAGTTTTTCCTGTCCCTGCAGGGCCATGGAGAACAAGAGCTTTTCTTTTTGGAAACTCTTCAATGAACGTTTTTAGTTGAGAAATCGCAAGGTCTTGTCCGAATATTTCACTAAATCTTTTTGGACGATATTTTTCAACTAAACTTTCATGATTTAGGGTCATATTCTTTTATAACTTTCAAAATTTATTTTGCTATTGTAAACATTAAATATTTCTTTAATTTTATATTTTCCTCTTGTAAAGATTTTATTATCTTTAACAAAATGTGTCGCTTCGATAATGTAAATACTTGCAATAGGTCTACTTAATTGTTGATTTCCAGAGGTTTCTAAAAGAGGTATTTCTCCATTTAGCCAATAATTTCTTTGTCCTTCTTTGAGAAACTTGTAAGTTTTTCCTTCATCTAGTTTTTCTGGAATACATTCTTCCTCTAGTCTCCCAATAGTTCCAAATTTTCTTAATGCGAGATCTGGATTGAATTCAATTTGAATGCCCATGTTATACAGGTTTACCCTGTCCAGCCAAAACAAAAGAAGCCAATAAAGACTGAAGCTGAACGAATTCATCAGAACCTTCTATCATTCTAAATTCTACTTCGCCTGTTTTTTCAGTTAATCTCACCTTCGTTTCTGGTTCAATTTGTAAGTTCCAAATTTCTTTTTGAATCGCTTTTATTATATCTGTTCCAGAAACAGATTCTCTTAGCATTACATCTAGAAGTTTATCTCTTGACTGAATAAAATCTCCTGTTAGAGCGTAATCTAAGACAATTTTAATATCTGAAGGTTTTGCTGCAGAAGTTATCATGGTAAGCATTTCTGAAGTCACATCTGGAGAAATGGAGGATGTTGCCTGAAGAAGATTTATGGCTCTTCTACAGTCTCCTTCTGAAGTTTCATACAATGTTTCGAATGCACTTTCAGCTATCTTAAGATTTTCTTTTTCTGCAATTCGTAGTGCAACAGTAGCAATATCTTTCTTTTCAAGTAATCTAAATCTAAAGATTACACATCTTGATTGTATGGGATCAATGATTCTAGACGAATAATTACATGATAAGATAAATCTGCAAGTATTGGAGTAATTTTCCATAGTTCTTCTTAACGCCTGTTGTGCTTCTTTTGTAAGAGCGTCTGCTTCATCTAGGAATATAACTTTGAAGGGAACGCTCCCCAAGGCTTTTGTTCTTGCAAAGTCTTTTACTTTTTGTCTTACAACATCTATTCCTCTTTCATCGCTGGCGTTTAATTCAAGATAATTTTCTTTCCAAGTATCTGCGAATAAAGTTTTGACTGTAATCAATGCTAAAGTAGACTTTCCTGTTCCAGCAGGACCTGCAAATAAGAAGTGAGGTATATTTAAGCTCTGTACAAGAGATTTGACTCACATTATTGTGCTAAGAATGAGTAATTCTTATTGCCTTCTTTGTGCACATAACTCATCAAATCTTTTTCTTCCGTCTTCGGTTAAACCATAATAAGGATTATAACCTGGAAGAGACATTTGGGTTTCACGTCTGATTCGCAATTTATCATCCCTCATCCTTTTCGCAGTGCGCAAATCAATTGTGGGGCCAAAAAAATTATGTTCTGCAAAATATTTTCCACCAAGTTCTCTAAGTAAATATATCCTAGCATCTAAAGTCATATCTGAAGGAAAAGAATCACCGAATACATCCATTTAGTTCAATGAAGTAATAGGTATTTAAATTTTATGATTCAAAGATTAATGAATTGTTTTTATTTCAATGGACTCTGTTTGGAGTATTTTCTAAATATCTTGATTGAACAGCAGAAGCTAAAATAGGTCTATCTGATATTTTTTCTCGTGTTTTTCTTCTTACAGATTCGTAGGCATCTGAGACCCTTTCTGCGAGAGAGTCCATCATGTTCCTTATGTATCTTAGAGCTTGTTTTCCAGGGTCAATAAGTTGTTTTGAATAAGAATCTCCTTGGCTTTGTGGGCTTGGAAACTGATAAGGAGTTATTGTTAAACTGCCTGTTGATTGAGGGTAATTAGCTTGCATTTTAAGCAGACCTTGCTCTATGTAATCTTCTCTTTCTTTTTTCTTTCTTTAGGCGTTTGCGCTGCCATTTCCAACGCATTTGCCCTTTTTTCTTCCAACGTCTTGATGACCTTTTCATTTTGTGATTAGTTTATCTGGAAAAATTGCTTTATAAAGCTTTTTGATTCAGGAATATTTAGTGGAAAACTATATAATTTATGAGAAGAGCTTAGAGAATTTAAAGTTCTAATTTATCGCCTTTTTTACCAGCTAATATTTCAATTCCTTCAGG
>JAGVWR010000008.1 GCA_018304205.1 Candidatus Pacearchaeota archaeon | reverse complement strand
GGAGCCGCACCTGCAGCTCCTGCAACGACTTTAGCAGCTTCCTTAGCAGCATCTTCAGCAGCTTTAGCTTCTTCTTCAGCTTTCTTCTGTTGTTCTTGTTTGGATTTAACTTGAGTATAATATTCTGCGAGATTCTTCTTTTTCTCTTCGCTTACAGAAGTTTTCTCTGTCTTAATTTCTTTATCGAAAACGCCTGCATCAATATCTTTTTCTATTTCTTTTGCTTCTTTGTTTTCAATTAGAATTCCTAAAGATACACAAGATCCTACAATTAATTTAACTGCTGATTTAAGATTTTTTGCAAGAAGATTCGGCATTTTTTGTTTTGCAATTCCTATAAGTGTTTCTATGGCTATATTTCCCATCTTTATTTTGTGCGGCTCTCCAGATCCCTTTTCTAATCCGATCTCTTTCTTTATTAATTCGGCAACTGGAGGAGAAAATACTGCAATAGTGTATGTTTTTGTTTTTGGATCAACATCTAATTCAACTGGAACTTTTACTCCCTTAAAACTTGAAGTTGCCGCATTAACGTCAGATATAACTTTTCCAAGATTTATTCCCATAGGTCCTAACTGCTGAGCGACTGCTGGACCTGGCTTCATGCCTCCTCCGTCTACAATTAATTTTACTTTCATATTAATAAATCGTCTTCTTCTGAATCCTTTTCTTTAGTTGAATTTTCATCTTTATCTTCATCTTCATCATCTGACTTTTCACGCCTTATAACCTTTACGTTATCTATCTTGACTGTAACTGGAATAGGAACTGATGCTCCGAGAAGGGAAACAACAACTTCTCCTTTCTGTTTGTCAATTCTTGTAACCTTTGCTTTCTCTCCTTTAAATGTTTGCCCTATCATTTCAACTATATCTCCTAGCGCAATATTGACTGCTTCAACTTTTGGTTCTAACATTTGCTGAATTTCTACATAAGTTATGGTTTTTCCGATTATTCCCTTTACGTAGGGTAAATTGAAAGCAGCTTCTTCAGCGCTTTCTCTGTCAGCAGCTTCAAGAATAATATACCCTTTAAGACCGTGAGGTTTTGCAATGGAAAAAATATTTATATTTTTCTTAGTAGCTCTGTCTGAAATCATTTCTAAAGCTCTTTCTTCTTTGTTTGTTGTGACTTTTATTATAAATAACATCTATTTTATGCTCCGCTACCCCTTAAATCTAAGAAGTAGACACATATACTTAAAAAAATGTATTTATAAATTTTTGCCTGGACCATTTTTATATAATATTTTACACCTTATCTAAATGTGCTAAATATTCTTTGATTCTATCAATTGTTTGAGGAACAATGAATCTTTCTATTTTTGTTTCAAATAATTCTGAAAGAGGAGCAAATTCCGACATTCTATATTGATTTTCCTGTTTATCAACTAGCATCGCATCTCTCAACCTTTTTAACTGTCTTCTTATGTTGGACTCTGCAAGACCTTTTGCTTCTAATGAATTTTCTTTTCTTAATTCTCCGACTTTATCTCTTATATCAAAAGAGGAAAGCCATGATTTTTCTTTTCTTGAATTTTCAAGAATCTGCAATATGTCTACTATAATGTCTCTTGAATCTCCTGGTTGAAGTAAACCCAAGGATAAGCAAATTTTTCTTATTAGTTCTCTTTTAGATGAATCATAGGGTTTCTCGTATTTTCTTAGTGTTATTTCCCCTAAGGGTATATCTCTTGTCATGAAAATTAAAGAACAATAATAATTATAAAGCTATCTTATTTTTAAGCAAAATGGAGTTCGTTGCTTTTGTAGGTGAAGATAAGGAAAATTGGGGGCAGATAACTGCTTTGATTAACAGAATTGAATCTAATAAGATATTCTTGGTGAAAAATAAGAAGGCAGAGGATTTTCCAAAGAATCAGAAGTGTGAAATTATTGAAGTAAATTCTGAAAAATCTTTGCTTGAATTAAAAAGTGAAATTATGGATAAACTAAAACAGAGATTAAGTAAGGAATTTGAGGTTTCTTTGTCTATTGCATCCGGAACTGGAAAAGAACATATGGCTTTAATTTCTGCGCTGCTTTCTGTTCCTGTTGGAATAAGACTTGTTGTATTTACAAAACAAGGTTTGGAATACATTAATTAGGTAAATATTAGGGCCCACTTAATCATCATAGCTAAGATCATTAGTAATATTATCCATGTTGAAGCGGCAAATGCTTTCTTTCCTATTTTTTCACTTCCAGTTAAACCCCAAACTGTCAAGTAGAAGAATCTGCCACCGTCAAAAATTCCTACCGGAAGCATGTTGACCATTGCTACTGAAACACAAATTAATACGGTCCACCATAAAAAGTAATAAATGAACCAACCAAAAGAACCTAATTTTGATTCATAAAATATGAATGGATCTTTTATATTTGAGATTAGGTTATAAAATAAGCCCATTAAACCAGAAGTTTGGGGAGGAATTTTTCCTATGCCTAAGAAAGTTCTTCCATCTCTTTCTCCTAGAGTGATATTGTAATTTCTTTCTTCTATTTCATTTTCTCTCACAGATTCTTGATAGAATGTTTTTATTGTTACTTTATCTCCAGGACTATGTTTTTGAATTGTTTCATTTAATTTTTCATAAGAGGTTATCTTCTCTCCATTTATTTCAGTAATTGCTCCTTCCAATTTACTTTGATATGCCGGAGAATTATCAAAAACTTGCACTCCATATATCCTTTTTTCAATCGCTGTTTTAAGAGCTTCTGAATTAGCAAAATAAAGTGTTTCGTCTATTATTATTTCTGAGTATGTTCCATTTAGAAGTAGAGGAATCTGACTTACGTCTGTTATTGATATTCCATTCACTTCGTCAATTGAAGAAATATTTACTGCGGAGGTTGCGTATGCATTAAAATTAACTCCTGCGGGAACGAAAAATGAAATGAAGAAGAGCCAGAAAATAATTCCAAAAACTATTGTTGTAAGAACGTTAGCAAAGGTTCCTGCTGCCAAAATAGATAATTGCGGAAATTTCTTTATTTTTGACATTTGTTTATCGTCCTGCTCTACAAATGCTGCTAGAAATGGCCCTAAGAAACCGAAGCCTGTTGAATGAATTTTAACTTTATGCAGTCTTGCAAATATTCCATGAGCAAATTCGTGTGGAATAGCTATTAAAGCTATTATGATGATCCAATAAGTAAAATTAAACGAGGGGAGAAAATCTATTTTAAATATGTCCGGGAGATATGGAATTAGAGGGATTAAGACTGGAACTTTTAACGCTTTAGCAACTACAGGAGAAGTCAAATAAAACCAGGCTACTTTAGCTAAAAGCCAAACTACTGAGATCATTAAAATATAGCCAGAAAAAACAACAATATATTCCAGAGACTTAAGAATTTTAGAATATTTTTTTGTAAATAAGTCTATAAATTTTATTCCTATTTTTGTTCTATAAAGGTATAATAACCCTTGTCTTTGAAGATTTTTTCTTCTCCGGTAAAGAAATAAAATTACAAATAAAGTAAACAAAATTAAAAATGTCAAATCATAAATAATAAAAACGTTCGTCATCTTTTTATTAAATTATGAGCCTATTTATTTCTTCCTTATAGGTCGGAAGGCTCTTCCACCACATTTTCTGCAACGCACTTTTCCTGCTAAAATTCTAACGGCCTGGGTTCTAGTTTTGTGGCTACAATCCTTGCATACAAATACGTTTGCAAACATTCTTCTTTGTGCTACTGGGATTTTTGTGGCCATCTACAACCTCCAGCAGGTTCTGGGAGTCCGGCAACCCTTTAATAAATTCATGATAATACCCTCATTATTGCTTTTTTACCTTCAACGTCCCAATATTCTACTTGTTTGTCTGGTGCCAATTGATCTTTAACTTCTTCTACAAATACAACATCAATTGTTTCATAACTTTCAAGGTCCATTATGGATGCTCTGTCTTCTGAAACACTTAACACTTGACCCTTATGCTTCTCGATTAGAGGGACATCAAATCTTTCATGTCCAGGAACCGCTATAATCTTCTTTTTTCCTGAAAATATTTCTATTGCTTCAATTCTACATTTAGAAGCACCATGTTTTCCTGTTTTACTAATATCGTTGGATTTTGCATTACAAGCAACTCCGTCCACCATGAATACTGTACCGGTTTTTATCTGCGTTGCATCAATTATTTTCAAAACCATAATGAGTTATCTTAAAGACGATTTATAAATGTTTTCTTGGAAGAATGTTAGAAATTAATGGTTTCTATAATTTTCTCTTTGTCTATTTGGTGTGTGGACTATTTTTCTTTTTCAACTTCTTGTTTAAGAATATACTTTCCATCAGGTTGTTTTGTATAAACTCTAACTCTTGATGGAGTTTCCCTTACTTCTAAGGAAGAACTATCTATCTCTTTAATTTCTGGTGGATGGTAATTGCATCCTCTTGGAAATAGACAAGTACCACCTATCATCACACCTAATATAAATGGCAAACAGCCACTGCCTCCGCTTCTTGTATTTTGCGTCATAAATTTCTTTAAAATAAATAGTATTTAAATCTTTCTATTTGTTACTACCTAGAAGTTACTTTATTTAATAATTTAATAGCAAAGTATTCCGTTGTTTCCCTGAACTACATCTTTTCTTGGGCGGTTTCTTTAGTTAATGATTGCCCGAACATAATTTTAAAAAGTCACAAATTCTCCAGAACTTATGCAGAACAAAAGTGAAGAAAAGACAAGTAAGGATTTAGTAAAAAAGAAAGACTTTATTGAACTTGAATTTACTGGTTATACGAATGGAAATATTTTTGATTCTAACAGAAAAGAAGATTTAGCAAAAATAAGCCCAAAAACAGAACCTAAAAAAATGATTCTTGCTGTTGGAGAAGGAATGGTTGTGTCTGGACTTGACAAAGGCCTTGAAGGAAAGGAGATAGGGAAAGAATATGAAATTGAAGTTAAGCCAAAAGAAGGTTTTGGTGAAAGAAGAAGAGATTTTTTAAAGACTATTCCTATGAAAGTTTTCACAGAAAAAAATGTGACTCCTAGAGCAGGAATGTTGCTTGCTTTAGACAACACTGTAGTTAAAATAATTACGGTATCTGGAGCAAGAGTTATAACTGACTTTAATAATCCTTTATCTGGAAAAACATTAAAATATAATTTTAAAATTATTAAAAAGGTTAATGATGAAAAGATCAAGGCAGACGCTTTATTTGAGGTAGCTTTTAGATTTATTCCTGAATATGAAATTAAAGATACCCTTGTAGTTAAAGGTCCTAAAATTCTTGAGCAAATTGTTAAATCTTTTAGTATGAAGTTTAAAGATTTGATAGGAAAGGAACTTTCTTTTGAAGAAAAAGAAGAGGAAAAGCAGCCTGAAAAAAAGGAAAAAGGCAATTCTAACTAAATCTAATTTAGGACTATAACAATCCTTATAAACGAATTTAACTTTGATTTTGTAATGGCTGAAATATTCATTGAAAAAGAGAGTTTCGAGTCAACCAGCGATATTGATAAGGAACTGGAAAGTTTACTGCAAAATCAATCTGCAAGAGTAAAAGTAATTGGGTGCGGGGGTGGCGGAGGTAATTCTGTATCTAGAATGAAAGAAATAGGAATAAAGGGATGTGAAATTGTTGCCATTAATACTGATGCTCAAGATCTTCTTTACACTAATGTTGATTCTAAAATATTAATAGGAAGAGAATTGACTCATGGCCTGGGTGCTGGAAGCAATCCCAAAATAGGAGAACAGGCAGCAAAAGAATCTGAACAAGAAATAAGGAAAAAAACTTCAAATAGTGATTTGGTTTTTATAACGTGCGGACTTGGAGGAGGAACTGGAACTGGTGCAGCACCTGTTGTGGCTGAACTTGCGAAAAAATCTGGCGCTTTAACAATAGGCATTGTTACATTGCCATTCACAGTTGAAGGAAGAAAGAGAATTGAAAATGCTCAATATGGTTTAGAAAAAATGGCGAGCATTGTAGACACTTTGATTGTAATTCCTAACGATAAACTTTTAGAAATTGCTCCTGAATTACCTATACATACTGCTTTCAAAGTTGCTGATGAAATTCTAACCAACTCTGTTAAAGGAATTACTGAACTTATAACTAAGGCTGGACTCGTTAATTTAGATTTCGCAGATGTAAAGGCGGTCATGCAAAATGGGGGAGTTTCGTTAATAGGGATTGGTGAAGCAGACAGTCAAAATAGAGCTAAAGAAGCAGTTGAAAAGGCAATACATAATCCATTACTTGATGTTGACATTTCCAATGCTACTGGGGTTTTAGTCAATATAATCGGTGGAAATGATATGTCTCTTGATGAATATAAGAAGGTAATGGAGATTATTGGAACAAAGGTTTCTCCAGACGCTAAAATAATTTCTGGAGCACAAATTTCCGCAGATATGGACAAATCAATCAAAGTGCTTCTTATAGTTACAGGCGTAAAGAGTTCTCAAATAATGGGTAGTTCAATTCAGTTAAATCAAAAACAAAAAGATCAACTTGAGCAGGAATTGGGAATTGATTTTCTTGAAGAATGAACAGAGAACAACTTTACAAGGGGATTGTTGAGGAGGATGATTTAAGTTTTACTCCGTTGCAACATATCGATATCTTGTATTTCCCTGAAAAAAAAGTTTATGTAGGAAACGTGGAAATTTTTGAGATGAAGCGCCCTTTTACAGAAAGTGAAAAAGAGCAAATAATTAGAAGAATAAAAAGTTCTCAAAAAAATAAGGGTAAATCTCTCCTTAAACATTTACTTAAAGAAATATCTAATTCTCCAGAAGGTTTTCCTAAAAACATGAGGAAAACAGAAAAAGGAGCTTTTGAAATTAATATAGAAAAAAAAGATTATGGTATTATATACAAAACTGAAAGAATAAAAATTGATGTAGACAGTTATTTTATAAGAATTCAACCTAAAAAATTCTTCAATAGTGTTGAAACAGAAATAGGTAAAAAATATATACGTTTTGTAAACTTAAAGATTGATAAAATAGAGGGATTGCTTGTTGATGAATATGATATAATAGATCTGCCTAAACCTTATCGCTTAGCGAGAGATGTTGTTCCTTATGAAATGTTGGCTAACGTACTTATATTTCCAAGATTTATATATCATGATTCTCTTTATGTTACTGGAAAAATTATCAAGAGGTAGTTTCATTTTTCAATTAAATTTTTAAAGGTAAGATTTTAGAAAGAGATATGAGTTTAGAACAACATGTTAAGGAAAAATTTATTCCTAGATTAAATAAGGGAAAACTACATTCTATAAAAATAGATCCAATAAGACCTGCTGATGCTAGGGGGAATTACTTTGTGAAAGTTGGATTAAAGCAAGGTGGTGAAGTACATGAAGAAACCTTTACTGAAACTGAACTTGCTGTAATACAGTCAAACTATAATTGGAGCGAAACGCCCCATAATGCAAGAACAAACATAGGCAGGATTCAGTCTGAAGTTGGGTTATATAATCTAAGAAATTATGCAAAAAATACATTGGGTAAGATAATTGATTTCTTTTATAAAAAAAAGCAGAAAGAATAATTTTAAAAACACGCAAAATATAGAAAAATATGGAAGAAGTTAAAACAAGCTTTCCCAGAAGGATAAAATTATTTGTCTCGCAAAGTAAAAGAGTTTGGCACGTATTAAAAAAACCTTCTGGAGAAGAGTTTAAACTTGTGGCGAAAGTATCTGCTATCGGAATATTAATAATTGGTTTTATAGGATTTGTAATCTCTGATATTATTGAATTTTTTGGTTAATCAAAAGGTTTAAAAACAGATTTCTTGTTTGAATAAAGTCATTAAAACTACATCTCTTAGCCATATATTCTATGGGTTTAGGGCATAATGTAGGAGACTACAACCTTTAGAAAAGGTTCTAGGAGTCCAAAGGACTAACTAGAAACAAAATGAGTTTAAAACTCAAAGGAATAAAATGGAATTGAAACAAGCAATCGCAGAATTAAGAAAACTTGAGAAGAAGAAGTTTGATCAGTCGGTAGACTTGATTGTAAATTTAAAAGGAATAGATTTGAGAAAGGAAAGCATTAACGTTGTAGCGAGTATTCCTCATAAAATAAAAGATAAGAAAGTTGCTGCGTTCTTAACTAAAAGAAATGATATAATCCACACTATTACAGAACCTGATTTTGCTAAATTTAAAGATAAAAAAGTACTTAAAAACTTGGTAAAGAGCTACGACTTCTTCATTTCTGTTGCTTCATTAATGCCAAAGGTTGCTTCGACATTTGGAAAAGTACTTGGACCTACTGGAAAAATGCCTTCACCACAATTGGGAATAGTCGTAAAAGAAGATGCTGATGCAATAAAAGCTGCTTTACTTAAGATTGAAAGATCTGTTAAAGTTAGAGCGAAAGAACCTAGTATTAAAGTTGTTATTGCAAAAGAGAGTATGAGCGATGAACAAATAACTGAAAATATACTTGCGGTTTATAATGCGGTTGTTAATTCTTTGCCTACAAAAAAAGATAATATTCGATCTGCAATGATAAAACTTACGATGAGTAAACCTATCAAGGTGGAGATAAAATAAATGACCAAAGTCGAAACGAAAACAAACGAAAAGAATAAAGTTCCAGAATATAAGAAAAAAGTAGTTGAAGATCTCGCTAATGATATTAGAAATAGTCAAACGATCTTGGTTGCTTCTACAAAAAATCTTCCGGGAAGTCAATTTCATGAAATTAAGAAAAAATTAAGAGGAAAAGCTATAATTAAGGTTGCTAAAAAATCCCTTGTGTTGAGGGCATTTGGAATGGTAGAGAAAGGCGCTTTGCAACACTTAAAAGAAAAGATTGTTGCAGACGTTGCTTTATTCTTTTCTAACTTGGACGCATTTGAATTATCATCTCTTCTTTCTGATAATTTAAGTCCTGCAAAAGCCAAGATGGGGGATATTGCTCCTGAGGATATATCTATAGAACCTGGACCTACAAATATGATTCCTGGCCCTGCAATTTCCGAATTGTCTAGCGTTGGATTAAAGGTGGCAGTTGAAAATGGAAAAATTGCAATTAAACAAGGAGCGACTGTTGTAAAGAAAGGGGAAAGAGTTCCTGAAAAAGTAGT
>JAGVWR010000007.1 GCA_018304205.1 Candidatus Pacearchaeota archaeon | reverse complement strand
ATTCTTTTCTTATTTCTTCTTTCTTCATCAAAGAAAGTGAAAAGCCAGAGCAGAACTAATTTTCGGTCACCCCATGACATATGTCTCTGGCTTATACAAGATATTATTTCAATTAGTACCCATAAGTGAAATAAGAAGCAATTCGGCCTTCGTTATCAAAGAGATATAAGGAATCTCTATCGTTGTTCCAGATATTTGACTCTGAATTCCAAAACAATGATGAAGAGCTATCTTTGCCTGATAAAGAATAAAGCGTAATTTTTTTGTTTCTTGGGATATTTAGTGATTTAAATTTGTAAAACTTTGTGCTTTCGTCTTTCAATCTCCAATCATTTAATTCTATATCTTCTAGACAAGAGTTTGAGAGAACTAGATATTCCTCTTCTGGAAAAACTTCTGATGATAAACACTTGAAAAAATCTGATTTTTCCCATATTCCTTTTGAATTTTCTATAGCTTTTTGTTCTGCTTTACTGAAATCCTTTAGTTCTTGATCCTGAACTAAAAATTTAGATGCAAATCCAAGACTAACTAGCTCAAGATTGAGATAATCTTCTTTCGAATATATTCTTGCTAAATACCTATCATATTTGTCCGTGTCTATGATATTTATTTCCACACTTTTATTTTCGTACTTTTTTAGAAATTCATATGACAAACTATATCCAAACGTGTTTTTCTCAGGAGAATTAATATTAAGTAATCTAATTTTCCTTCCATCTTTCAAATCAAGTGTATCTCCATCTATTACTCTTGAAATGACTACTGTTTCTCTATCGTTTTGAATTGTAAAAGATGAAAATAAATAGTAATTATTTGCAATTAAAAAGGTAATTAAAATAGCTAATAGGAAAGAAATTTTTTTATCCATTTTTAATTAAAATCTATAATTTCTTTCTTTTAATGAATTATAAAATTTTTCTAAATTTTTATGTGAGATTTCTAAAGTTGCGGTGTTTACATTGGGGTGAAAACCAACTGTTTTTTCATTCCAAATTTGTTTATCTATTATTAAATGAACTCTTTTTGTAGTATTAATTAAACAAAATATAGAAACTGATCCTGGAGTAATATTTAACACTCTTTTTAATTCATCCGAAGAGGCGAATTGTAAATCTTTTACATTTAGATAGCTCTTTAGAAATTTTATGTTGAGCCTTTTTTCTCCTGCCATACAGATAAGGTAGAATTTACTGTTTTCGTCTTTTAAAAATAAACTTTTTGTATGCGCTCCTGTATAATTGAGTTTTATTTTTTTAGACTCCTCAACTGTGAAAACTGCGAGATGTTTATGTTCTATAAAGTTAATATTGTATTTTTCAAGATAAATTTTTAATTCGTGATCCATTGTTTAAGTGATAATAGTATTTATATAATCTTTTTTATTTTCAAATAGATGAAAGAAGAGTATGATTTTATAATAATCGGGGCGGGAGTTGCCGGGCTGGCTGCTGGGATGTATTCGGCTAGACTTGGCTTAAAATCGCTTATACTCGGAGCAAGCCACGGATCTGAATTGCCAATTGGAGGAGTTATAACTACTACTGATGTTGTTGAAAACTATCCAGGATTTATTCGGTTAACCGGAACTGAATTGTCAGAAAATTTAAGAAAGCATGCCGAAAGTTATGACTTAGTAAAAATAAAAGGTGAAAAGGCCGAAAAAATAGAAAAAAAAGAAAAGTTGTTTTTAGTAAAAACCAAAAGAAATGAATATACTGGAAAAACAATTTTATTTGCGACAGGAACTAAATGGAAAAAACTTGAAGTACCTGGAGCAAAGGAATTTGAAAATAAGGGTGTTGCTTTTTGTGCGCTTTGCGATTCTCCCTTATACAAAAATAAAATCGTAGGGCTTGTCGGAGGAAGCGATAGCGCAGCAAAAGACGCACTTGTGCTCGCTGAACATGTAAAAAAAGTTTATATCATATATCGGGGTGAAAAAATACGCCCTGAACCTATAAATATGCAAAGGGTTGAAGCTAAAAAAAATATTGAAATTATTAGTAAAACAAATGTTGTTGAAATAAGGGGAGATACAAAATTAAAATCAGTTATACTTGATAAGGAATATCAGGGAAAAAAAGAATTGCATTTAGACGGTTTATTTATTGCTATTGGACACATAGCTCTAAGCGATCTTGCTAAACATATTGGAGTGAGCCTAAATCAAAAAGGAGAGATAATTATAGACCATAAAACTTCTGAAACTAATGTTCCTGGAGTTTTTGCTGCAGGAGATGTAGCAGACAAACCATTCAAACAGGCTATAACAGGCGTTGCAGAGGGATGCACTGCTGCCTACTCTGCCTATGAGTATCTCACTAAAAATCACATTCAGACGAGTTGATAATCCAGATAAGTTTTTAAAGAATAATCTTTTATAAAGAGAATGATTAAGAGGGGGAAAAAGGGGTTAAGTCCAATAATTGCAACAGTTCTACTTATAGTTATTACATTAATTATTGCCATGATAATCTTCTTGTGGGCTAAAAACTTTATAGGAGAAAAAACAAAGAAATTCAATGAACCTGTTGAAAACGCATGCGAACGGGTTTCTTTTGATGCGGAAGCTTTTGAAAGCGGAGATATTGACATAATAAATAGAGGAAATGTTCCTCTTTATGGTATAAATGTAAAGACAAAGGGATCTGGATCTATCATAGATGCGGGAACTTTTACTAGTTCTATAGATGTTGGAGAAACTGGAAAGGTAAGTTCTGTTTCTGTTTCAAAGGGAGATAGTATTATAGTTGTTCCGATTGTACTAGGAGAGACTGGAGAATATAGAACTCCTTACACTTGTTCGGATACTTACGGAAAAGAAATAGTAGTGATTTAAAATGATTAATAAAAAGGGGCTTTCGCAAATAATTGCAACAGTTCTGCTCTTGTTGATGACAATAGCTGCTGCGGCTATAATAGCTGGAGTAGTTATTCCTTTTACTAGAGAAAGGTTAGATAAGGGAACCGAATGTGTTACTTTTCAAAACCACTTTAAATTTCAGGAAGTTCTTGAATTTGGAGATGAAGAATATCGATACAATTGCTATCAGGAAATTGGAGAACAACATTTAAATGGTGCTTCTGTTAGAGCATCTTCTTTGAATGATTCTATCATTGTAGGATTTAATTTAGTATTCATAATAAAGGGCGGGGAATCCGCAAGATTTGAAGTAAGAGATAATGTAGAAGAAGGATGTAAGATAGAAAACATAAAGATGTTTGGATCTAATTGCGCATCGCTTGGAAATTTAAAAATTCCAAAGTCTGGAGAGGTAAGAACTTATGCATACAACTCTTCTGCAAAATATGACAAAATTGAGATATATCCTGTTCTAAAAAATGGAAGAATTTGTGAATTATCTGACGAAATAGATCTAAGAGTTTGTAATTCTGCATTGATAAATTTGGGTGAACAATGATTAATAAAAAAGGACAAGTTTGGGTAGAAACAGTTTTGTATACTTTGATAGGCCTTGCACTAATCGCTTTAGTTCTTGCGTTTATAACTCCAAAGGTAAGTCAAACAAAAGATAAATTGGCCGTCGAGCAGACCATAAATTCATTGAATGATTTTGATAGCAGGATTAAATCTGTTTTAAGTGCTCCAGGAAATGTGAGAAAAATAGAATTTAATATGCGAAGAGGAGAACTAATTGTTGATGGCAGAGAAGACAAGATAGTATTCTTACTGAGAGATTTGAAAGAACCTTACTCTGAAGTTGATGTTCCTATAGATATAGGAAATGTTAAAGTTACATCACAAAAAGAGCAAAAAGATTATTCCGTAGAATTGGTTTTAAATTATACTGGGCTCTTTAATTTAACTTACAATGAAAATCGGCCATTAGATATGGACCGGTCTTTTGCACAAGCTGCGACGCCATATGAATTCTCGATAACAAATTTGGGCAATCTAAACGGGGATGGCGAACCTTTAGTCATAAGTATTGAAGAATCCTCCAGCAGATAATTTTAAATAAACAATCTTGCTAGAAATATTATTATTGAAAAATGGTGATAACTATTAACCTTAATCCTGCTGTACCGGCTTTGCCGAGATTAGAAGATAAAAAGAAAATTGATGTTAGATATATGCTTATTCCTCCTTATGCTTCTGCCCATATATTTTGGGATGATAAAATGAGTGAACTGGTATATGATGTAGAAGAACCCATACTTAATGAGAGCGAAAAAGATGTTCTTGATAGAATTGAGGAAGCTATGCTTGAACTTATCAATGTTAACGTTGCTGTAGAAAAAACACTTGAAGCTACTTCAAATTATATTGATAGAACGGCTAGATTATTAATTGATGAACTAAATATTAAAATGGGTCCTGAAACATATCAAAAAATATTTTATTATCTTTTTAGAGACTTTATAGGAATGAATGAAGTTGATCCTATGCTGAGGGATTATTTTATTGAAGATATAGAATGTAATGGAATAGACACTCCAGTATACGTAATTCATAGAGTGTATAGAAACCTTAGAACCAATTTGTCTTACAAAAATATAGAAAAATTGGCTAGTTTCGTTGAAAAATTAGCCCAAAGATCTGGAAGGTATGTTTCTTACGCACAACCCTTATTGGATGGTACTTTGCCTGATGGAAGCAGAGTTAACGCGACTTATACCAAAGATGTAACTTCAAGAGGACCAACATTTACTGTGAGAAAGTTTACGAAGGTTCCATGGACTCCTACCCAATTGATTGCACTTGGAACACTTAGCCCTGAAATGCTTGCTTATTTCTGGATACTTCTTGAGAATAAATCAAACTTGTTGATCGCTGGAGGAACTGCTTCCGGAAAGACTACATTACTTAATGCTCTCGCATTCTTTATTCCTCCAAGTTCGAGAGTCGTTTCGATTGAGGATACTAGAGAAATAAATTTGCCTAGAGAGAACTGGTTGCCTGCTGTTGCCAGAACCTCGATAGGGGTGGGAAAAGTTGGAGAGGTTGATCTTTTCGCTTTACTAAGAAGTTCTTTCAGACAAAATCCCGATTATTTAATTGTTGGAGAAGTTAGAGGAAAAGAAGCATTCGTATTATTTCAAGGTATGGCTTCTGGACACTCTTCACTAAGTACAATGCACGCAGATTCTGTAGACACTTTAATTAGAAGACTTCAGACACCCCCTATTAATTTATCTCCAACCCTTGTAAACTCTTTAGATTGTGTAGCTGTTGCTAGCCATGCTGTTGTGAAAAAGCATGAAACTAGAAGAGTAAGAGAAGTAGTTGAAATTGTAAATGTAAACAAAGATGGTACTGCTTTGATTAATACTCCTTTTATATGGAATGCTGAAAAGGATTTGTTCTACTTTAAGAAACAGAGCAAGGTTTTTGAGAAAATATCTATGAGGAGAGGAATGACTGTTGAATCTCTTCAGAAAGAACTTATAACTCGGGCAAAATTATTGTATGAATTATACAAAAAAAAGGTTTTTGATTTTGATGAAATTCAAAAAGTTATAAATGACTATTACAAAAATCCTGCAGAAGTCGTAAATAAGTACGGCATTATTGAATGAACAGTAAACATATTTAAATCTGATTTTACTACTAGAAATATGGAAAAAGAGAGGATAGCCGTTTTGGCACAACTTCTTACTGGCATGAAAGATGCGTCTGCTAAGCTTGAGGACGCACTTAAGAAAAAAGACGTGGACGCCATAAATGAAGCTAAAAAAGAAATTATACATTTTCAAATGGAGATAGATAGAACACTATGATTGAAGAGCTTAAAAAAAATATAGACGCGGAGATAGAAATTTTAAGAGAAATTTCGACTTATAGCCGAAGACTTGAGTTTGCAACACTTTCTGAGGACAAACTAATAAGGAGTGCTATTTCTTCCTTAAGAGAGAGTATCAGATTAATTAACAAATCTATTCCTGAACTTATTAAAGAAGTTTCCGTTGCGAAAAAATTGGCTGTAGAAAAAAGACAGGATAATTTAGAACAAATAGGTTTTCAAAGAAGTGAATCTAGGGTTAGCGTTGTATTGCAAGTTAAAGACAGAGATAAATTTCTTAATGAGCTAAGCATAAGTGAAAACCTTATAAGAAGACTTAAGAAAAAGGAACTGAAAGAAGATGTTGAAGACTTTCACGAGTTTCGAAGAGCGAGAGGTTACTTGAAAATATCAAACAAATATTTTTTGGATAGAGCCCTAAAATTAATTAGTGATGGATGGTTTAAATCACTTTCTCTTGAAGTAAACAAGGCAAATATAGATGTTCTTTTCCAGACGTATGTTGCAATGATGTTTTTTACTGCATTTATCTCTATTTTTGTTTTCTTTTTCGTTATGATCTTTTTTTTATTCTTCAATATTGGTTTTGCTTTCCCTTTTGTTACAATTTATAATGGAAGCTATCTTTTAAGATTTCTGAAAGTATTTTGGATACCTTTAGTTTGTCCTGTTCTTGTTTTTGCTGCTTTGTATTATTATCCTTCAACCGAAAAAAGCACTCTGGGAAAAAAGATAGATCAGGAGCTCCCATTTGCGGTAATTCACATGAGCGCTATTTCTGGATCCGGAATAGAACCTAGCGAAATATTTAGGATCATTATACTTGGCAGGGAATACCCTTTCTTAAAAAGGGAAGTAAGAAAAGTTCTGAACCAAATTAATTTATATGGGTATGATTTAGTTACCTCTATTACTAATGTTGCTAAATCTACTTCAAGCACAAAACTTTCAGAGTTATTTTCTGGACTTGCTACAACTATAAACTCTGGTGGTAACTTGAAGGAGTTTTTCGAAAAGAGAGCCGAGACATTACTTACAAATTATAGACTAGAAAGAGAAAAATATACTAAGGTTGCTGAAACTTTTATGGATATTTATATTAGCGTTGTAATTGCAGCACCAATGATATTGATGCTTCTTTTGATTATGGTTGGAATATCCGGATTTGAGGCAGGATATTCTACCACTGGAATGACTTTGATAATTATATTGATAATTGCTTTAATCAATATATTATTCATTGGATTTTTAAATATTAAACAACCTTCATATTAAAGAGAAAAAATGAGATTATCAAGAATGCATTGGTTTGGAATAATAGCGGGAATACTACTCTTAGCTATAGATTTTATCTTCTTTCTTAATGAAGAGGACATGAACTTGTTTATATTTCTTGTTGGAATTACTATGGTTGTAATCTGTCTTCCTTTTGTTGTTAGTATAGTTGTAAATAATCAAAGAGAACAAGAAATGAGCGAAATGTTTCTTGAATTCTCGAGAAACTTGGCTGAAAGTGTTGCTACTGGAACTCCTATAAGCAAGAGTATAATAAATATGAAAAATAAAAATTACGGTGGTTTAAGCCCACATGTACAAAAACTTGCAAATCAAATCCAGCTTGGCATTCCTGTCGAAAAATCTCTGAAGAACTTTTCTTACGATGTTAACAGCCCAGTAATAAGTAGAGCGATTGCTCTGATTAGCGAAGCTGAAAAGGCTGGCGGAGAAATAGATTATATCTTAGAAAGTGTTGCTAAATCTATTTCTGAAGTTGAGAAGCTGAAAAAAGAAAGAAGGGCGGCAATTTCAAATCTGATAGTTCAGGGATATATCATATTCTTTATATTTATTGGAATAATGCTTGTTATGGAGTTTAAAATATTGCCTTTAACAGAGGGGGTTGGATCTTTGGGATTATTTAATGGAGATATTTCGAATATAGATCAGGCAAGTCTTTCGCAAAGCACTTATTCTCCTGAGGAATTATCAAGACCTTTCTTATTTTTACTTCTAACTCAGGGATTTTTTGCTGGATTAACTATAGGGAAATTGACTGAAGGCAGTGTAAAAGCAGGAGTAAAGCATTCTTTTATTCTGACTATTGCGGCATTCTTAATTTCTTCAGGAGCCAGATTATTCCTTGGCTAAAGTTTTATTTATAAGGTAAAAGATTTCATTTGATGATTCGATTACTTTAAAATTATATTTCGAGGCGTTAAGCATCCTCTCAATCCAGAATCTTCTTTTATTAGACATTGGTTTTCCTGATAGTTTCATTGTAGGAAAACTCACGAGTATTTTTTCGCAAGGCACTAGAGCAATTATCTTCGTGGCAAGCTTGTGACCTTTTTTTTCAATTATGTCTAAAACTTTAAACAATAGGCATATGTCTGCTTTGGGTAGACTTGAGTCTATTTTTCTTAAATCATAAACAAAGACTTTTCCTAATATATTGTTCTTCTCAAAAAATTTATTTATTAGTTCTAATTCTTGTTTTTGAATATCTGCTGCATAATAAACGAATTCTTTTGATGATAAAGCAATTGGATTTAATCCACAGGCAAGATCAAGAATAGAATTTACATTTAAACTTGAAAGAATCTCTTTTAACTTGGGGTAAAAATTAATTCTCTCTGCTGTCGAGGAATGTGTTTCTAAAAGTTCTCTGATTTTGTTTTGCTCGAGAAATTCTAAACGTTTTTTCTGACTTACCTGATACTGGCCTGTTAATTTTCTTAGTTCTGCTCTTATCTCTTTAAGGACTAACTTTTTCTCTTTTTGAGAAAGAGACTGCAAATCTATCTTATGTCTTTTCTTATAATCTTCAATTGATGATATAACAATTTGATCATCGAGACCTCTTAACTCTGGTTTATTTTTAATTTCCTCAATAAAAGACTTTTGTTCATTCATAGATATAAAAATTCAATATGATAACCTATATAAATTGTGCTTATTTTTAATTAAAATGAATAAAGAAGGCGCATCCCACATCGAAGTAATTCTTGCCTTTGTATTATTTGTAGGATTTATAATGTTTGCTTTGTATTTTTTTAATCCTTTGAATAGCTCAAGATTAGTTGATACTTCTGTTGATTACCTTCTAAATGAAATAAGAGAGAAAACGGAAGTAGCAGTTGACTTCTATTCATTAAAAATAGATTCTAGCGTTTCTGATGAATCAATACAATTAGATTATCCGGATGACGTTGATACCTCTAAGAATGTTGCTTCTGAAGGAGAAGATGGAGAAATACTTGATTCTAGAGTGGCTGGAAATAATATATTTGTAGATAGAAAAAATAATGATTTTATAAAACTCAAATTCTCTGAAACTATAACTGAAAATGATAATTGTTGTCAAAATGCAAAAAATTTAGAGGCTCAGGGAAATGAGGGTAAAAAGTACATATTAGCGAGTTCAAATAAGAGAAACATAATTTCTGAGAAAAAAATAAGTGAAATAAATAAAACTTATTATGAAAACTATAATGCTCTTAAAGAGGAATTTAATTTACCTGGAAGAGTTAACTTTGCAATTGTTTTCTTTCTATCTAACAAAGAAGTAAGAATGGAAAAGGAAATTCCTAACAATTTTGAAGTTTTTACTGAAGAAACAAGAGTTGAATTAATTAGAGATGACAATGGTAAAATAGAGTTTGCAGATTTGATAATTAAAGTATGGTAAATAAAAATGGGATGATAAGAATAGTCGAAGCAAGTATAGCCGTGCTTATAGTTATTAGCGTTTTAATTGTCATTACTTATGGTAATAGAACAATTAAACAAGAAAATATGAGTAAAATTATTCCTCCCTTACTTGATGAAATTGCGAAAAATTCTACCTTGAGAGAGTCAATTCTTGAAAAGAACTCCAGCGAAAGTGAAGAAGATGTAAAGAAATTTCTTGCACAAAGGGTAAAAAATCCTTTGTTAGGATTCGATGCGAAGGTTTGCTCGCCTGATGAACTGTGTCCTTTAACAAACTTTCCTGATTCTGATGAAATATTTACTGATGAAAGAATAATAGGCACTTCTATAAGTAGTGCCGATTTTACACCAAAAAAAGTAAAAATTTTCATTTGGACAAAGAAACGTTAAATCAATTTTTTCATATAGGGTACACAATAATGTTTATAAAGTTCTTTTGCTCAAAAAATACATGAAGAGGTTGATTTTAGGCATAGTATTTTCCATAGTTATTCTTTCACTTATTGGTTTTGTTAGTGCTGCTTATCCTTCTGGAGTTATTGCTCATTGGGA
>JAGVWR010000026.1 GCA_018304205.1 Candidatus Pacearchaeota archaeon | reverse complement strand
TCTTCGATATCTTTCATAATATCTTTCTTAACTTCCTCATATAATTGTTTTTTCAAATCTTCTTTCTGAGCGATAACATTGCCAATATATTTTGACATTTCAATTACATCTTTATTTTGCTCAATATCCGACTTAGTTATAACTCCAATAATATTATTGCATTTTTTGCATCTTTTGACATTATGAGCATTTAATTCGCCGCAGTTTATGCATTTTATTGGAAACATTTGAGATTGTCCTCTTTCCTCTTTCTGTACTTTCATTCCATATATTGCTGGGAGCAATGCATCATCAGTTTGTTTTCCAGATAAATGAATATAGACTCCTGCCATTGCACTTCCCTGTTTCCAACCCATTATTTCATTCATAATAGATTGATTTAATCCACCAGCTCCTAAAGCCGTTGCTCTTGAATGTCGAAAATTATGCGGGTTGATTGGCTTTTTTATTTTTGCTTTTCTTCCTAAATTAACTAACATTTTTCTTGCAGCAGCATAAGATAAATTGTAACTCCAATGGTCATTGTAATCTCCACCTTTCTTAATCTCCCCATCATTAAATCTTTTAGAGATACCTTTTGTTGTTCCGATATTAACCCACAATGGTGATTCTAGATCGTCTTTGTTAGGATGCATATTCAACCAATCATGCAAATAAGGAGTTGCATTAATTGTTCTTACTCGTCTTACTCCGGTCTTTCCTTCAACATTAAAGAATGCTCCCCTCTCGTCAAAATTAATAGATTTTATTTGCAAGGTCAAAATTTCTCCAATACGACAGCCAGATTCTGCTAATGTGATTACAAAAGCCTTATCTCGAATATTATCTGCCTGTTTAACCATAAGTTCAATATCATCGTCATCTAAAAGGTCTTCTGGATTAGTACGCTTTCTTCCAGCACTTCTTTTAGTTTTAATCCAGCTTACTTCTGGAGGGTATTCGTCATCTTCACATTTTTTAACAAATCTGAATAATTTTTTTAAAGCTATTTTTATTTGTTTTCTGGATTCTTGATTAACATCAGTATTTTTATTGATTTTTTCCTCAACAATTTTTTCTATGTCTTCTTTTGTGCATTTATTAAATTCTTTAGTAAACCATACAGCCATTGGAACTGCTTTTGTAAGCCATTTAACCTTAGTAGCCATTGCTAAGTTGCTAGGAGTAAGATAAGACTCATAGTATTCTACAATTTTTAGGGAGTTCTTTGTATTCAGCTTTTTGAGCTTCTCAATTTCTCGTGCTATTGTCCTGTCGAATTCATAGACTTTGTTTAGTATATCTTTTCTATTATTATTTATCATAGAACTTAGAACAAATCCTGGTTTAAATACTTTGCTAATGTTAACCTTAGGTTAAAAGCCCCCCGAGTGCCTTAACTTAATGAAATCCATAAATCTTGTCAAAAAGTGGTTAAATTTGCGAGAAAAACACGAAATGGATTTCCGTCGATAAAACGAAAAAACGCCCCCACGAAGATTTGAACTCCGGACCTTTTCCTCCGCAAGGAAACGCTCTAATCCAGGCTGAGCTATGGGGGCTTATGGGGTCAAGGAAAGCTCTATTTAAAGGTTTTTAGAATTATTGGGGTATTAAAAGTATAGGAACTATTCTGCTTATTGATTATGATTATAGGAAATTAGGAACTGTCTTGATATATGAAAATATCTATCTTCTATTTTTATTCTATTAAAAAATCGTGAAGAATTTTGTAATTTGGATAAAGCTCTTTAGGAGAAAACCATAAGGAAATTTCTCTAGATGCATTTTCTACAGAATCTGAGGCGTGAATAAGATTTCTAATACTTCTTGATTTTGAGTCGGATATGGAGTAGGATTCTGTGGAAGCAAAATCACCACGAATTGTTCCTGGCAAGGCTTGTCTTGGTTCAGTATGACCTATCATTTTTCTTATTAGTTCTATAGCGTGTGGAGCTTCCAAGACTAATGCAATTACTGGACCTTCAGTAAGAAAAGTCATATTTCTTTCTTGGATTGTTTTTCCCATATGCATATGGTCTTTGTATTCTAATTTCTTTTTTTGTTCTTCATAGGTCTTTTTTGCCCTTTCGTAGAGCTTTTTTGCCCATTCTTCATCTAACTGATAGTGATTTTGAGCTAATTTTTTATCTGCTTGGATCATTTTCATGGCAATTATTTTCAGTCCAGTATCTTCAAATCTTGTGAGTATTTTTCCGATAATTCCTTTTTTTACACCGTCCGGCTTGATTAAAACAAGAGTTTTTTCTGTCATATTTGATTTGGGGTTTATAGGGTTTTAAATATTGTTGTTTTATTCTCTTGAATACTCCAATGTCTTGCATTGGGATAAAGAACGGAAGAGAGAGCACACAAGGGCAAAATAGTTTAAAATCAAAAGCATGATGCTCAAGGAACTACTCCACACTAAAGTGTGGAGTTTTCTGTCAAGTTCCTTGACATAAAAATTATCTTACGTCTTAGAAAGTTAAGTTGTTATAGGAGCTAATGATATTTTCGATTTCTATTTAAATGAGTTTGTTGTGTGGAGTTTCACTTTGGTGTGAACAATATTTTTATTTCTAATTGTGCTGGCGGATCAATTCTATGGCTCGATATCCTTGTATCTCGCTTTACTTCTTTTCCTAGTATGAAGTCTAGCTCATAAAGTTTTTCTTGTCCATTATAAACTCTTAATCTCATTCGTCTTATACCCATACCTGGATGGATTCTATCAATCATAGAATTGTAGTCTGGACTGAAAAGATATCTGCTTCTTTCCAGTAATCCTGCTAAATGATAAGTTTTTTCTTTTCCTGAAATTATATCTTTCGGATTTAAGTTTGATAGAACTGTTTTAAGATAATTTATATCGGTATGTGGAAAACTCGAATCTTCAAAACTATCATATGAAAGTTTTGTTTTTAAATCAGTTTTACGACTCTTAGTTGAGTATACTATTCTAGCTATGGATTGAGCTGTTCTTAGAACCTTTTTTCCTAAAATTCTTAATTCCATTTAATTCTCGGATATCCTTGTATTTCTCCATTCAGTTTTTCATCATAGAATCTTATATTTGCTTCTAATGTTGGAGTTGGTTCTCTGACAACATTGGGAGATATTCTCGGATTTAATGAAGGATGGGTCCTCCATTGCTTGAAATCAAGATAAACATCTAAAGTATTACTATTATAAATTCCACGTATGTTTAATAGTATTTCTAGTTCTAGGTCTTTGTTTTTTAGACTTTTAAAGAATTGATCAAATTGAAAAGGGGTTCTTAATTCTTGACGTAACATTAGAACTCCTCTTATTGTGTAATCTCCTTGGATATTTTTCTCTTCTTGATATATTTTTTCTATTTTTTCTTGAACAAATAATAGAGACACTGATTGATTTAGAATATATTTTGCATACATGAAGTTTTTCTTTCTTGGCGGGACAAGAGGATTTGGATTAGTTCTTAGTTTTGATATCATACTTATGAAATTTGAAATAGTGTTAAGTTCCATGAATTTTCTGCATCTAATAAAGGTTAAAAAGTTAATTGTTTCAGAATAATAATGGAAATTGATCCAATCGAACTTGTGAATAATAATTTTAAGAAATTGGAAGATGAATGCAGAGAGGCAGATTTACTTCTTAAGGATGGTGCAACTAATTTAGTATTTGGAAAGGGGAGTGCCAGTGCACAGATTTTGTTTGTCGGGGAAGCTCCAGGAAAAAATGAGGATTTAGAAGGGTTTCCTTTTGTTGGGGCTGCAGGAAAGAATCTGGACAGACTTTTGAAAGAGGTAGGACTGAGTTTAGAAGATATTTATGTTACTAATATCTTGAAATATAGACCTCCTGAGAATAGAAATCCCTTGCCTGAAGAGATAAAAGCGCATACTCCTTGGCTGATTAAACAAATTCAGGAAATGAAGCCTAGAGTTGTATGCTCCTTAGGGAATTATGCTACGAAGTTCTTTCTTTCTAATGGAAATGGGGATTTAATGGATAAACAACCGGGTATAACATCACTCCATGGAAAAGTAAGAGAAATTGAATTTGAAGGTTTAAAAATAAAATTGATTCCTTTATTTCATCCTGCAGCTATAATATATAACAGAAAACTGATAGAATTGTGGGAAAAAGATATGGAAATAGTTAAAAAAGAAATTGCAGAAATAAAGAAACAGACTAAATCGATTTAATTTAGATCATGATTTAATATTAGAAAGGTTTTTATTTGATTTGAACCTTCACTAAGTATGGTTCAAAGAAGATATCCCAGGCAAACCAGTTATAAGAATATAAACACTATTTATCAGAAGTTATATTTAGAGAGTAGAGATGAACTTTATTCTCTTTATAAATCTGAATCTATAGATAAGTCAGAATTTAGACAGAGATTCAGAAGAGAGGTAAGAATACATATTAGAGAACAAAGAAATCTTGCGAAGTTATTAGTAAGTGGTCTTCAAGTTGGTAATTATGAAGTTCTATATGGGTGACTGTTTAATCTTCAGATTTTGTTTTTTCTTTAACCGGTCTTATTTTGATGAATTTATAATGGGCCTCTGAAGTTAATTGGCTGTTTGCTGATTTCTTTAAAGTATAGACTTTCTTTTTATATTTAATATAGAATTTTAGGTTCATCTTTTACTTTTCTTTAATGGAAAAAAGCATCTTTTTTTGTTTTGCTTTTTCTGCAATTTGATCAAAAATTAATAAAATTTCTTTTTCTGCTTCTTTTGGATTTGAAGAAGACTTTATTATTGAAAAAGCTCCAGAACCAAGATAATGAATTTCAACATTTTTTATGTTTAATATTTCTTTAAGATCGTTTAATCCGGAAGGAGAATGGGAAATTAAAGTGAATTTCTTCTTTATAATCACTTCTTTCTCTTTCTTTTCAGAGAGCATTTTTATGATTAATTGAATTTGATCTTTTGGAATGAATTTTTCAAGAATTTTTTGGTTTTTCTTCGCTTCTTCAATAAATTCAGACAAATCATAAGATTCTTTTATTTTATCAATTATTTCTTGATGATTTTTTACATTTGCTCTTAAAACGTTTTGAAGAATTTTTTCTTTTTTATCTTTATCTAGTACAGATTCTTTTTCTGTTACTGTAACCCTTCTTAAACTTAATTCTGCATGATCAGGGAAGGTTTTTAGAACTTTGCAGACTATTTTTTTGTTTGGGAAGACATATTCTCTGATGTTTCTTATTCTTCCAGCTGCTATTTCTGACATGACAATAGATCCTTGGCCATTATTTTCTATATCTACAAAAACTGTTGTCCCTTCAATCTTTTTCACGGTACATAAAACTAGATCATCGGTTTTTAGGTTCACTGTAATATCTCCTGAATTATAGCTTTGACTCTTATTTTTCCACCGCTTGTCTTTACAAGAAGGCGATTGCATTTTTCACATTTTATTTTGGTTGAACATTTTCCGAAAACTATGTGGATTTGCTTGCATCTGGGGCAACGTATTTTCAAAAACTTGCCTGGTTTCTTTGTTTGATTCATAGAAAGGTGAAAGATAGGCCTCTTTTAAAGATTTTCTTTATTGGCTGTCACCTTTATAAGCTCTATATCAAGTACTTTTTTTAATTCACTTATGAATAACTCTTCTTTTTCTTTAGATATTAAGCAGCCAGCGGCGGTGGGGTGGCCTCCAACTTCTCCACCCAAGGGAAGGACTACTTGGCTAAGCACATCTCTTACGTTTCTGCCTTCTCTACCCGCGATTCGAGCCGAAACTTTTATCTTATCTTCGTTATATGCGAGAGCAATTATTATTGTACCTTTCTTGTAAGTTGGAGAATGGGAAATTATTGAAGCAATAGTTCCGATTATAGTATCTTTAATATTATTTTTTGCGTTAATTATAGTATAATTTTTTCCTGATATCTTTTCAGTTTCTGAAACGTATTTTAAGGCAGAAATTAAATTTTGTTTATACTCAATATATATTTTTTCTGCATTAGATTTTGAATTTTTGTCTCCTAGACAAAGACCTAAAGCAAAATGGGGGTAATCCATTCTACTGCAGGCATTAATGGAAGCCGAAATTTCTCTTGCATCTTCTAATTTATTGAAGAATTTGATTAAGTATAGATTTCCTATGAGGTCGTGCGGGTCAAATTTTCCTATAGATCTCATAGTTATTGCCGTCATCAGTTTCGACATTTCTTCTTCAGTTAATTCATAAAGTGCCTTATAGCTTCCATTTATTCTTTGTATTCCAGAATCTCTTAGGAGTTCAAATACTCCTTTTTGAGATCCAGTAATTCCTGGGATATATGGAGATGAGGAATATTCGAGAGATCTATCCAAAGATCTTGTTGAAGGATAAATAAGTAAGCCCCTTTTAACAGTGGTTTCAGAATCTTTTATTATTTCATCATAGAATTTTCCTAGATTCCTTTCGTGATTATCTCCAACCATTCCAATTACAGCCAACGTAGCAAGATCTTTGTTTTGCATTGAAAGGGTTTTTGCAAATAGATAGCATATAGCGGCACTGCATATTTGTTCAGAACCAATTTTCATTGGATTTATTATTCTCACATTCTTAGGAATTTCTTGAGTAATTTCATGATGATCAAAAATGAAAATCTCAGTATTCTTTTTTGCGAGGTAAGGGAGGCTGTTTGATGCAAGATCAAGAAAAATAAGAATATGGTTTTCAGGAAGCGATTCGATGAATGATTCTTCTAGACCTTTTACAATTTTTAAGGAAAAATTTTTCTGCCATCTTCTAAGTGCTTTTGAGAATATGGCCGCAGAGGTAATTCCGTCCGTATCGAAATGACTTATTACCTTTATTGGTTTGTTTTTTGATAATATATCTAAATCTTCAATTGTCTTTTTTATTTCCTCTAGCATGTCCTCTTTTTTATTAAATTTTATTTTTCTAGAGCGTGTAAAACCCAGAGATTCTTAGTTAAAGAGCGCTTAGCACTGTAGTCTGTTTTATTTTTTTCAAGATGTCTTTTCAAATTGTTTATTTTATTGTTAGAATGGTTTTTACTATCTTGCTTTAAGTCTTCTTTTTTGAGCACTTGCGAGATTTTTTTGTTTAAAATTGATTTTACTTTTGGTACTCCGAATTTGTCTCTTAGTATCAATCCTATTTTTTCAGGAGTGTGACCTTCCTTCGCTAGTTCATGTATCTTTGATTCTATCTCTGCAGGCTTTAATTTTATCCAATCAGGTTTCTGTTCTGTTTCTTCTATCTTTTCCTTTTTTTCTTCTGTTTCTTTTTCTTCAGATTTAACTTCTTTGTTTGTTTTCGGCATATATTACTTTTGGAAAGAGGGGTTTTAAAGATTTTGGTTTTGTATTTTTAGAATAGGAAGCTTTAAAAAGAGTTTTTATTTCAGAACTAAAAGCGTACCCCTTATCTTACTGGTCGGATGAAGGTTAGCTACTACAATCTTTAGGAAAGGTTCTAGGAGTCCCAAAGGAAGCAGAGACTACAACCTTTTGAAAGGTATTGTGACCTTATTATGTACAAAGAAAATGAAATTTCCGAAAGAAACTAGAAGGTTTTGTCCTTATTGTAAAAAACATACAACGCAAAAGATAGAGATAGCTAAGCAAAAATCAAGAAGTGCAACTCATCCATTGTCTAGAGGATCAGCCTCCAGAGACAAAATGAGAGGATTGACGAGTGGATTTGGGAACATGGGAAGAAGGTCTAGAAAAGGTCCTAAAGACTGGAAAATGAAGACTAAAGTTACAAAGAGAATAACTATTATGTATAAATGTGCTGTTTGTAATAAAAAGAAATCTATAAAAAAGGCAATAAGATCTGGAAGAATTGAAATAGGGGATAAGGTGGCTAAGTAAAATGGTTGGAGAAAAGAAAGTAAAGAAAGCAGTAAAGAAAAGATTCTTTGAGGTAGAAGTACCTTTAACTTCAGCTAAAGTTGATTTGTATGCTGCGTCTATTGAAGAACTAAACGGAAGAGTTATTAGTTTAGATTTAACGAGAAGTTTAAGAGGTAAGAATTTAGAATTGAAATTAAGAGTAAAAGTAGAAAATGGAAAATTAATTGGCGAACCCATAAGCGCAGAACTTGTGAAGAGCTTTATTATTAAGATGATAAGAAAGGGTACAGATTATGTGGAAGATTCTTTTGAGTCCGAATGTAAGGATGTTAAGGTCATTGTGAAACCATTTATGATTACAAGAAATAGAGTATCAAGAGCGGTCAGAAAAGCATTAAGGGAACTTGCTAGAAAAACATTAGATAGTTATATGAGAACAAGAGATTCTAAAGAAATATTTTCAGAAATAATGTCTAACAAGATTCAGAAAACCCTATCTTTGAAACTGAAGAAAATTTATCCTTTAGCTTTATGCGAAATAAGAATTTTCAGAGTAATTGAGAAAGTAGAATCCGTAGCTGATAAAAGCAAGGCAAATGTAGCTAGTGAAGCAGTAACTGCGGCAGCTTAGTAGCTGTTAATTAAATCTTATATTTAATAACAGCATATGACATCTGATTATACTATAAAATATTGTACATGTTCTCTTAAATATAGATATGAAGTTGTTAAGGAAGAGAAGCATTATGGAAGGAAATACAAGGATGCGAGGGCATTGACTGATTTATTAATTGGAACTTCTGAAGAAAAGAATTATGTTTTTCATTGTGATGAAATAGAAGGCGAAGTGATGAGTGAACTTGAAAGAAGAGTTGGGAAAATATCAAATAGGTCATTGGATATTATTGGGAACGGATTTAATTGGTTTGTTAAGAAGAATGGAATTAGCCCTGCCCGGATTCGAACCGGGGTTACGAGCGCCAAAGGCTCGTGTCCTTGACCACTAGACCACAGGGCTACATATATGAAAGGAAAAAGGCGATTTATAAAAGTTTAGTTATTTGTGAATGTATTTTTGGAAAGGTATAAAAATTGGATTTCATCTAATAATAAAAAGAAGATAAAATGGAACATATTTATTTAGTAATTGCAGCTTTGATTCCTTTTGTTTTGATCTTCTATTTGATGATTATAAAGAAGTGGGCTGCAATAAAGGTGATGCCTCTTACATGGGTTGTAACAGTCTTACTTGTTTTGTTTATCTGGAAGATAAGTTTTGTATGGGCTATCGCTTCTTTTTTTAGAGGAATTCTTTTAGCTATTGAAATTGGTTTGATTATTTTTGGCGCTGTTTGGTTACTTGAAATATATAAGGAAAGTAAAGCGATATTAAGCATTCAGAGTTTTTTGGTGAGTATAAGCCCAGATATAAGAATTCAGGCAATAATTATTGCTTGGTTATTTGCAAGTTTGATAGAAGGAGTAGCTGGTTTTGGGACTCCTGTTGCTTTAGCCGCTCCGTTACTGGTTTCTATAGGATTTACTCCAATTGCATCAGTTGTAATTTCATTAATAGGTAATTCAGCTCCTGTTTCTTTTGGTGCTGCTGGAACTCCTATCTTGTTAGGGCTAGGATCATTAGGATTTAAGGAAGAAGTATTAAGAGAGGTTGCTACTAATTCTGCTTTAATGCATTTAATTGCTGGAAGTTTTGTTCCGATAGTTATAGTTTATTTTATTACACATTTTATGGTTGATAAAAAAGACAGAAACAGCAGATCTTTTTATAAAATAATTCCATTTGCCCTATTTTCAGGATTATCATTTACTATTCCGTATTATTTTATAGCTGCATATGTAGGAATGGAACTCCCTTCTATTGGTGGGGGAGTAATAGGATTATTATTTGTAGGATTTGCGGCAAAATTTGGTTTCTTAGTGCCTAAAGAAAAAATTACTTTTAAACATCATAAGAAACTTAAAATTGTAAGAAAGAGAAGAATTTTTGTTTCGATTATACCTTACTTAATAATTATAATTGGATTATTGGTTTCTAGAGTTGTCTTATCTGTCAAGGAAAAGTTAAATTCGTTTTATTTAGGTTTTGATAGTTTGTTGGGGTTAGATTATAGTTATAATCTTGCCGTATTTTATACTCCCTCATTTTATTTTATTTTGGCAGGCATTGTCGCTTTATTTTTATTTGGAGTTAATGCTAAAACAAGAAACAAAACAGTGAAGGAAACTTTAGGAAAAATAAAAAAACCAATAATAGCATTAATCTTCGCTCTAGCTTTAGTGCAATTATTACTAATTTCTGGAAATAATATTTTTGGGATTGGAAGCATTCCTTTAATTCTTGCTAATTCTCTTGCAGATTTAACTGGAAAAAATTATGTGATAATTGCACCGTTTGTAGGCTTGCTTGGAGCGTTTATTGCAGGGTCAAATACAGTCTCTAATTTATTATTTGGAAGTTTTCAGGGACAAATAGCAATCTCACTCGGAATATCTGTTGCTCTGGTTTTAGCGTTGCAAACTGTTGGAGGAGCAATAGGAAATATGATCGCTATTCATAATGTTTTAGCGGCAAGCGCGACTGTAGGACTACATGGTGAAGAAGGAAGAATAATAAGAAAAACAATTATTGTTTCATTAGGATATGCTTTAATAGTAGGAATAATAGGATTTTTGTTTGTATTATTTTCTTAGATTTTTAACATGTCGAGATATTGCCTATCCGGGTTGTTAGATAACAGGACTCTAACTAATTCACTTGTGTCATCTATTATGTCAACTTTCTTACCTGTTCTTTTTTCTATGGAAAGAATATAGGTTTGCTTTTCTCTTTCATTTGTTAATTTTTTGCCTGCTGTGAATAAATCTTGTTTTCTTGAATATCCTGGAATGTAATGAGGATTAAGATGCCAAATAGTCCAGCCAGAACTTTCAGGGAGTAATTTAATTGAGAAGAAATCCCCACAGCTCTGCTGTGACTGGGTAAAAACTATATAGTTATCTTATTCTAAAATTTATGTATGAATTACATCATGCTT
>JAGVWR010000038.1 GCA_018304205.1 Candidatus Pacearchaeota archaeon | reverse complement strand
ACCTCATACAAGTTTAGAAAATAAAACTCCTGCTCAAGTTTATTTTGATTTTAGTAAGTGGATTTAGGGGGTGACATATGTCTGTGGATTGCACAATTGTAACTATATGATAATTACTACAATAAAAAAATAAATAACTGAGAGTGACCCTCTCAACAATTATTTAATCTTTCTCTAGATTTACTTTTTGCTCTTCTATTAACCCTCTTTTCCAGTCCTTGTACCATCTAAAACCATTTGCAAACGGGCTCACAATAAAATTAGCCAAAAAAGCAGCATTTCCTGGACTCGCAACTCCAGATAAAGCCATACCCATATGAATTCCAAATCTCAAAGGCAGTTCTATAAGTATCTGAGCTTCCAACAACGACTTTCCCATTCCTCTCAAATCTTTATCAAAATTTCTAGTCCCTCTGCCATAATCTCTTGCATGTAAAATTCCATAACTAATTCCTTTCACAGTAAAAAAAGCAAGAGATCCAGCAGCAATAGATCCAAGAGCACTCCAAGTATCACTATTTGTATATTCTTTAATAGTATCTGCATAAGTCATAAATGTTCTAGCACTAGCAAACATTGCAGGAAGTTCTGATATAGTATAATATCCAAGATCTCTAATCTTTCCATTCATCAGATTTATTAAAAAAGCTGGCTTTTAAATCTCTCCAATTTTATAGTTATAGTAACTTAATAGTTACTACACATAGAAACATTTAAATAATAGTTTTAGTCAAGTTTGTGAATGGCAGTTAGAAAACTAAATCTAGAAGGCAAGCAACACGTTCACTTAATGTACAACAATGGTTGTACAGTTAAGGATATTTCTTTAAAGAATGGAGTTTCAAAAACAACAGTTTATCGAGTCCTAAGAGAACTTAATAATAGATATTCTTCAGGAGATGACAGAGGTTATGTTAATTGGCATAATCAAAAGCTAAGGGAAACATATCAACTTGCTGCTCAAGAAAGATCAGTTCATAGTTCCAAAGTTAATAGAAATGATGAAATGAAAATTGATAGACATCCATTACTTAACTTGGAGCCTGAAAAAACAAATTTAAGAAGAGCATCTTTTTCATTAATAGAAACACTAAAATATGCAACAGTTTTCGTATTAGGCGTTTTAGTTGGAGGTTATATCGTCTCACAAAAACAAGTGTATACTGATGTAGTTCCCCAAAAAAGTCTCATTGAAAAAGCAACAGCAGAGTCAATCCCTCAAAATCCAATCAAACCATCTAATCTAGAAGAAATAACTAAACATGTTCAAACGACACAACAAGTAAACTTAATCGCAAAAGCAGTAGAAAAGTCAGTTCAAGCAGAAGAACCAGTTCAAACAGTACAAAAACAAGTCGCACAAACTCCAACTGTTCCAGAAACAATCGTTCCAAAATCAGACAAGACATTATACATCGACCTAAACAATCCAAAAGATGAGGAAGAACATCACGTCGAAAAAAATAGAAAGAGAGTAATTCCTCCATATTTTCCAAGCGCTAAGCCAGTAGCAAGAAACTCAAACTTAGTCGATTTAACAAAACCTCTAGATGTTATGGCTGTAGGAAACATAGGAATGTTCAATCTAACGGTTACACCATATCATATTGTTGATCGCGCAGATGTTCCAATTGTTAAAGAAAGCACATTGGAAAGAAGAATATTTGATTTAGTAGCCAACAGAGTCAATATAAGATTCCCATTACATTTTGCAACAGTTAATAAAGAAGGAAAGGTCACACGAGGACAAGTTTCATATACCAGAGACAGCAAAATGCAAATTCTAGACGATAGAGAAGAATTAGCAACCTTAGCTAATGGTGTTGGAAGAATTTATGATGATCAAGTTTCTCCTGGAAGTTTTGAAGAGCTTTCTCAAGGCATTTTAACACCTCAAGATATTGAATTAATTGAAGGTCCATCAAGAACAGAAGTTACAGATTTTGACAGATTTGCTGCCTTTTTAGAAAGATATGAAACACAAGATGGAGAAAATCCTGTTGTAACAAAATCTGAATCAGGAAGTATAACAATTATAGGTGATCAGGATAAAGTATCTTCACTATTAAGAAAAATTGGAGGAAAAAGTAAATGGCTAGTAAACTAAGTATGGGAAGAACAGCAGTTATAGCAGGTACGTTAGCTTTAGCAGCTTTATCTGGGTGTAAAACATCATATTCTCCAGGAAGATTAAGTTCTGGTCAATATGACAAATTAGCAGAAATAGCAGATGCTCAAAAAAAACAACAATCAGGAAGACCAAAAAATGATACTTCTATTTTAAGATACTCTGGAAACTCAGAAGAAGTTTTAGCAAAATACGGTTCAGCCATTCCGAGCGTAACAGGAAGATTAACCCTATTTGCTCAAGAAGGTTCATCAAAACCTGCAAGAATTTATAATATAAACACATCAGATTCATTAAATTCTGAAATTCCAGTAATCTCTGATTTAGAAAGAACTCTTGGAAATCCACAAACTTCATCATTAACTATAGGAAGAGAAGATGAAAGTATCTATCAAATATCTGATAAATCTATAAAAGGAATCGACGTTTATGGCGGTTCTGGAAATACAAAAATAGAAATCTCAAGATCAAGAAGCTTTGGAAATAAGTTATCAGCAAAAGACAAATATGATGTAAAGATCACATTCAATACACCCACTTCTGAACAAAAAATGAGAACATTAGACACAGTATTTTTAGGAGAAGGAGCAGCAGAAACAGGAATCGGATTTGCAACTGCAGGTCCTTTCGGGGCTGCTGCAGGAGCTACAATGAAAACAATCGATGGATTATATGCAGTAATCAAAGGACAAAGAGTTCCACAAGGAACTTCCTTGCAAACTAGAAATACAATGATAACAGGATTAGATCAAGGATCTGCAAACACGCTACAAACATTAACAAGAACACATGATCTTCATGCAAACAATGCTATTGTTGTTCAAGGCCAAGGATATCAAGCAGTTGTATATGCTTCAAATATTGAAGGCTTAATGCAAACCAAAGATGGTCTTTCATTTACAGTTAAAAGAAAGGATGCAGCAGAGTTAGAAAGATTTATTCTTGGAGTTGTAAAAATAGGAACTGGAGTTGCAATAGCAAGGACAAACATAAATGGAGAGGATTGTGATGTAAAACTAGGAATAGGCGGAGGAAGAGATGGAGGTCAAGGAGGCACAGATCCTGGAAATTCTGGAGTGGGCGGAGGATCATCATCTTCAGGCGGAACAGGAGGAGCCCCAGGAGCACAGTAAGATGAAAAAAATAATATTTATACTTTTAACATTGGTATTTTTAGCAGGATTTGCAACTGCAGTAGTTAATGAACCTAATTTAATCAAATATGGAACAATAAATTCCAACGGCGATTTAACAACAACAAACACTCCAATAACAAATGTTAATATTATAGGATTCGTTTGTGCAAATAACGATTGTTCATCAACCTCAGGAGCATTATTTTCCGGACAAACATTAAACACAGGATCTTCCTCAAGCATTACATTACAATATCCAACAACTTTACAAGATTTAGGATATGGAATCTTTGTGTATAAAGACGGTTATATTCCATATGAAGTTAAAGTTACATATAATGGAAATGGAAATGCGCCAACAGCAACAGATTATCTAACAAGAAAAGAAATTTGCTTCTCAGAATTATCCAATGTGCAGGTTACAAATTCTTCTTCGGAAATAATAGTTAAAGCAGATGTAAAATCTCCATTATCTCACGCAGGCCCATTAAATCTTGTACCAAACCAAATAAAAGATCAATACACAGTAAACGTTCAAGTTGAATTACAAGTTAGCGGAGCAACATCAAAGACAGAAACCAAAACAATCAACCTAGAATTTTCCGAAGAAAAAGAAGTTGAATTTACAATACCTGCAAATCCAGGAATATATGATATTAAATTGCAATCATCAACAAATGATCAGAAATGTCTTGCATCTCAGTCAGATGAAGAAACAAAGCAGTATACAATTGCACAGCTGCCAGTAATTATCTGTAGCAGTAATGCACAGTGCAATGATAACAATGCAAGTACATCAGACATTTGTGTTAATCCGGGAACTCCACAAAGCTATTGTCAAAAAACTCCAATCCTTCCAATAGCATGTTCAACAAATGCGCAATGTTCAGATGGAAATCCGTTAACTTATGACCAATGCAATAATCCGGGAACTCCACAGAGTTCATGCACAAACACTCCAATCGCTTGTGCATCAAATGCAGATTGTGGCCTTGATTCTTTCATAGGTAATCCGTTTTGTTCATCCAATATAGTAAAGAAACTTTTCGCATCATACCAATGTAACAATCCTGGGCAATTAAATGCTCAATGCGTAACAAACCAGGTAAATCAAACAGTACAAACCTGCCCTGACTTCTGCGCAAATGGTCAATGTCAAGCATTTGCCTGCACATCAAACTCACAATGCGGCTCTGTTTCTGAATCACAGCCATTCTGTCAATCAGGAAATATTTATAAGAATGTTACAAGCCCAATTTGTAACAATCCAAGCACATCAAATGCTCAATGCTCTTCTTCATCTCAAAATGTTTTAGTTCAAACATGCAATAATGGATGTTCAGTAGGAGCATGTTTGCCGCCAACACAAACAAATCAAACCCTATCTCTAATAATTATAAGCCCAGAGAATAAAACTTATTCAACAAATTTAATTTTAGTTAATTTATCAACAGTAAATGCAACTCTTGTTAAATACTCAATCAATGGAGGAGCAAACGTGACTTACAATGCTCCGGTTTTAGTATCATTTTCTAATGGAAGTAATATTTTAACAGCTTTTGCCTCAAATTCCCAAAATTTGCTGTCAAAATTTGTCGTATTTTCAGTATCGATTCAAAATCAAACCAATGTTACAGATACAACTCCTCCTGCATCAGTTACAAATTTAACTTTAACAGGAAAATCAGAAACCTTCTTGAAATGGTCTTGGATAAATCCTCAGGATCCTGATTTCAGCAAGGTTATTGTTTACTTAGATGGTATAAATGTGTTAAATACAACTTCAAATATGTATACAGCAACAAACCTCTTGCCAGACTCAACGCATACAATTACATTAAATACAATAGATATTAATGGAAATATTAATAACACTGCTGTGTCTAACACAGCAACAACTGATAAACATGTCAGCCCAGGAGGAAACGGGGGAGGAAACAATGGCGGCGGTAACGGAGGATCATCAAATAAGGGAAAGAAATTATTATTCCCGACAGACTACGATCCAAATGCTAGAAATGCAACTTCTACATATTATGACTTTGAATCTCAAAATATAACCTTGCAAAATCCTAAGAGAAACAGCCAAATCAATATAAACTGGAAGTTCTGGCTTTTCATTTTATTTTTCCTTTGTCTGCTTTTAATTTTATTAATAATAATTCTAGCCGCAGTAAAGCGGAATTAAAATGCCCGGTCAAGAAGTAAATTTAGAGGCAATTGTTAGAGAAGCAAAAGAAAAAGTATCAGCCACTAATACATTGGTTCAAGAGCAAGCTCCAAGTCATCAATTGAAAATATAATAAGACGTTCAGCCCTAACAGGAAAATCCAAAACCCAAGATTATGACAATATTAATGATCTTTTAGTTTCAATATTCTCAAGAAAAAACTATTTAACTAACAAATAAGGCTAATTAACATTAAACATTATTTCTTTCACGTCCGCGTTTCCAGCTTCATCTCTCGCCCTAATAATTAAATTATGTTCTCCATTTTTGAAATTAACAGTTTTATTCTTAGCAGTTCCATATTCATTACAATCGTTGCATAATCTCTTCCATCTTGCTCCTGAATCATTTAGGTCATAATATTCTAAATCAACCCTTTCACTTATGGTTATATTAAATTCGACTTTCTTAGTCTGATTCACATCAACTGGTTTAGTTAAGTTAATAACAGGATAAGTTGTATCAACAAACACGCTCACATTCTTTGACGACATAGAGTTTATTTTATCTTTTAATACAAAATAATAAGTTATTTGTGTTCCGTCAAAGGCAGATAAGTTAAGACTTGTCTTGCACACCTCACTCTCTCCAGATGGGCAACCGATTAAACTTATATTAGGATTAAAGTGCAATGTAATTGATTGCAAGTCACTTTCAGTATATTTAACGCTAAACAAAGATCCGTTCACAACTTTGCCTTTTCTTGGCTCTGTACCAATTATCTTTGGCTTTTTAGAATCTACGTACAAACTTATGTTCTGTCTTACTTCAATTCCAAATCCGTTTATTGCAATTAAAGTTAAGTTATTATTCCCTTCATTTAATGTCTGACTTCTTTTTACAAGGTTTCCATAACTATTGCAATTTTTACACAATATTTTTTCTTTAGGCTTTAAATCATCATGATTTATATAAAATATTTTCTCGGCATAGTCATTAGTAGTCAAATTGAATAATACTTTTCTTGTATTTAATATTCCGTTTTGAGGGGTAAACACACTTAAATTAAGTGCCCCGACGCTATTATTAATGTAGAAACTCCAGTTCAAACTTGATTCTCTTCCAGAATTATCCTTAACATAGACACTCACGTTATTCTGCCCGTCTGGTAAGTTACTCGAAGGATCATATCTAATTAATCTGTCTATTCCCTGATTAATAATAACTAACTGCGAAGAGTTTAATAGCACATTATTTACTGACATTAAGATGCTTGCATTATTTATACCAGAATTGCTTTGATAGATTTCATCTAGTAATGCTTCTATCCTTGGTTTTGGATTATTGAAAACAACACTTTCGTTTTCAGGCTTTATATCTGTTATAAAGGGATTAGTAAAATCAAACTTAAACGTTTTATTTTGATTAACTTCATTGCATAAATCGCTCCAATATGTTAAGGTATGAATTCCTCCAGTTAAGTTTCCATTATTTGGAGCTCCTTCAAGTCCAAATGAAGAAGTATAGTTATGATATTCTCCGTTCCATCTATAACTTATATTAACGCCAGATTCAGATTTCAACACAAACAACGGCTCAATTAAGTACCATCCATTTAATCCATCCGGATTAGGGGGAATAACTTCTAAAGCAGTTTTATTATTTACTACAATTGAATTTAAATTTCCAAAGGTATACTCATTAGCGATACTTTTAACAAAAAATTGCCACTCGAGTATTCCATTGCTAACATTATTAATTCCACTAGTATAAACGCCCTCCCCACTCTCTCCTAAACTTATATTACTAAAATTCCCATTCCTCCCAACAGAAACAAAAACTTCCTTTATACTTCCGTTTATTTCTGCAAAAACGTTTTCATTTTCTCCTTCAACAAGACATAAGTCGCTAGAAAGTAGATCAGTCACATAAACACTATTGATAACACTCAAGTTACTTCCATGATAGTCAAAATTAATATTATCTATTCTAGCCCTAAATCTAGTTGTGAAAATTCCCTCTCCAAGAACTGAACTATTCAGAGAAATATTATAAATAAAACTCTCATTTCCCAAGTCATTTCCAAATCCATTTCCGAAGCCAAAACTATAATTCGTACTGTTAAATTGCCCGCTTAAGTTTCCATTAGTAAAATTCCCATTTTTCAAAGCACTTATATTCAAATCAGTACATCCAAAAAAAGCACTAGAATCAGTATCAAATCTGCATAAGATTTCATTTCCAATAACTAGTTCAAAATAATTAACTGGCAATACTTCTCCCGCACTTATATTAAGGATGGTAAGTAAAAATATTTCTTCACCTTCATTCACATTAAAATCATCAGAATTTATATCCAAATCAAAAGCAAGGACAGAGCTAATTAAAAACACAGTTACAAACAACAAAAAAATGCCCTTTTTCATGATAAAAAGTTTATACTAAGCGAACTTTTAATACTATCTTTTGTCATTCATCAATTTTAAGTAATAAAAATACACTAAACAACTTTCGCGGCACAATTAAGTATAAATACCCCACTTAAGACAAAAATGTTATGGGAAATATAGGAGTATATTGCGCTTCAAGAGAAGGAATAGACAAAGTTTATTCTAAGGTGGCTCATCAAACTGGAACATTAATCAGCCAAGCAGGGCATACATTAGTTTATGGGGGATACGAACTCGGTTTAATGGGAATTGTTGCTAAATCAGCAATGGCCAACGGGGGAAAAGTAATAGGTATAACTCTGAAAAGTTTAGATCATCTTCCAGTTTTAGCAACCGAAATAATTCCTGCGAGTAATTTATCAGAAAGAAAAACAATTATTCGTGAAAAATCTCAGGCCCTTATCACATTATCAGGAGGGTGGGGCACATTTGGAGAACTCGGAGATACGCTTGACACTAGAACTCTAAACGAACATCAAAAACCCCTGTGTCTAATTAATACAAACCATTATTATGATGAATTAATTGCCCATTTTAAAAAAATAGTTAGTCATGAATTTGCCTCGCCACCAAATGGAATGTACAAGGTCTTTCAAACTCCAGGAAGGGCAATGGAATACCTAAAGCCCTTTCTCAACATTTAAATATCTAAATTTTCACATCAAATTATGACACTCCCATTAATAGAACTAATAAAGCAAGGTCTAGAACTCCCAGGAATGAAGGTAATAGACTGTAGATATTTATTCTCGGATTTATTTGGTTGTTTTTTTAATTCCACCCCAAATGAGCAGACAAATGATATCGAATTTGGGGAAATGTTTTATAATCAATTATTTCCCCTGATCTCTAAGCCAGATGTAGTCTTTGTCGAAGAATGTAAAATGGAAACAGAAAGATATTTTTCAATTTTAAGAAATAATCTTCGCAAAAGAAGAAAAGCTCTTGCAAAAAGAAAGGTAGAACCATCTTACTTTACGAGAGAAAATGGCATAAACCATACAAAAGTTAGAGAATATCAGTTAATGAATCAACTATTACATCAACGTATTTCAAGAAGGAAAGGACAATTATTTGAAATAATGAATCATAATTTAGCTTCTAAACATATTCCAAACGATATTAAACCATACCTTTCTAGAATAGAAGGTGCCTTTAAAGCAATAGCCAATTCCCCAACAGTAAGATCATACCAAAGAGGTCTATCAAAGATTTCTCTGGGAATGGAAGAACATCTAGATAATGACTCCAAAATGCTAGCAAAAGCATATGCGTTATCATATTTAGGGCCGGTAAATTTTCTCACAACAGATGCAGATATGTTCTTGATTGCAAGAGAATTCTATTTTGATCCATCACATGTAGCAAGAAGATACCAGTTTGACGATATTGAACTTCCAGAGCATGGAATAAATGTTGTAACAAGAAGAAAATGGGAATCGATGATTGCAGTGCCAGGGACAGAAAGATTTTTAGGTATTCCTCTTTCACAATATCTATCTGAAAAAGCTAATACTCGACAGCAATCTCCACAAACTCTCCCAGCTTAAATCCCAATAATCTTTAAATTTTATCAAACAGGAGTTTGTGGTACTATTTCAGAATCCCTGGCTTCTTCAAAAAGCAAAGTTAAATCCCTGTGTAATTCAGGGCTAATTGGAATAGGTCCTCTAAGTCCTTCTCCAGCAGAAA
>JAGVWR010000037.1 GCA_018304205.1 Candidatus Pacearchaeota archaeon | reverse complement strand
CGCAATTTATGAAAGAAAATTAGAAGGAGATTCAAGACAATTTTTATCAGTAGAACAATTAAGAAATTCTCCAATTTTAAAGCCATTTGTTAAAACCAACGACGGTTCATACAGACCTTTGAGCGATGTTAGTTCGGAAGAGACGAAAGGTCTTGTAAAGAATTTACAGTCCAAAGATAAAGAGAAATAATTGTAGAATAGACCTTCAAACAAAATCATCTTATTTAGCCAATTTAAAATTTATGATAAATAAGCAAGTCTAGAATAACAACTTATATCAACCGTTAAGTTAACAATGCAAAATATCCGACATTTATATCCGACATTTATATAAACTCTATTTTCTCGCGAAAGTGATGAAATCTCTTGAACTAACAAAAGATTGGAAGCCTTCAGAAAAATTTGAGAGTATACTCTCTAAGATGACAGAATATTCTACCTTACCAACATTCAAAGAGGCGAGGCAGATATGGAAATATCTTTCAGTGAAGAATGATGAAGATTTTAACCATTTATCTTGGGGCGAATTATTATCAAGGGCAAAAATACTTAATGTCCATACCTATGAATTAATAAACGGTTTGGCAAGAGTAATTGAACAAATTGGGGAACAACCCATAATAGAAATTTGTGCTGGAGATGCAAGACTGTCTTATCATTTGCAAAATAGAGGGGTGCAAATTAAACCGATTGATGACAATTCTTACAATTTATCAAAAGGAAAAACAGAGATACTATCTCACGCGGATGCCTTAAAAAAATATAATCCTAAAATTGTCTTAGGATGCTGGGTTCACCCTGAAGAGCAGATTGGTTTTGATGTATTAGACTTTCCTTCAGTAAACCATTTCATAGATATAGGCGAGGGAATTGGAGGAGCTACATGGATGACCAATAAGATTTACACTAAAAGAGATTTTAAAATAAAAGAATTGGAAGACTTGAGCAAGTATTGTCTAAATAGGATGGATCGTCCTCCAAGACAAAGTACTAGAATTACCTGGTTTAGAAGAAAATTTTAAACACAATAAAATATATAAACCGAGTTCTTCAGAAAACATGACTGAAAAAAAGATGTTAAAATGCATATTAATGTTGAATTTAAGGCAAGATGCAGGGATCCGGAATGGGCTCATTCGTATTTACAAAGAATAGCTTCTGAATATAAAGGATTAGATCATCAAATAGATATTTACTTTAATGTGCCAAATGGAAGGTTAAAGCTTAGAAAAGGAAATATAGAGAATTCTCTTATTTATTATCAGAGGGAAAATATAAGTGGACCTAAGCAATCTGATGTAACTTTACTTGCAGTTAATCCAGATTCTAGTCTAGAAGAAATACTAAGAAAATCTTTGGGCGTTAAAGTTGAAGTTCATAAAAAAAGGCACATTTATTTTGCGGATAATGTAAAATTTCATATAGATGAAGTAAAAGACTTGGGAAATTTTATTGAAGTTGAAGCCCTTGACTTAAGAGGTAATTTGAAGAGAGAATTACTAGAGATTCAATGTAAAACATACCGAGAAAAACTAAGAGTTGAAGATGAAGACTTGATATCTTGTTCTTATAGCGATATGTTATTAAAATTAGAAGAATCTGGTAAGTTAGAATATGAAACTACAAATTAGAAGGTCTGAAGAAAGGGGAAAAACAAAACTTGATTGGCTTGATAGTAGACATGGATTTAGTTTTGGAAGATATAACAATGAAAATAATATAAATTTTGGTAAACTTGTTGTTTTTAATGATGATATAATATCTCCTGCAAAGGGTTTTGGTGCGCACCCTCATGAACAGATGGAAATAGTCACGATTGTTTTGGAAGGAGAACTAAAGCATGAGGATACTTTGGGCAATAAAGGAGTTATAAGGAAAGGAGAATTGCAAAGAATGTCTGCTGGAACCGGAGTTTTCCATTCTGAATTTAACGCATCTAAAGAAGAAAATGCACACATTTTGCAGATATGGATTGAGCCTAAAAGCATTGAAAAGCCAAGTTATGAAGATAGAAAACTTAATCTTGAGAAAAATAAACTGAATTTGATTGTTTCTGGAGAGAAAAATAAAAATATGTCTTATTTTAATCAGGATGCCTATTTTTTACTTGGGGAGTTTACAGAAAATAAAAAAGAAGTATATAAATTGAAAAATAAAAATAATGGGGTTTATATTTTTGTTATTGAAGGTAAAATTGAAATAAATGGTAATTCGTTGAGGACTGAAGACTCCTCAACTATAACTGAAGTAGAAGAAATAACTATGCAAATAGATAAAAATTCTAAAATACTCCTTATAGAAGTCCCTCAATAGATTGTATTTATAAAGGAATAAAGTGTATTTTTATTATGAGAGTAAGATATATATTTTCTTCGAGAAGAACAGGAACGATAGAGGGAAAGAATGATCATAGAAAGGCATTTCCGAAAATAGCTAAAGAAGTAGTAGAGAGAAGCGACTTATTACTTGAAATTTTAGATGCCAGATTCATAGAAAAAACAAGAAATTCTGAGATTGAGGCATTTATTACTAGTATGAAAAAGAAAGTTATATTTGTACTTAATAAAGCAGACTTGGTCAATGTTAAGGAACTTAAAACTCTTGTTGATTTAACAAAACTAGAACCTTACATATTTATTTCGTGTCATGAGAGAAGCGGGATAGGAAGACTTAGAAATTTAATAAAAACAGAAATTGGCAAAATGAATCTTGTAAGGAAGGGATTTGTTGGAGTTATAGGTTATCCTAATACTGGAAAGAGCACCATAATTAATATTTTGATAGGAAGAAAAAGTGCTAGCACTTCTGCTGAGGCAGGGCATACTAAAGGTATTCAAAAATTAAAACTGAGCAAAAATATACTGATTTTAGACACGCCGGGAGTTATTCCAGACAAAGAGTACGCTGTTAGCAATAACTACTTGAAAAGGCATGCTGAAATAGGAATAAGAACATATGATAAAGTCAAAGATCCTGATTTTATAGTTAATAAAATAGTGCAGGATTATCCTAATTTACTTGAGGAATATTATCAAATTGATGCAAAGGGAGATTGTGAAATATTAATGGAAAAACTTGGAAGAAAAAGAAATACTTTGAAAAAAGGCAACCAAGTAGATACTGATAAAGTTGCAAGGGCTATTTTAAAAGATTGGCAAGATGGAAAAATCTATAAAAGCGGTAGTGTAAAAATGTTTATAAATGGGAAATAATTTGAAATAGGAGAAAGAAGATGGTAAATAAATTAATTGCTTTGTTGATTTTTGCAGCATTGTTAGTATTTCCTTTGGTTTCTGCGGATTTGCAGATTAATATTAAAACTCTTGCAGATCACAAAGTTAGCGTGTTTGTTCTAGCAAACATAGATACTTATTCTTTACTTGAAAGCTATCATGGGCTTGCTGACGGTACTGGAATGTATTCTACTAATTATGTTGGGGACGCTGAAGAGATCAAAATAAATGTTAAGATAACAAAAGACGGAGAAACTGTAATTTTGCATAAGTTTGAAAATACATTTAAGAATGGAGATCCTTTGTATTTGCAAGTTATTCCTGAAGATATATCTGATAATTACAAGAAGACCGAGGATGAAAAAGCGGTAATTGAAGCAAATACTAGTGCAAGTGAAAATGTGACAATTGAATCAAATGATACACAAGAGCAAAAAGATGATGCTGGGTTGACTGGTAATGTTGTTGAAAATAATCCTAGTGATATAAAAATACCTAAATTTGTCTATTATATTATTGGAGGAGCACTTATAGCTGGTTTTGTTTTGTTCTTTGGGTTTAAAATGGTTGCTCCGAGACTAAAGTTTGATTCTGCATATAAATACAAGTCAATAAACCCGGTTGACGTTGATAAGCAACTAATAGATGCTGAAGAAAAAATAAAGAAAGCACAGGAAGATATTAACAGACTAAGGAATCATGATAAAATAAAACAAAAAGAAGAAAAGATAAGGAAAGAACAGGAAGAGCTTGAAAAAATGAAACGCGGTGAAATTTAAGTTAATAGAAATACTTATTAATTTGTCTATATTCTAAAATACATGTTATTACCTTTGGCACTCTTAAATGAAAGGATGTCTGGACTAAAAGATTGGAGTTTAGATGGAAATTCTATCTCCAAGGATTATGAATTTGCTAATTTCAGAGAGGCGATGGAGTTTGTGAAAAAGATTGCCGAGATCGCTGAAAAGATGAATCATCATCCTGACATACAGATAAGCTATAACAAGGTTAAATTGAGTTTAACAACACATTATGAAAAAGGCCTGACGCAGAAGGATTTTGAGGTCGCAGCAGAAGTTGATAAGATACAATAAACTGTTAATCTTGATTTAGTGGAGAAGAATTACCTTTTTGAGGTATTTTGTTTTCTAGAATCGTTATTCCGATTCGATATACCCCATCTTCTGCGTTTTTATAAATTAATATGATATCTTTATCTCCGTCTCCACCTATATCCGCTGTTGATACCCCTAATGGACTCCTATAATAACTTGGAGCAATTATCTTATGACTTCCAAATGAATTAAATAAGTAATCTGATTGATTAGAATTTGCAACTACTGATGATTGATTGGAAGAAGAATCTCCTCATCCTACAAGAAGAGCCGATAATCCTATTACAGACAATGAGTTTCTTAGTATGTTCTTTAAGTTTGACATCTTAATCATTTATAAAAAGATTATATAAACCCTTTTAGACAAATATTATCTAGAAAAGTAGTAAAATTTAAGGTTTTTTGCCTTCTTCTTTTGCTGCTTCAAATTTGACTCCAAGAGTCTTTAATTCAGAAACATGGGCTTGAATTAGACTTTCGACAGTCTGCACCATTTTTAAAAGTTCATTTCTTTCTCCAAGAAGGGTGTTCAATGCGCCTTGATGGAAAGCAATGCGCTCCTCTTTAGACATCTCTTTTTTTGTAGCTGCCATGATCTCTCTTGGACTCATACTTATTTAAAGTTTTGTTTTATTTGACTATTTTAATAATGTTTATATAGAATCCTAATTAGAGGTAGATATGAAAGTAAAAGAATTGATGAAGGAAGCTTATATCATCGATAAAGATATAAGTTTAAACGATGCAGCCAGTATTATGAGCTCTAAAGATGTGAGTAGTCTGATATTGTATATTAAAGATGATATTAAAGGCATTGTTACTGAGAAAGATTTACTTCAAAATTTTGGAAAGAAGGCAAAAATAAGTGAAATAATGACAAAAAAAGTATTGTCTGTTGATTCTGAATCTGAAGTAAGTGCTGCACTTGCCATGATGAAAGAATTTAAAAAAAAGAAACTACCTGTTGTTGAAAAAGGAAAATTGGTGGGAATAATTAATTTGATTGATATTGCTATTAACTCTGATGAAATAGGAGATGATTTCTTTTTTAACTGAAATGGGAAGAAACTTATTTTTAATTTTACATAGGAAATGGTTTATTGAAATTTTAGAAGGAAGAAAGAAGATAGAATATAGAGACGTTAAACCGTATTGGACTAAGAGACTTTTCGAAGAAGGAAAGCCAATAGAATATTCTACGGTGGTTTTCAGAAATGGATATAACAAAAATGCTCCTTTAATGGAAGTCCAATTTAAGGGGACAGAAAAGAAAGGCAAATATTATGAAATAGGTCTAGGAAAACTCATTTCTGTCAAAAATAGAGCTAAACTAAATTAGCCGCTAATCAAAAGCACAATGTGGTACTTGTGCTTTGGATGCTCAAGTTTCTTGACATAAGATAAAATTAAAAATAGCTTTTTACTTGTTTTATTATGTTAGTTGAATTAATATTCCTTGCATTAGCAGTTCCAGTTGGTTTCTTAATAGTTAGCCTTACTGAAGACGAATTAAAAGAGGGGAAGAAGTGGTTTAGGATTATTTTTGTTGTTTCTATTGTTTTAGCAGCTTTGTGTTTTGTTTATGGATGGTCTGCTGCAGCGAATACTTTAGTTTTTATGGCTATTGTCGCTTTTGTTTCTATTTTGAAGGGTAAATAATTATCGAAGTTAATAAAAAGGGGAAATTTCTTGCAAATTTATGCTAGCGAGAAAAATGAATACAAGTGAAACTTATTTTTATATAAGATCCTTAGGCCTAGAAACATTAAAATGGCTTAATTTTTCATCTGAAAGTCATAAGGACTTTATTAGTAGAATACCTCAACTTAAAGAATTTATTTCGGCCAATAGACCTTGTTTATTTATTTGGGATCCTAAAAATCCTGAGAACGGATTAAAAAAGGATTTCTATTTTAATCTTGAAAACGAGAAAAAAATAGAAGAATGGTTTAATGAAAATAGAAGTCTGGTAAAAAAATATGATTATTTAATAACCACGCAGATTACAAATCCTAAAGATACAAACCCGAAATATGGATTCATCGGCTCTGTTTTTTCTGATGGAAAGGGAAATATTTTTGGAGAGACTTATCACGAACCTGGAGTTTATAATCAGCGCCTTTTAAGTAGACCGAAGAAAGATTTAAGCGATTATTTGAATATTTTTTGTACTGGTAATTTTAAACCTGAAATAATATTAAATGGGAAAGAAGGAATATTTCATGATAAAACTTCCTTAAAAGAAATTATTGATCTATATGGTGATCTTAGAGGATATTTTGAATTTATGAAGGGTGTACAAAATAATAAAATAGGCATTTATACTATTGGATTTGCCCAAGAAGCCAGTTATTATTTTCCTAAAGATCTTTTTGACCATTATTGCCTTAATATAAGAGGAAAAATGAATGTTAGATTATTATCAAAAGAATGATGTGATGCTCACGCTTTGGATGCCAAGATACTTGACATAAAAAGACTTAAATAGACTTTATTTTTAGGTTTAGTATGGCTATAGAAACAACGGAAGGCAAATGTGGAAATTCTATTATTATAGCTATTATTATCTAAAACCGCAGTTTTAACTTTAATTGCGCATTCATTTTACATGACTTATAAACTAGAAATTTATGACTGCACGCTAAGAGATGGCGAACAGACAGCTGGAGCTAGTTTTTCCCTTGAAGATAGATTAAAATTACTTGGAATGCTTGATGATTTAGAAGTAGATTACGCTGAAATTGGTTGGCCTATAGGATCAAACAAAGAAGAAATACTTGAAGCGTTTAGAAGATCTAGAAATATGAATTTAAAAACAAAACCAGTTGTGTTTGGATCTACTTCTAAAGCTAGTGAAATATCTAAAGATAATAAGTTTAGGTTACTAATTGAGGCAGATACTAGATATGCGTGCATTTTTGGAAAAACTTGCCCTATTCATGTTAAAAATCAACTAAAAATAACACTTGAAGAAAATTTAGAATCAATAAGAAAAAGTGTGGGTTTCTTAACTAATGAAGGAAAGGAAGTAACTTATGATGCTGAACATTATTTTGATGCTTTTAAGAGAAATAAAGATTATGCTCTAATTACTTTAGAAAATGCTCTTGCTGGAGGAACAAATAGAATTGTTTTATGCGATACAAACGGAGGGACATTATCAGACGAAACTAAAGACATAATTGAAGAAACTTATGAACACTTCATGAAAAAAGGAATAAAACCTAATTTAGGAGTTCATTTTCATAATGATTGTGATTCTGCTTTTGAAAACGCCCGTGTTTGTCTACCATATATAGTTCAAGTACAAGGAACTATAAACGGGATGGGTGAAAGAATAGGTAATTTAGATTTAACTACCTTCTTAGGAAATTATGTCTTAAAAATGGGAAATAAAGCAAAACTGAGAATAGATTTAAAAAAATTAAGAGAAATAAATAAGGAAGCATTTAGACTTGCAGGGCTAGAAATGCCAGGAAATAAACCTTATGTCGGAAATAATGCTTTCGCTCATAAAGCTGGAGTGCATATAGATGCAGAAATGAAAGGAGCAAGTTACCAGCATATAACTCCTGAATGTGTTGGAAACAAGGGAGTAATCCTCCTTAATACTTTTGGAGGAGGAAGTTCTATTATAGCTACTGCAAGAGAATTTGGATATGAACTTGACAAAAAAAATGAACTAGTGAAGAATAAGACTGCAATATTGTTTAATGAATTACAACTATTAGAAAGAAAGGGATATAGGATAGATGACTTAAGAGCAGAACATTTCCTTTTAATTAATAAGTACTTTGGGAATAGAAAAGAAATACTTGAAGTTGAAAATTGGCAAGCTGAAACTGGAAATTTACTAAAAAGAGAAGATAGCAGCATTTTCGTTCTTGCTAAGGTTTTAGGAAAAGAAGTAAGAAGAAAAATAAACCTAGAAGGAGGTCCCATAGATGCTTTCTATAAGGCATTAAGAAATATTTTAGAAGAAGATTATCCGCAAGTAAAAGATATTCACTTAGAAGATTACTATGTTGGAATAGCAAGAAGAAGTGAAGAAGAGAGCACTGTAAGAACCGCGATAAGTTTTAGAAATGGACAAGAGATTTTTACAACAGTTGGAGTTGACCCTAATATAATAGGCTCATCTAAGGAAGCACTTGTAAAAGGATTTAATTATTATCTACTTAAAACTGCTAACAGCAAGGTATAAAAGGTAAAAAGGAGAAAATAGAATATGTTAGACTTTAAGACAATCGAAGCGGAAACACTAAAATTCTGGAGGGAAAAAAAGATTTATGAAAAAGTTAAGGAAAAAAATAAGAAAGGAAAGAAATTCTACTTCTTGCAAGGTCCTCCCTATACCTCTGGAAAATTACATATAGGACACGCATGGAATAATTCTTTGAAAGACATCATTCTTAGATATAAAAGAATGAAAGGGCTTAATGTGTGGGATAGGGCAGGATATGATATGCATGGACTGCCTACAGAAAACAAAGTCCAGCAAAAATTGGGATTTAAAGATAAAGATGAGATTCTGAAATACGGAATTGATAAATTTGTAAAAGAATGCGCTAAATTTTCTATAGAACATGCAAAATATATGAATGAAGATTTAGCTAAACTTGGTGTATGGATGGATTTTGAGAATTCATACATGCCTATCTCTAAGGAATATATGGAGGGAGAATGGGCCTTAATAAAGAAGGCCTGGGAACAGAAAAGACTCTATAAAGGGAAAAAAATAATGCACTGGGATGCCCAGTCTGAAACATCGCTTGCAAAACATGAACTGGAATATGAAACTGTTAAAGATACTTCTATTTTCTTAAAATTTAAAATAAAAAATAAAAAAGATGAGTATTTCCTTGTTTGGACTACTACTCCTTGGACTGTTCCATTTAACTTGGGAATCATGGTTAATCCTGAAATTAATTATGTAAAAGCGAGGGTTGAAAAAGAAGTTTGGATAATTGCTAAAGATTTAGCAGGAATGTTTATTTCTGGATTACTTGGAAAGAAATATGAAATAATTGATGAATTTAAAGGGGAAAAATTGGAAGGAACTGAATATGTTCATCCGTTGTATAATGATTTAAAAGAAATTTATGATAATCTTAAGAATGAATGGAAAAATGTGCATACGGTCTTTTTGAGCAAGGAATATGTTGATACAAGTGCTGGAACTGGACTCGTGCACAGCGCCCCTGGATGCGGTCCTGAGGATTATGAGGTTGGGAAAAGATATGGGGTTGGAGCATTTAACACATTAAATGAAAAGGGAGAAATAGAAAATCTTGGAAAATTCACTGGGATGATTGCTAAGGAAGATGATAAGAAATTTATTGATGAATTTAAAAAAGTCGGGTCACTAATTACGACAACTGAAGTTGAGCATGAATATCCTATGTCCTGGAGAAGCCATAAACCTGTTGTTTTTAGACCTACAGAGCAATGGTTCTTGAAAACAGAGGATTTAACTGATAAATTATTAAAATTCAATGAAAAAATTTATTGGGTTCCGAAAAGAACAAAGGAAAGTTATGAAA
>JAGVWR010000036.1 GCA_018304205.1 Candidatus Pacearchaeota archaeon | reverse complement strand
ATTTATCTATCACAAATAAGTCTGTTCTAACTGCATAAATTAAGCTGCAACAATAACTAGAACAATCAAAACAAATGAAATGTTTCTTAATTTTCTATTCTTCATTACATGTTTAACAGAACCTGCTTTAAATATATTGTTAAATGTTCGGAGGAGATTGAAAATAATTGTGTACTTGAGAATAATAATATCTATAAACTGCTCTAGCTTTATTTATTTATGCTTAAAGACAGTTTAAAGGAAGCCACAATAAAATATTTAGAATCTCTTGATATTGATTTATCATTTCTATATGCTCAACATAACTCTGAAGAATTAAGAAATTTAAGAGATAGAAAAATAATTTCTGATGAAGAAATAGAAGATGCACTTGAAGTGGCAATACTAAATCAGGCAAGAAAGGATTACGATCACGTTAAGAAAACTCATTTTCGGTCTGGTATAGAAGCAGATCATATTGGTTACCCAGAAATATTAGTATATGGAATTGAAAGAAATCTATTTAGCGCAACAGAAAAAGGAAAATTCGTACTTGATCATGGTATGAATCTTGAAACATTTTGCAAGCAATACCGAGATAAAGAAATATTAAAACATTTTAGAGAAAAGTTACTCAGTCCGAAAGTCTTTGTTGATGGAAAGTATTGCGATCCTCATCCTGCTTGCTGCCACTAGAGAATTGATTGAATAAATTTAAATATCTTATATAAATATGGAAATTATGCAAAATGAAAAATTAACTTTAGATGAAATCTTTAAGGCGGCCTATATGAGATTAGGAGAAACAAATGGTTATCAAGATATTGATTTTGAAGAAGAAGTTTTTGATTTAACCAAATATATGAAATATAGAGAAGGAAAAATTATTCGCGTGAATGGAAATATTTTAGGATTAAAGTATGTTTCGCCGTACTGGGCAGTATGTATTGGGGAAAAGTCGGAAAAAGTATTTGACGATCATTTTCCATTCAGTTCAAACATTATTGTGAAAAAATTGCCTTTGCTAATTAGAGACCCTAAGGAATATTTAATTGACAATATAAGAAAATCTTCTTTTGAGAATTATTTGATCACAAATGACTGTTTTAATGAACACGGCGTTCCAGCATTCAATACTAGTCTTCTTTCAAATAAATTGATGAAAATAATTGATGAAAACAGGACAAGGTTTCTTAATTTAAGATCTGATAACTTTGAGGAGTTTCTATATGATTCTTCTTTTGTTTTCTTTCTAGCTGGAGCAATAGAAAGAGTTCTTAGAGAAGCCTAACACTCAAGTAAGCTTTAAAAACCCTCATTAATATTACAAATTTATCTTCTAACATCAAAGAAATTTGATTGGGGACGAAATGATAAAACAATGGTAGAGAAAGAATCAAGTTTACAGAAGATTAGCAGATTGACTAACACTCAAAAGAATATAAGAAACGTAGCTACTAGCGCGCACATACATCACGGCAAAACTGCTTTTACAGATGTTCTGTTAGCTGCTGCGGGCATGATGGCTGTTAAAAATGCAGGAGATTTGGATGAAGGAATGGCAACATGGCAGCACAAAGATGAACAAGAAAGATTAATGACAGTTGATGCAGCCAATGTTTCTATGGCTCATGAATACCATGGAGAAGAATATTTAATCAATTTAATTGATACGCCTGGACACGTTGATTTTGGAGGAAACGTTACAAGAGCTATGAGAGCTATTGATGGTACCTTTGTTTTAGTTTGCGCTGTTGAAGGTATAATGCCTCAAACAGAAACTGTTCTTAAGCAAGCATTGAGAGAAAGAGTAAAACCAGTTCTATTCATAAATAAAGTTGACAGATTAATAAAAGAACTTAAAGTAACTCCAGAACAAATGCAGCAACGATTTATGAAGTTAATAGAAGAGTTTAACAATTTAATAATGCAGATTGCGGAGCCAGAATTTAAGGAAAAGTGGAAAGTAAATGTAATGGATGGATCTGTTGCTTTTGGAGCAGCTAGAGAAAACTGGGCTTTATCTTTGCCATTTATGAAGAAAAAAGGAGTTACTTTCAAAGATATTTATAAAATTTATGAAATGGAAGAAGAAGAGAGAAAGAAATGGGTCTGGGAAAATGCATTACTTAGCGAGGTTGTATTAGATATGGCTGTAAAGCACTTACCAAATCCATTAGAAGCTCAGAAATATAGAATTCCTAAGATATGGAGGGGAGATCCGGATAGTAGTTTTGGAAAAGGTTTAACTAATTGTGATAGAAATGGAGAGGTTGCATTCGTTGTTACAAGAATAGTCATAGACCCTAGGTCTGGAAAAGAAGTTTCTGCAGGAAGATTATATTCTGGAACAATACAAAATGGAATGGAAGTTTATGCAAATAACGCTAAAAAGAAATATAGGGTACAACAAGTTTTAGTTTACAATGGAATTAAGCCAGAACAACTAGACCAGGTTCCAGCAGGAAATGTTCTGGCAATATCTGGACTTAATGTTGATGTTGGAGAAACTGTGACTCTTACTCCACAGACTTCCTTTGAAGAAATTAAACACATATTCCAACCAGTCATTACTAAATCTATTGAAGTTACTAAATCTGGAGATTTACCTAAACTTATTGAAGTATTAAGAAAGGTTGGAAAGGAAGATCCTAGCATTAAAATAGAGATTAATGAAGAGACTGGAGAAAACTTACTTTCAGGAATGGGAGAACTTCACCTAGAAATTATAGAAGGCAGAATAAAGAATGAAAAAGGACTTGAAGTAAAAATGGGTCCTCCAATAGTTGTTTATAGAGAGAGCGTTTCTAAAATGAGTGACGAAGTTGAAGTAAGAACTCCAAATGGGCATAACATATTATCTTTCAGTGTTGAACCATTAGAAAATGAAGTTTACAATGCGATTGAAAGAGGAGAAATTTCTGAAGGAAGAATAAAAAAGAAAGCTGAAGACTTATGGAAAAAACTTTCACAACTTGGATTAAGCAATGATGAGGCGAGACAATATGCAGAGATTTACAAAGGCAACGTATTTGAAGACCGAACAAGAGGTATCGTTTTACTTGGAGAAGTTATAGAGTCTATCTTGGAGGGGTGGAGACTTGTTGTTAACGGTGGACCACTGGCGAAGGAGCCATTAATGAAATCTAAATTTATATTACATGATGCTAAACTTCACGTTGATCATATGCATAGGGGTCCTGCTCAAATTTATCCCGTGATAAGATTAGGAATGCACGAGGCAATGAAGAAAGCTGGTGCAACAATACTTGAACCTGTACAAACACATATGATTGAAGTTCCTGTTGAGTTTATGGGTACTGTTACACAACTTGTTGGAAGCAAGAGAGGAGTATTAATAGATGTTCGACAAGAAGGGAATGATACTTTCATTAAAGCGAAAATTCCTGTAAGTGAAATGATAGGATGGAGTAATGACTTAAGATCTTCAACTGAAGGGCGTGGTGTTTCTTCTTTAATGGATCAGGAATTTCAGAAACTTCCAAGAGAACTCATGGATTCTGTAATAAGAAAGATAAGAGAAAGAAAGGGATTGAGCGAGAATCAATAATTATAGTTTTTTTGAATAAAAATCTTTGAATTAAATTACTTAGATCTTTGAGCGTTTCTTATTAGCTTCTTCTAAATATACTTGTATTGCTGCTTCTCTTGCACAATAGATAATGTGTTTGGCTACTTTTTTAAATGGACTATAGATATAACCTCTTACTTTTTTAACTGGTTTCAAATCTTTGACTGACAATCCAATATAAATTCCTGCCAGAACTGCTAGGTGATCAATATATTTTGATGATTTTGATTCTTGATAGGATTCTGACTGAATGCTGTTAACATTGTTTTGTTGAACTGGTTCGGTTATATTTTGATTTGCTTTGGCTTCTAAACTTGCAAATGCAACACTTGAGGCAATAACTAAACCTGATAGAATTGATTTCTTCATTTAATTTTATTATTTATCATCTATTTAACCTTTATAGTGGTATATTTGATAACATAATAATTATTAAATACTCTTTTGATTAATTTTGATTGTTGTAGTCTAAAAATGAGTGAAGAAAAAAGGGAATCAGTAATGTCGTTTAATTAATTTTTTTGATTGCTGTCTTAAAAGTGCTATCGCTTCTAAAGAATCTACTTTATTTTTAGTATCTAGGAATTTGTATTATTGGTCATCCCAATAACATGCTTCAAAACCTTTCTTGGTCCATATAGATAAGGCAGAATTTTCGTAAAGATCGGCATAAAATCTTGTTGAGTCAACATCTGTACTTGCTTGCCAGATTAAATAATCCTTTGTAAAGGCGAATATTGTTTCGCCTTTTCTGTATGTTCCTTTTCTTACTAATTCGTTAATTTTGTCTCCATCAATGATCGTGTAAATAAATTTGTCATCCAAAAGATTTTCTTCTTTTAATTTGGTTCTGATTCTCTCGTCCCATTGTCGAGGTTCATGTACGTAATCATGTAAGTCAGTTAAGTCTATTTCTATTCTTCTTATTGTTTTCATAGAAATTTCTAAAATATACATTATTTAAAGGTATGGAAAATTTAATAATCTTATTTAATGTTTATTAACTATAAAAAATAGCTATACTTTCTATTAAGAGTAGAAATGTTTATTAATGTTAAATAACTTTAATTAATAGTAAAAAGGAGGTAGAGATGGGACTTAAAACATTTAATCTGAAAGAAGAAATTTACAAGGAGTTTAGTGAACATTGTAAAAAGGAGGGGATAAGTATGAGCAAAAAGGTTGAGAGATTTATAAAAGAAGAAACTGTAAGACTGAAAAGCAAAACTATTGATAAAAAAGAAGGTAATGATATTATAAAAGTTAGTGATGAAAATTCATTTAAGAAATACTGCTAAACTTGAAGAGCAAGATATTTAAAGGACATTTCACTTTATTGAATATGGCTTTACCAATTGTTGACGTAAATTATTTGGCTGTTGTTGTGGCTGGACTAGTATCTTTTGTTATTGGAGGATTATGGTATTCCCCTTTAATTTTTGGAAATATCTGGATGAAAGAGTCTGGAATTAATAAAAGCCAAGTTGATAAATCTAAAAAGAAGGGAATGACCGCGTCATACATAATTACTCTTGTTAGTGCTCTTGTTATGGCTTATGTTCTTGCTAATTTTGTTAAGTATGTTGCTATTTCTTCTGCTATAGATGCGCTAGAGTTGGGATTTTGTGTGTGGTTAGGATTCATTGCTACGGTTGGACTTGGAAGCATATTATGGGAAGGGAAGTCATTTAGACTATATGCTATTAATATGGGATATTATTTAATTTCTTTAATATTAATGAGTGTTATACTGACTCTTTGGGTTTGATCTTATAGTTTATTATTTTTTATCTGCTTCATCCATTATTCTGTTTAATCTATCAATTTTTTCTTCAGATAATTTCTCGGCTAGTTCTATACATTTTTGCGCTTTTAACTCATATCTTGTTCTATTTGGGTTTTTTACTCTGACTTCTTCTCTACTAACCAAAATCTTAAAATCTGCTTTTGATAATTCGTAGCAGACCGCCGCTGCAGAATATAAAGCGTGAACGCCTTTATCATATTCTTGTGAATTTAACAAATTTAAATCATTTAGAAGATCTTTTGTTTTATCTGGATTTTTGAATACTTCGGAGCCTAATTTTGCAAGACTTAGCAGATCTGCTAGGTAAATTCTTTTTGATTTGATCAAATCTTTTGCTCTTGCATCTAAAAAACTTTCAACGTTGTAAATCATGTTTCTTTCCATATAAATGAGGTTATATTTTCTTTTTTAAAACTTTCTACAGCCCTTATTAATTAAAAAGATTTAAATATAGTATATTTTAGAAATTTATATGAAACTGAAATACAATTATGTCGCATTAGATATGGCAAATGGATTTACTTATGTTGGTGGAGTTTCTGAACTTTACTATCTTCCAGATGTGTATAACCTTTTTGTTAAGGATTTTAGTTTAGAAGACTGGTTAATGGGTTTAACACAAGAAATAGTTGATGCAGTAATTGACAAAAAAGCGGATCATCCTGGAACAAAGAGAAGTTATGAAGAAGAAGTAGCGAGATTTTATTTGTCTCATTTGAATGCTGAACCTTCTGAAATTTCAAAAAATTGGCTTCCTGTAAATGGAAAAAATATTCAAGTTGTTCATGATATTACTAGTCACTTACAAATGCTTGAGAAAAAATAAATAATAACATCAAAAGCATGATGTGCCACTCCACCTTTAAAGGTGGAGTTTGAAAAGGCACTCATGCTTTTGATGCTCAAGAAACGACCACACCTTTCAAGGTGTGGTTTTCTGTCAAGTTTCTTGACATAACTAACTTAAAATATGCTTCTTGATTGAAATTGTATACTCAATAATCAAAAGATTTATATACCTTAAAAAATAACCTCATTTACGAACATGGCAAAAACAAAACCGGTTATTAACGTTGCTTTCGTTGGTCACGTAGACCACGGAAAGAGTACCACAATTGGACATTTAATGTTCCAAAGCGGAAAGTTACCACAGCAAGAGCTAGATAAACTTAGAGCTGAAGCAGTTAAACATGGAAAAGTTGGATTTGAATTCGCTTATTATATGGACAAGTTTAAAGAGGAAAGAGAAAGAGGAGTTACTATTGATTTATCTTATGAAAAATTACCAACAAACAAATATGATGTTACAATAATTGATGCTCCTGGACACAAAGACTTCGTTAAAAACATGATTACTGGGGCAAGTCAGGCAGACGCTGCATTCTTGACTGTTGCAGCCAAAGAAGGAGTTCAACCTCAGACAAAAGAGCACGTTTGGCTTCTTAAGACAATGGGAGTTGCACAAATCGCAGTACTAGTAAACAAGATGGACACCGTGGACTATAAAGAAGACGCTTTCAAGAAAGTTAAAGATGAAGTTTCTGTAATCTTAAAACAAGCGGGATATAAACTAGAAAAAGTTACGTTTATACCTATATCTGGATTCAAGGGAGAGAACTTAGTAAAGAAATCTGATAAATTAACTTGGTATAAAGGACCAACGTTACTTGAACAATTTGACTTATTTGAACAGCCTGAGAAACCAACAAATTTACCATTAAGAATGCCTATTCAAGACGTTTATGAAATTACAGGAATTGGAACTGTTCCAGTTGGAAAGATTGAAACAGGAATAATGAAACCTGGACAAAAGATTATAATTTTACCTGGAAGAAGCGGTAAGGGAGTTCCTGGAGAAATAAGAACTGTTGAAATGCACCATGAGCAATTGCCATCTGCTGAAGCAGGAGACAACGTTGGTACAAATATTAGAGGAGTTGGAAAGAAAGATATTGCTAGGGGAGACGTTATATGCGATGCGGCTACACCCGCAACAATTGCAGCTGAATTTATAGCTCAAGTTGCTATTATTTCACATCCTACTGTAATTGCTAAAGGATATACGCCAGTATTCCACGTTCATACAGCTCAAGTTCCATGCCAGTTTATCGAATTAATTGAGAAGACAAGCCCTGATGGAACAAAGACTCCTAATCCTGACTTTTTGAAGACAGGAGATGTTGCGAAAGTTAAAATAAAACCTATAGGAAACCTTGTACTTGAAACACAAGCTGCTAATCCTCATATGGCTAGATTCGCAATCAGAGATGCAGGAGCTACAGTTGGCGCTGGAGTTTGCATCGAAGTAACAGCTAAGAAGTAATTCTTCTTTTCTAAAAACTAAATCTTAAACTCACTTAAAATGATCATAAATATATTATCTATGCTAAGTTTACTGAATATTGATAGTTTGATTAAGTGGTTTTTAGGCAATTAAAAAATCTTCATCACAATAATCATTTTAAAGCCTTATTTTAAAAGAAATTTATGTTAGCCATTACTAGTTATGTTGAAGAAGAGCATCCTCATTTAAAAATTGGAAAGATTCTTTTAATACTTAGAGAGACGATAGAACCAAACATACGAAGCGGAAATAGGGATAGTTTTAGTGAAGCCAAAGAAGCTCTAAATGAATGCCATTTTATTTATGATAATATTTCAAAACAAACAAGCCTAATTAGACAGGGCATATATTCCGGGCTGACAAAAATAATTGATAACCTTGAAGGGATAAGATCTAGCAAAACATATAATGACTCAATGAGAAATATTTTTAAAAATATTGAATTTGATATTAGATCTATAGAAGTCTTACTAGATTTAGATGGAAACTACCAGACAGGAAGATCCAGTAAAAAATAACATGATATACTTAATTGGCATCGCTGGGGCAACCTCTTCTGGAAAAACGACAATATGCGAACATATAAATCAAAGATATGGATACACCCATATAAAACTTGATGATTTCTTTTTAGATGAAAAAGACCTTCCTTTTCATCTTCAATGGAAGAACATGGAAATTCCTGAAAGCTTAGATTTTGATTATTTGTCAAAGGTTTTAATTGGCATTAAATCTGGAGAGAGAACAGTAATGCCAAAATATTCTAAAAAAGAATATAGAAAAGTAGATTTTCAAGAGGTAATTCCGACAAAAATAAATTTTATTGAAGGTTTTTTGCTTTTTGCAAGACAAGATATAAGAGATTTGTTAGATTTGAAAATTTTTATAAAAGTTGAGCCTAATATAGTTAGGGAAAGAAGATTAACTCGTCAGCCAGATGTAAAAGAATATTATTTGGATAAGATAATTATTCCTGCATATAAGGTGTATGGGGCAAACGCTGAAAGATATGCAGACAATGTTATAGATGGAAACAGATCTATTGAAGAGATAGAGGAAGATTTTCTTAAAATTGTGAGAGAACACTTCTAGAACAACAAAGATTATAAATGGAATATGATCGATTATAAAATGGATGTAAAAGAGAATAATAGAAGAGAGGTTGAAGCGAGATTAGCTGGCATGGGAGACTATGTTAGAATGGATTATTTATCAAGTTGTCTGAAAAAACATCTTGATTTTGACACAAAAAAATTTGTTTTAAGTAAGCTTGCAGAGATATACGAATTTAGAGGGATGTTTAATGACGCAGCAAAACTATACAAGAGTATGGCAGATATTAATTCAACATTTCAAGGAAAAATAAAAGATTTTGTAAAGTGTGGGGAATTATTTGTTAAAGCGGGTAAACATTATGAAGCTGATGATGCGTTTAAGAATGCAATCGCCAATGCTAAAGATGGTGGAAAAATACAAATAAAAATTGCTGAAAAGGAAGCTTACAAAAAGCAAGCAAGAGAATATTTAACAAGAGCTAAAAATAGAAACGCTATGCAAACTTATGAAAAAATTCTTACTCTTGAACTAACCTTGGAAGAAAAAAAAGAAGTGCAGAAATCTCTTTTTGAACTTTATAAAAAACTTGGAAGAGTTAGAGAATCATTCTTGATTGAAAGATCTATGAAAGGGATAAAACCTAGTTATTGAAAACATTATTAATAAGCTAAAGTTACTTTAGGCTTGTTTTAATAATTTGAATTGAGAAGAAATCCCCACAGCTCTGCTGTGACTGGGTAAAAACTATATAGTTATCTTATTCTAAAATTTATGTATGAATTACATCATGCTTGTCATA
>JAGVWR010000005.1 GCA_018304205.1 Candidatus Pacearchaeota archaeon | reverse complement strand
AGAAAATATATTCGTAATCAAGGTCGGTCTACCGACCAGTTAAAGTTGAGTGACTTTTAGAAGCCCCGCAGCTCTGCTGCGATTGGGAGCTTCACTTCCCTCTTTTCAAATATCTTCATTTTATTTATTCTTTAACCAAATATTTTATTATATTCTGGATGACTCACAATGTCAAGGATAAAACAAATAATCTCAACCTGGTCTCCTTTGATTGTGTAAATCATTCTCCAAAATTGACTTAGTTCTACTCGCCATAAGTTACTGACCTGATATTTCTTTGGAATTAAGTTCTCCTTTATATTATCTCCATAAAAAAGATTAGATTTTACTAATTCTATTTTCTGTTTTATAGAATTTAATAATTGCATTTCTTCTGTGTGATTTTTTCCTCTTTCTAATTGTCTTCCCACAATTTCATTTAATCTATGGTATTCTTCTTTAGCCTGATCAAGAAGTATAACTCTAACAGGCTTATTCATAGCTCTAGGCCTCTTTCAATCAAAGAGTTTAATTCCTTTCTTTCTGTAAACACCCATAAAATACCTTTCATTCCAATTATAATTTTTCCACTCCATTGCAAGTAGTCTAAAATTTGATTTAATGTTTGATGCATTACTTTTCTAGGAAGTCTTCTTTTTAGTTCGGCTAAAGTTATGACTTCTCCAGCTTTTTTTAAAGTTCCCTCTACCATTATTACTGTATTCAGGGTCGGTGAATGTTGTATTTGTTTAAGTTGCTTTTGCATTTTATAAATATATAATTTATATATAAGTATATATCTAATCAATATATAAACATTTCTATAATCATTTTAATTTCTTCTCCAGAAAAATAAGATCCTCGCTTTCTTTATATCCTTTTTTATCATAAAATTTGAATGCATTTGCCTTTCTCTTAGCTGCAAGTTGTATAATTTCAACTCCGTTTTTCTTATACTTAGTTTCTACATATTTCATAAGCGCAGATCCATATCCTTTTCCCTGATGTTTTTCATCAAACCACATTTCCTCAATAAATCCTTTCTTCTTGTTATCTACACTTCTGTAAGAATAAGCAATTATAAATCCTATAATTTTGCCCTCAAGTAAAGCAACGTAAATATCATCTTTATTAAAAAATTGTTTTATCTTCATAAGAGCCTTCTTTTCGGTCCAAATTTGAAAATATGGTTCTTTTCCAGATTCAATTCTAAATATCTCTGCTATTTCTCTTAAATTTTTCTTATTTGCTTTTTCTATTTTCATAAGTGCCCTACATTTTCTGTCAAGTTTCTTGACATAATAAAGAAAAACTAGCTTTATAAAATATGTTTTGAAGTACTTTTTATGCAGCTTTTTTGTAACTTGCAGAACTTCTAAAGTAAGATATTGAATTCTTTAAAGCCTCGCTCAAGTTAGGATAATTCCCCGTCCTTTGTTCCCCTTGTGGATACTCTGCATGAAGCGGATTTGATTTTCCTTTTTTAGTTTTATCTTCATATTTTGACATTCCAGAATCTATTCTTGCAAGTAGACTTCTTCCGCTGTATCCTGCTCCTGACCCAGAAGAACCTAACGGATAAGATGCAATTCCTCCTTGATTTCCAAGACTATGTTTATATGGAATAATCTCATAATCCTTCTTCCTTCTAAGCGGATCTTCCCTTCCGCTTTGTAAGAAATTAAAACCATATGTCATAAAAAATCGAAAGATTCTTTACTTTTAAAGTTATTTATTAGTTTTTCTTAAACCCTAAAAATATGAGTAATCTTTAAATAAACGTTTTCTCTGATAAATACAACTAAAGTAAATTACTTAGAAGTATAAAAAAGATGGCAGTAGACATACATAAATTAATTGCGGCGGTAAGCCCAGATACTTATTGTGATAAAGAATTTATAGCTGAAGTAAAGGATATAGCAAAAGAAGAAGGGTACCTTAAGGCTGCAGAAAAAGCAAAAGTTGTTTCTTCAGATTACATGGAAGTCCAACACTTAAGACTTGCAAAAAGTGCATTCTCTCTTCAGGGATTAAAAAATCCTATAGAAAAACACAGATTAGATTATGACGCATTTGCTCAAAATCTTGAACCTATTTATTTCTTTATACTCGATTATATTCAAGCAGAATATGGTGAAGCAGAAAGGTTAGTTGATAATTTCACTTCAACTGCAGGCTCAGGTTTCTTTTCAGAATATCAACAAAGAGCAACGAGAATGCAGGAAGAAGCAATGAAAATATTCCAAACAGCTAATGCTGTCTTAAGATCTGTTCTTAACATAGTCTATGACTTAAAAGAATTCAAGTTAAGATTAGCGCAATATGATGATTATAATCAAAAAGATGATGAAGGGAAAAAGATTGCGGCACTTCTCTCACTAAAGCAAATTTGGCTTGATCAAGTTGATATAAAGAGAGGAAATAGTTCCATTAAAGCACTTGCCGTTGGAGGGGCAAACCAGCCAAACTTTATTACCCTTATAGATGCTTTCATGGCTCTGCGATCCTTAGATGATGTCATAAACAGCCCAGAAAAAGGAGGTTTAGACTTAAATGAAAGAGTAAGAAGACTACTCCAGCAAAGAGTCGGAGAATTCTTTAGATGGATTAAAGAATCAGATGTTGAATTAAGAAAAAGATTTGAAATTGAAAGAAAATATCTTATGAGTCAAGTAAATTCATTAAGATTATATTCACAATGGATAAAACCTTATTTGAAAGCTGCAAGACAATTAGAACAAAGAGCTTCCCCAGATGCTTCAATGGCTAGCATGTTTAACACTGCAATTTTCGAATTAGTTCTTTTAGGAAAAGCAAAATATGACCCAGAAGGAGATATTCAGTCAGGAGAAATTCCAAAATCTTTTAGAAAGCTTGATCTAAGAAAATATCACTCAATAATTATAGTTGAATTCAAATATAGAAGCGCCCCAGATAGATCAGATCAAAGAGGAGGCTATACTTACAGAGGAAAAGTAACTATGACTTTCACAAGTTATGGTCTCAATGATGATGAATTAAACGTTCTAAAAAAAGAACTTGCAAAAGACGATATGGGTGATGTATATCAATGGATAGAAGGGGCAACTACAGAAAGTTTAGGCGCGCTGCAAGATGACATTGACGAATTTTTAGACAATAAGAAGTGGGAAGAAAAGAAGAAGAAAGAAGAAAAAAAAGAAGAATCGAAGAATGGCGATGATGAAAACCCTTTCTCTGCGTTATTCTCATTCTTTAAAAAAGATAAAAACAAAAAAGACGAAGGTAAAGACGAAAAAGAAGGAATTGATAAAGATACTGACGAAGAAAAGGTATTCAGATCTCAAGCAATCATGGAAGCAAGATGGAAATGCAGAAAAGCATATGATTCCTACAAAAAATCAAACTCTATGCCTGCCTTCCCCCCTGTTTTGTAATGTCTTTTCCATACTAAAAACATTATTATACTAGTTTTTCCTCACTAATAAATGGCTAAAAATACAAAGAAAATAAAATTCATAAGATTAATAGAAAAAGACATAAAGATAAAAGAAATAAAAAAAGATAGTTTCACTTCCGTTAAAAATCAAGTTAACTTAGAGAGTGAAATTCATAATGCTGAAAAACAACAAATTAAGGGATTTTTAAATGACTTGCCTGCTGAACAGATTTCCCCTGTACTGGAAGCAAACCCAAATGTAAGAGAAGTTCAAAGACAAACAACAGAGATAGAACAAAGAAACAATGAACAAAACAATTTTCAATATAGACAATCAGAACAAACAAACACTAATCAATATAGAACTATGAATCAGACCCCTTCATCAGTACTTCCATCACTAAGACAAGAAATTCTTTCTTCAAATGCCCCTATACTTCAAAATAGAAGCCTTATTCAACAAAGAAGTTCGGCAGACCAAATGTTTATGCCTCAAAATGTAAACACTAACATTGGTCAAAATACTAGAAATCAATCTATTCAAATGGAAGAACAGACCCCAGATGAAAAGTATAGCTCATCAAGTCTTACAAAAAGAGATAAAAGATTTGACAAATACTAAAATTTAAATAAAATAAGGTTTAATAACGAAAGAGGAGATATAATGAAATGAAATATAGCGAAAGATTTTATTCTGGAGCAGATTATGGACTAGATCCAAATCATGGCAATCCAATTAATCATTATGTCTCGACGAGTAGCATAGGTTCGGCCATAAACCCTCAAACTGCAAATCAATTAAAAGCAACTTCTGATGCACTCAATACGGGAACTAAAACAGTAGAAGTTCAAATGACCTTTGCAGAAGTTGCAAAAGCAATCCCAAATCAACATTTAGAAGAAATTCATAGGCTCAAGAAATTAGTAGGTGCAGATCTTACCTTACATGGCCCAATGATAGAACCAACTGGAATAAACCCTCAAGGAGGAAGTTGGGATGAAAATCAAAGAATACAAGCAGAAAGACAAATTTGGGAAGCAGTTGAAAGAGGACACAAAATAGATCCGGATGGAAATATAGTTGTTACAATGCACGCAAGCCACTCTCTTCCAGAACCAAGAACAAGAATAATCAATGATCAGGGAGAAGAAGAAACAACAAATTTGTATGTTATAGACGAAAGAACTGGAAGTTTTGGAACGGTTCCTAAACCAAAAAAAGATTATTTATTCGGAGAGAAAAAAGATATAGATACGGAATTAAATAATATAAATGAACAACGTTGGGAGCAAAAATTAAGTGAAATTTCCTTGCCAGCCTCACGAGGAAGAGAATTTATTGGTGAGGTTAATAAAATTTTCAGAGATACTGAAAATACAAATACAGAATTAAGAGGGAAAAAAGCAGAAGAAATCTATGCAAAATCTTTAACACCTGAAGGACAAAAATTTCTTAATGATCTTAGTCCAGAATCAAGAAAAGCAGCAGACCAAATAATAAATGGTATGGGACAAGGTGACGTTTATATCAGAGAATCTTATAGAAGATTAAAAGACGCTTACAATGAAGCTTATGAAATAGCAGAAAAGAAAGATGATCAAAAAACAATGGATAAATTAGGACAATTTAGAGAAGAAGTGGCTCCATTAATGAACGAATATAAAGACGACAAATCAAAGATTGTTGAACTATCTGAAGCGATTTCAAAAGGAGTCAGAATTCTTGACTCTGTAAACGCTCCAGAATCTTATAAACCTCTAGACAAATTTGCAATAGAAAAATCAGCAGAAACCTTTGCAAATGTAGCATTCAAAGGATTTGAAAAATTTGGGGAAACCGCCCCAATTTTAAGCATTGAAAATCCTCCAGTTGGAATGGGTTTAACAAGAGCAGAGGAGCTTTCAGAACTAATCAAACAAACAAAAGAAAAATTTGTGAAAAAAGCAGTTAAAGAATTAGACATGACAAAAAAAGAAGCTGAAAAAGAAGCTGAAAAATTAATCGGTGCAACATGGGATGTAGGACACATCAATATGTTAAGGCAATATGGTTACAAAGAGGAGCATCTTAAAGAGCAGTTTAAGAAAATGGCTCCATTCATTAAACACGTTCACTTATCAGATAACTTTGGTATGTCTCACTCAGAACTTCCAATGGGAATGGGAAACGTCCCTATGAAAGAATATGAAAAATTACTAAGTCAATATGGTAAGAAAGTAGAAGATATTAAAAGAATAATAGAAACTGGAGATTGGATTCAACACTTCGGAGCAGTCTCTCCATATGGAGAAACTCTTTCTGCATTTGGCACTCCAGTTTATGCAGCATCGAGAGGATCATATTGGAACCAAGCATCTGGCGCATCTGGAGGCTACTTTGCAGGGCAAGGAGCAATTCTTCCAGATATTCATTTCCAAACTTATGGAACAGGTTTCTCAAATCTTCCAGTAGAACTTGGAGGTCAAATGTCGGGAAGAAATAGACTTTCAGGTAGTCCAATGGAATAAAAATGATTTGTAAACATTTAAAAATAACTTTAGATTAACTTAATAAGATGACAAAAAAGAGGGATAAAGTACAACAAGTAAAAAAATCCACTAAGGATTATAAGCCTAGATCAGAAAGAGAAATAGCCATGGATTTCGCAACGAAAGTCCATCAAAAATTTGACAAGATGGTAAAAGCAAGTATTCTTTTTGGAAGTCAAGCGAAAAATACTGCCAATGCAAGTTCTGACATAGATATTATTATTATAATCGACGATGCCTCAATAAGTTGGGATTTAGAATTAGTTGCTTGGTATAGAGAAGAATTAGGAAAATTAATTTCTGCAGAAGATTACTCTAAAGACTTGCATATTAATACAATAAAATTAACAACATGGTGGCAAGACCTTCTTCACGGAGATCCTGTAGTTCTAAATGTTTTAAGATATGGAGAAGCACTTATTGATTCTGGAGGTTTCTTTAATCCTATAAAATCTTTACTATATCAAGGAAAAATAAAATCAACGGTTGAAGCAGTTTATGCGGCTCTTCAAAGAGCACCAGCACATTTAGCAAGAAGTAAATCTGCAGAAATTGGTGCCATCGAAGGAGTCTATTGGTGCATGGTTGATTCAGCGCAAGCTGCATTAATCATGGCTGGAAAATTACCCCCTAGTCCAGAACATCTCCCAGAACTTCTCAATACCGCCTTTGTTGAAAAAGGAATGTTAAAAGTGAATGCGATAAGAGCCCTAAAAGATATTTACGCCCTGCACAAATCTATCAGTTATGGAGAAACTAATGATGTAAAAGGCGCAGAAATTGATCAATGGCAGGAAACCGCAGAAAAATTTCTTCTTGATATGACTCAGATAATAAACAAATTAATTGAAGAACAAAAAAATACTAAAGGTTAATTAGCGTTTATCTTTCTCTTACATATTTGCTAACTTCTTCATCAATCTTATCTACATGCGCCCCATAAGCAAGATCCCTGGCAACTACTAGATTTCTATTAGCGAGATTTTCGTATGCTCCTCTAAGTGCTTTCCTGAAGTCTCCCTTTGCCTTAAGTCTTTCTTCAATTTCTTTAACTTCAGATTCTATTCCAGTTAAGGCGTACTCTTTTCCTTTTTCTCCAGTAAATCCTATTTTAGCTGCGAATTCAGCCAATTCTCCAGCACTTGCTTGATCTCTCTCATTATAACCCTTTTCCTTTACTGATTTCATTTCAGCTGCTCTTGCTCCCTTTATCTTATAATCCATTATTTTTTGAGCAGTTTCTTTAGAATCAATAGCTTCATCGCCCTTAGCTCTGTAATCCTCAGCAAATTTCTTTAATGATTCATGAGCCTTATATAGCCCAAATGTTTCTTTATCATCAGCAACTCCAGCTAATATTCCCGCAGATTTATCATTAGCAAGCATTTTTTCTAAGTCTCCTTCAGGAACACTGCCAACAAAATCATCTAAATTAGACTTAAATTTTGTAGATGCAGCTGTTTCAGAATGTCTTAACTCAAGATCTGCCTTTCCTTCAATTAACTTATTTCCATTTTCATAATTTGGATTGGTTGGATCATTCAAATCTGCTCTTTTTAATACCTTTGGATCTATTGAACCAGAAGCAACAAGTTGACCATAAAATGCGTCTCTTAACCCTTTTTCAGCAGATTTTATAACATCGTTAGGATTACTAGGATTATCTCTTTCTGATTTACTTTTCTGAATAAATCTAGATAATTTGAGGTGATTCATTACCTCTTCGTATACATTTGATCTTGCTTTTGTCATGATTTTCCTATACAATTAGGGTTTATAAATCTTTCTATTTAAGTAACTAAATAGTAGTAACAAAAACAAACATAACAATACTCAAAAACCCTAGAAAATATCTAGAACTTCATCCTCATTGTTATTCTTAGATGCTGGAGCCCATTCCTTATTTTTATCAAAGTCTTCAAGTTCTTCATTATCATTTAATAGTTCATCAGCAATCGCCCCGCCAAGCACTTCCTCTTCCTCATCTTTTCCTTCAGTTTCTTCATCATCGGCGTTATCATCAATTTTTTTTGTTTCTACTTCACTACTTTCTTTGCTTTCCTTACCTTCCTCAACATTAGCATTAACCAAACTCAATGAATTCAAATCAATTTCGCTTTCCTTAGCATTATCCATTAAATCAATGGACTCAACAGGAATAGCATCATTTAAAGAAGGAATATCCTTTTCATTTTTATCTTCCTTATTGCCAGGAGAGTAATCATCACCTTCAAGTTCTTTTAATACTAAATCTTCTATATCCTCGGTTTCGACGGCACTCACATTTATCTTTGCAGAAGGAATTTCTACCTCTATAGTTCTCTCGACAGAAATAATATCCTTCTCTTTCTCCTTTTCTCTACTGCTTATTCCTTTTTCATCTTGCTCACTTTCAAAATTTCTGTTTGTAAATTCCTTTTCCGCTTGAGCGATTACCTCACTCACTTTATATGCTGCATCAGCATTTACAGAAACAGAATCTATTCCTTGTTCAACCAAAAACTTGGCCATATCTTCCCTGCTTCCTGCCTGTCCGCATAATGAAGTCTCAACTCCATAATGTTTGCATCTTTTTATCACATACCTTAAAGAATTCAAAACTGCAGGATGCATTTCATCATAAAGATACTGAACATCTCCATTATTTCTATCAATAGCCAAAGTAAACTGCGTTAAATCGTTTGTCCCAAAACTTATGAAATCAATTCCCTCTTCGCATAACTGGTTTATAATCTGAACAGCTGCAGGAGTTTCAACCATTATTCCTATTTTAACATTGTTTGGAATTCCAACAACTTCTTTAGCAATTCTCTTTGATTCGGCAAGTTCTGATACACTTATAATTTGAGGCATCATTAATCCTATTTTCTTACTTGGAAATTCGTCGGCAATTTCCTTTACGGCCTTAAACTCTGCTTCTATTATTTGCGGATGTCTTAAACTAAATCTGACTCCGTGATCTCCAAGCATAGGATTTCCTTCAACATTTTTAGGCGCTCCTTCTAAGTTTCTAAACTCATCAGATCTTATATCAGAACTTCTTATCCATATCTCTTCAAAGGGTTCTGCAATCTTTCTTAATCCTTTAACAAGAATCTCTACATAATTTTCAATCTTATTTTCTTTAACAAACTTAACTGGATGTTTACCCGAACTTGCAATTATTCCTTCTAGTCTCACAAGTCCTACTGCTTTTGATCCTGATTTAGCCGCTCTCTCCGCAAAGTCAGGTAAATCAACTATTACTTTTATTTTCGTTTTCGTTTTCAAAATTGGTTTTATTTCTGCTTCTCTTATCTCACTTCTCCCCTCTAAAATTCTTCCAGTAAATCCATCAACAGTAACTATCTGCCCCTCTTTTAATTTTTTAGTTGCGTTTCCAGTTCCAACAACCGCTGGAATTCCCATTTCTCTACTTATGATGCTTGCGTGTGACGTAATTCCTCCTTCATCAGTTATTATTCCTGCAGCTCTTTGCATAGCAACAACCATATCAGGATTTGTCATTTCAGTAACTAAAATATCTCCGGGCTTTACCTTATCTAATTCATTTAGATCATGAATTATTTTTACCTTTCCAGATCCAATTCCTGGGCTAGCTCCAAGTCCATTAAGTAATACCTCTCCTGTCAATTCTTTTTGCTCATGATCTTCAAATTTAGTAGTTATTGGTCTAGATTGAACAATAAATATCTCATTAGATTCTATTGCAAACTCTATATCTTGCGGTTTTCCGTAGTGCTCTTCTAAATGTCTTGCGTACTGGGCAAGTCTTTTTATTTCATAACTAGTCAATACCTGTTGATTCCCTCTTTCAGAAGTTAATTTCACAATTTCATTCTTTCCACTTGAATTTCTTACAATTGCAAGTCTTTTCTCATTTATTTCTATATTAATAACCTTAAAATTATCTAAACCTTTATCCACCGTATAGCTATCGGGTTTTATCTTTCCAGAGACAATTCCCTCTCCAAGCCCAAAAACCGCTTCGATAAGTATGCTGCCATCATTTTTTATAGGATTTCTTGAAAACATAACTCCTGATTTTTCAGAGTCTATCATTCTCTGAACTACTACTGCAAGGTAAACTTTATCATGTTCAAATTTCTTTTGTGTTCTATAATAAATTGCTCTAGCAGTAAATAATGATGAAAAACATTTCTTTATATTTTCAATTAAATCACTTTTACCTTTTACATTTAAAAAAGAATCTTGCTGTCCAGCAAAACTTGCATCAGCTAAATCTTCAGCAGTCGCACTGCTTCTAACTGCAACAAATGGAGGTTCATGTCCTCTCTTTAATATTCCTAGTGCTGTTCCCTTAGCGTTTTCTATATGCTGTTTACTAACATCTAAAATTTCATAAGCCTCTAATATCTCACTTTCTAGTTCAGCAGGCATGTGTGCTTTCTCAATTAATCCTCTTATCTCGCCAGAAACCTTATTCAATTTTTCAGTATCGTTGACATCTAAATCAGAAAGCATGAATTTTATTCTCTCAGCAAGCCCAGATTTTTCTATGAAATACTTATAAGCCTGCGCACTTACAATAAAACCTGGAGGAACAGGAAACTTATTATTGTACATCTCAGCAAGTGAAGCTCCTTTCCCACCTGCAACATCTATACTTTTATTACTCAGTTCAGAAAACCATTTTATAAGACTAACGCTCTCGCTCTCTACCTCTTTTCTACTCATTAATAGAACAAATTAATTGACTTAATAAATATTATTGCTTCTTTATTTTCTATAACTTTCAGGAGAGATTCTCTTTAATTCATTTATTTTATCAAAATCTGCATCTTCTGAAATAATCTCTTTAATGCCTAAACTGATAGCAGTAACAGAATGAATCGCATCTCTAGGTTTAAGGTTATATTTTTCAATCAGTTTTTGCGCCTTTAAAATAACTTCTCTTTTAACATCTATCAATTCAAGATTTGGCAACCCGAAAAATTTCTTTCCCTCTCTTTTAGCCACCTCTCTACCTAAAAATTTTCCTACAACAAATACTATCTCATCCCAACTTAAGATTGAAGTTACACCGACAAATTCTTTTCTTGCCATCCTTAAAATAACTTCCTTATATTTAGTATCTTCTCTCAAAATACCTTGTATGAAAACATTAGCGTCCAAATATTTTTTATCCATATTGTTCTTCATATATCTTCTTAAGTTCTTTTGTAGAAACTTTTTTCTTAATTTTAGGAGTATTAAAAAAGTCCTCTACAATATCAACAGAATTTTCTTCTTTTTTCATAATAATTTCGTCATTTTTAACCTCAAAGGTTACACCTGTCCCTATACCTAAACCAAGATGCTTACGAATATCTTTAGGAATGACTACTTGCCCTTTTTCCCCAATTTCTCTTTTAATCATCATAAATAATTTAGTAATACTGGCTATTTAAACTTTTTCATACTACTAAGTGGAAATTTTTATTAACTACTTCTATTATACTTTAGTAACCCTCTATCTGTTAAACTTTGAAGTACATGATTTGTTAAAAGAAACATCCCTTCTGATGAAAAAGGATCTATAAATTCGACACTATTTTATCTATTATCAGATATAAACTTCTCTCCAATTGTCTTATGCTGTCTCCTAGTCTATACATCTTAGCTGTTTGATTAAATAACCTTATAGGATTATCATCTATTAAATCATGTTGAGCAATTTTTAAACCCTTAACAATTTTTTCTAAGTCGATAGCCTCTCTTTCTTCTTTTTCAATTGCAAATATATATTTATGTTGAGCCGAAATATGGTTAGCAGTTATCATAGAAAGAATAGTCAATTTATACCCTGTATATATCCTCATTTTTCTTCAGAATAGTTATGTCAAGTTTCTTAACATAAAATTATCTAGCTATTCTTATCTCTCTTAAATACTTAGCCAATTCGTTATAACCCCTGCATAATTCATTAACCAACTTATCAGTTTCCTCAAAACTCCGTACTTCCTTTACCTCGCTCGCCCTTTCTAAATATTCATTTAAATTTTCTAAAAGAGCCATGGACACGACATCTGGCATTTCACTCCCAAGATTATTAAACATCAAATAATAATTTCGCATCTCTCTTCCGAAATTCCTAAACCCTGCAGTTTAATTCTATCCTTCTTATCAAAACAATAACTTGGCTTAATCGCCCTATGCAAGAATTCTACCCAAAGTTCAAGAACAAATTTAACAGGGTCATCAATATCTTTGGCCAATTCCCTGCTAACTAATTCACTTAAAGAACTCATTTTACTCTAATTTTTCAAAAATAATTCTTCCCCTGCATGGAAGTTTAGTCTTTACAGCTTTTAATGCGTCTCTTGCATCTCTTGCATTTTTCTCGCTAGTGGTAGTTATAACAAAAACATCTTTTCCTGCATTTACAATTGCTGCTCTCCCAATTGTAATTCCAAATGAATGCGTCATTCCTGTAGAAATTCTGTCTGCTCCAGCCATTCCTCCAGCAGATTTGTTCTCTCTCTGAATATGATGAGGATAAACCTTTACATCTAAGAAATATTCTCCAGGCATTTTTTCATCCAAAATTTTATTTAGCCACATTCTTGATGCTTCAAGCGCGTTATCCCTTATTTGTACTTTTTCTTCACTCATGTACTTTATAATGAATTTATGCTTTCCGGATTCAGAATCTTTCTGATTTCCCATTCTAAACTTAACTATCTTATTTTGTGGAATAGCTTTGATGTATGATTTGCTCTTTACACCAGATTTTCTCGTGTATGGCCTAACATGCATTCTTGAATACGCCGCTGCTTTTCTTAATCCCATTTATGCTACTTCCCCTAAACTGGATTGTTTATTATTTAAATTATGCACAAAATTATTATTACGTCCGTAAGAATAAACAACTGCATTCAGGATTGGTCTCCCACTTTCAGACCATATTCCTCCAATCTTTGCTAACTCCTCAAGCTCATCCTCTATTTTACTTCCAAGAACAATAGGAAAAGTGTATCTCAATTGCTCTAATTTTGCATTTTCAAATTTAGGATGTCCAATGAGATACATTGCATTCTGATCTAGTTGTGAAACTTCTATTAATTTTTTTTCTGTTTCTCCTGGAAATTTATATTGTACCGTTGTCATTTACTTCTTTGCCTCTTTTACCTTAGTTATTTTTTCGCTAGGAACATCTTTTAATTCTATCTCAGTAGTAATCGCCTGTCCAGGTAGTCCTTTCTCAAAAATAGCCCTTACTAATCCTTTATTTCCATGAGCATCGCTTACTTTTCCTTTTATTATTTTTCCAGCAGGCGACTTCCATTCAACACTCTTTCCTGCTAGTTTCTTAGCTTCTGCTCTGTCTTTCATCCCCAAGTCCAATAGGTAATGCCTTTCGTGAATTATCTTTCTTCCTCTTCTAAATTGTACTACAATTCCTTTCATTTTGTTTAGTCCTTAATTTATCTAATAAATAGATACTCTTCATAGAAATTTTGGCTTTTTAAAACTTGCCTATTATGTCAAGAAACTTGACAAAACTCCATAAAGATTTCTCTAGCATCCCAAGCACAAGTGCTTTTGATATTAATTATATAGTAGTACTAAACAAATATTTATAAACTCTAAAATCGCCTAATTTTTATGACAAAAACAAAACAAAACAGAATTTATAGCAAAATAAGAGAAGGTTACTCTGATCCGGTTATAAGAAAACAAGAAAGAATAAGCCAAGAACAATTAGCTGGATATAAGGCCGCCTTGGTTAGAAAAGTTTACACTTATACGAATGGAAATGGCAAAATTCACATTCCGAAAGAAACGATAAAGCTGCTTGATTCTAGGCAAACATCTATGCTAGTAGAAATTCTCAGAACCGTTTCAAATAAAGGAGAATATCGAGAAAAAGATCCTATAAGAGATAAGGTTGTATCTCTTAAAAACAAAGGAGCAACACACCTAGATGTTCGTTTAGCTTTAAAGAAAGTTCCTGTCGAAACTGTCTCGGCATATTTAGCAAATTGGACAAGAGGAAGCTACAACGCCTAAACCTGATCTTTCTTTATATAATATACTTGGAAAATCATTCCATCACTTGCGCTCTTACTTTTATTGTATTCTAAGCCCTCTCTTTCAATAGGAGTATAACCATTATTAATGAATGCATCAAAAGAAATTTCCAGAATATTATTATTTATTTGCTCCATCCCCCCAGATTCTCCTCTTGGATTAACTCTTGCAGAAGCATTTGTAGTAGTTGCTATAATTGCATTACTATTTAACCTTCTTCTTACAAGAACTTCTAAAGCTAATTGTCTTTTAGAAGTCATTCTTCCAACATAATCCAAAAATACAATATCAAATTTATCTTTATACCTATCTGAAATTATAGAGGCAAATTCTGGAGATATTCCAAATTTTTTTGAAGTCTTTTCTACACCTTCTGTTTCCAAACTATCTAAAGCCAAATAATATTGATCTAAACCTATTAAATCTTCTTTGTATCTAACTCCTAATTTCAAATCTTCATCCTTAGTGGGTTCTCTTTCTAATCTAACTAAAGGACTATTAACAAAATCAAGAAGAATAAGTTCATCTAAGTCTGCTCTAGCAATTTTGACATCTCTAAAATATTCTCTAAAATTATCGTGTCTTGCTAAACTATTCATCAAATTATACAATCTTTCGCTATTTTCAGGAATAACTCCCTTTAAACCAAGCCCATATTTAGAGAGAAGGCCATAGATTTTAAGAAAACTTGAAAAATTCGGACCTTCCAGACCCAAATAATTCAAATTTTTAGGGGAGTTTCTCATTTGTGAAATTTCACTTTCCTTTAAAGTTAATTTATCTAGTTCTCTCTGGCATAAAGAAATTTCATTGTCTTTGCTTGCGATCAAATTCTCAGAAAGTATACCATTTCTTAGAATTGTATCTAAATTAGAATTTAATGATCCTCTTTCATTTTCAGGAAGAGAATTAATAAATTCTTTATATCCTTTAACAAATGTATCAAAACCAGGAAGACTTACGATTCTTAAATCGAAAGTAACATCAACTTTTCTTTTAAAACCTTCAGCAGTAGCTATTGTATCCTCTATAACTTTTCTTCCACTTAAGTTTGCAGACTTTGATCTACCACCAAGGATATTTTTAACAAATTGATTTACCCGATAATTTGGGCCTTCAAGTGAAAAGATTAAATACCTCTTTTTTTCAGACATATCTCTTATTTCCTCATTTAATTTATTAATTCTTTCTTCAATTTTTCCTCTTTCACTTATAATTGTAGTAAGTGTTGTCTCAACTACCTCTGCTTTTCCTCTAAGATTATTGAGAAGATAGCTATCTATATAATTAGTTATCATTTTTCTAGTCTCATCCTTGCTAGGATCAACCCAATTTCTTGTTCCTTCTATAGAAGGATGCTTAACCATTTCATTACCCTTTAGTAAAACAATTTCCTCATTAATCATTCTATAATTATCAGCAACATAATTTTCAGGTAATTTTCCTCTTACTAATTCCATTGAAACAGAGTCAAATGTAATCCATAAAAATTTAGAAAAATCTTCATCTTTTATTTTTCTTAAATGTTCTGGAACTTTTTTCTTTATTCTTTTTCTTCTTTTCTTATCTTTTGGATGATACTTCTTTAAAACTATTGTGTCATAAAGTCTGTTAGCTACAAACCCCGAAAAAGTAGTCTCAACACCAACCTTTAAATCATTTTTTTCTAAATCAAAATCAACTCTTTTTGCAAAATCTTCTAAAGTTATACTACCATAACTAAACCGTTTCTCCCTATATTCTGCATTGACCTTTCTAATTACTCTATATATGTTTCTAGGAGCGCAAACAGAGATTCTTCTTTTTAATCTAGAAATATTTAATTTGTCATCCTTACTTTTATTGTTTACATTATCAGAAATTAAAGCATCTATTTGATCTAAAACATCAATAAGAGAAACTTTTCTCCCAACACAATAACTTCTTAGTTTTACAGGATCGGCCTTAAGAGATTTTAATTCGTCTCTTGACAATCTACTTAAGTTCATCTTAACCCCTCTTAGATTTCCCAACTAATCCCAATGGAAAATAGTCAAGTAGAAAATTAACTCCAACTCCACTATATTCACTAGACAATCCTTTAACTATATTTTGCTCAATTAATTTATAATTAGGGGCACTAGTTAAATTGAAATCGTACATAACTAAATCCCCAAACCTTCCTTTAAATTGTTTAGCTCTTCTAAATGAAGGTTCTGATACAAGAGTTGCAACAACTATATCGTTTAGTGCACTTCTAAGACTTTTGTCAGATGCTTTATCATCTTCAAAATATAATGGTAAAATTACTCCTATATTCTGTTTAGAAAGATCTTTGTCTGCAATTAATATTTCTATATTTTTTATTGCATCTCCATTCACCCCTCTCCTTAAAAGATCAATAATTTTAGCCTTGTCTGCCTCAGGTAAACGCGCTAATTCGGTTAGAGGAGTATGACCGTAAAGAGTATTTAAGTCAAAATTTTTAACTCTATCAGCCTGTTTAGTCATTTCTTTGTAAATAGCATCTTCCCAATCTCTTAATACATCATTAACTTTTGCGTTATATTGACCCATTAAAGAATCCAAAGTAGATCTAGAACTTTTAATAACTCCCGACATGTCAACCTGTTCAGCAAGTTCAATTACTGGAGCAAGTTTATAATTTGCAGGAATACTTTCCGCATTTGGAATTTCTGTGATTATACTAGAAAACCTTGCCTCTTCTTGTGTTCTTAATCTACAAGCGAAAGCAATAACATATTGAGGTTTGATATTTAAACCATGTATATTCAACAATTCTTCAGATATAACTTTTGAATTAACTTTTTGTAAATTTCTAACCCATAAAAGTCTAGCTGCTTCTTCTGTCCAATTAATTCTTTTCCCGCCCATAAAATCTTCAAAAAAAAGAGATATTTAAATCTTTGTATTTGTAACAACTATGAAGTTACACTATTATTTACCAAACCTAAGTTTCCTATATTGAAATATAATATCTTGGGCTCTATTTGATATCTCTCCAGCAATTTGATATACACTACCGTACATTTTTCTCTTTTTTTCAATAGAGTTTTTCATTTCTGCCTGAGCAATTATCGGAGCAGAAACTTCAAACAAATAATCTAGTCCCCTATCTCTCTTTCCATTTCCAAATGCAAACTTATAATCTGGGTGACTTACATTTACGTAAATAAAATACTGAGTACCCATAGGAGTTAACTTTGCACGTAAATGTTTCTCTATCTCAGAAAAAGAAGTTCTAACCGGTTCCTGAAAAGGAAATACTCTTGGTTTCTTCTTCTTTAGTTCTTTATCAGGACTTTGCGTTCCAGATTCTGATCTCGTTGAAGCTACCCTATCATCTTTGTCAAGTGGAACTGTTGTCTGATAAACTTTCTCCATTAATTTCCAACCTTCCTTAATTATTCCAGTATCTCTTCTTTCATCTTTTTCCAGCATATTCTGAGAAATTTTGCCTCTAAGTTTACCATCAACAATTCTCAATAATTGAACAAGCGATTTATAACCCATACTCTCTCTATTTATTCCGTTTCTTCCAAGAGTTACCTTAAGAGTCTCTTCGTTTACATAACCTTGAATATGTGGACATGTCCAAAGAGCAGTATCGCCCAAAGACTCGTCAAGCTCAAGCACATTATCATATATCTTTACACCCTTACTAAATACCGGAACACCCCCCCTCTCACTATCATGATCAAAAACAAGATGAAAATCAACCTTTGCCCTTCTATCACCAGCAATCTCAGAATCAATTTGTATAGCTCCATCAGCTAAAATATTTCCTTTAATTTCTGGAAAAGTTACCTTTTCTTCTAAACCTTTATCAATATCACCAACAATAAATGTTATACTTGAAGCATTTCTTTTTAATATTGGAGCATAATACGATTGAACAAAATTTCTAAGTCTTCCGAAAGCCATTCTCTTTATAACGTGGGCATTTGTATTGATCAAAATCTTTGTACCATGATCAAATTTACCGCAATATAATTTGTCCATATCCTCTCTTGAAAGAGTATCAATTTTATACACTACTCTCTCATCTCCATCTTTTGCTTTTCCAATAATTTCATATCTCAAATGATTAAACGTCTTTTCAGAAACCATCTTAGAAATTATATCTACTGAAGTTCCCATAGATCCAAATGCAAGTAAACCGACTGCTTTCTCTCCTCTTTGATCAAACTTTCCAGATTTTATTGATTTGCCTATACTTTCAGGTAACTCTTGCATTCTACCAGAACTAATTCCAGCAGCAAAATCTTGAATAATAACTCTCTTTGTAGATTGCTCAGCTAAAAACTTCATCATATTTGTAGAATCATCTATTAATCCGTTTCTTCTATCTTCTTCAATAGCATCAAGACCGTTCGTACCATATTCTCTAGTAGAGGGGTATGGTCCATCGTATTGTCTAGATAATTCTAATATTAGTCTACTTTGACCTTCTCCAGGCATTTTTGGTTCTTTCCATTTCATTTTAAGCTTTATTTTTCTCCGGGGGTTTAGTGCTTCTTGCAAATGAGTCTGGATCGTCCTCTCTTCTTGACAATCCCCCATAAACGTTCCAAGCCCATCCAAATCTATGCAATTGATTAGTTCTAGCTAAGTAACTTGCTAATTTCATTCTAACATCTCTTCCCTGCCCCTTATAATACTCCATAGCGTCTACTAAAGAATCTATAGCTACATCTAATTGTTTTAATTTATCTGAAAGCGCAGCACCATCTTTTGAAGGTTTAACTTTCGATTTATCATTTAATTTATCAAGGTATTGTTTCAAATCATCAAAACCCCTTTCAATTAAATCAACAATATCTCTTCCGTCATTGCCCCTACCAATACCCTCGCCAGCAGTTCTCAAAACTTTATCAACTTCTTCGGCCTCTAATCCTCTTCTACTTGGGCCTTCACTAGCGTATTTTCTAAGGCCTGAAATAATCTTTACTAATGTGAAATCTTTTACCTTCGCCCCATTTATATAACTAGTTAAACTATCTCTATGAATTCCAGTTCTTTTAGCAAAATCTGTTTTTGCAATATCATTATATCCCAACCATATTTCTATTGCTGTTGAAGGAACTTTTCTTTTTATAATATCTTCAACACCAAATGTTTCAGGATCAATATAATTATCGGGACGAAATTCTTCTATTTTTGTGGCTTTATATAATTTAACTCTAGCACCTAAATTTATATGAGAAACTCCTTTAGTCTTATACAAATACCAGTCAAGTGACCTTTGAGTAATTTGGCTTTTTAGCTTCTTAAAATCATCCGGGTTTTCTTTAACCCAGCTTCTAAACTTTTCATTCCAATCCATATAGAAAACTTAAAATATAGATATATAAATCTTTCCCTATTAATGTCTTTCCATAATGGTAACATTTAGACTAAATCTAACTAAAACTCAACGCTAAATTCGCCAAATTCTTTCTTTAATACATCAAGTGTTTCCTGACTTAGTTTTCCCTTGAGTCTTTCTTTCGTATTCTTTAGTGCGTCTTCAAAAGCTTTAGCATCACTGTTATCTATTCTCTTCCCAGAGATCTTTCTTATACCTCTCTTTTCAACTACAAATATTCCAGAATCGGTAGTTACAAGTTCTGCTTTTCTATCTTTAGAAGTTATTTGAATAATTCCCTTTTCCAGAGCAACTAAATCCTTTCTTTGAGCATATTCAGTTAGAGCATTAAGTAGTTCAGATCCTTCTCCACTTATTTTCTGTTGTTCAGTATGTGTAAGTTTCTTATTCTTCGATTTCTTCTTTATATCAGCGATTTCTCTAGCTATATTAAGCATTCTCTTCTGTATTTTTCCTTTCTTCACTAACTGTTCTTCTAAGTCTTTAACAAGTAGATCACTAGACTTAGTTCCAAATATATTTTTCAAAACCGTAAATACTTCATCATGAATCTTGTCTACTGTATGTTCTCTCATCCTTAATTCCAGCTCATCTTTTAATACCTTCATTCTCTTAGTATATTCGTTGGAATCTTTTCTTAATTGATCTATTTCTGTTCCAGAAATCTCAGTTAATTTTCCATGTTCATAATCTTTGTACAACTTAACTGACCTCTCTAAGATTTTTAGTTCCTTCATAGTCATTAATTTTTCACGATCAACCAAAACTTTCTTAACCTCTGAAACAACTATTTTAGGTTCTGGAGGAGCATGACCCGCAAGCATCAACAATGCTTGAGTAGGGGTTAAGATTCCCCAGTAAATATCAACCATTGCGTCCATTAATCTTCTTTTAACAAGTTCAACAGTCTGATCGCCAGATTTCATAAACAGATCAATTGCTTCTGGACTAGGTTTAATTCTTCCCATCTTAAGAAGTAATTTCCAAGGAATGAAAGTTCCTCGGTCATATAATGGAACTCCATCTCTTATAAAAGTAAACATAACTGGCTGTGCATCTTTTACAGATTCCCAAAATTCTGTAAGCAAATAAACTTGTACATTTAATATGTTTTGAACTCCAGCTAAAGCACTTGCTTCTCTTATATAATCATAAATCATTCCTCTTAACTTTTCTTTCAACTCAAGTCTAGGCATTCTTTTAACATCAGTATCATCAATAATTATAAATGTGTCAACATCACTATCTTTTCCGGCCACACCTCTTACAAGACTTCCCCCAATTACATAAGAAGTAATATATTTCTCAAACTTTCTCAAAACTAATGCTTTATGTATATTCGCAACTCTTAATGATCCTAAAAATCCGCCATCATGCAATGGAAATGAATTAGAAATTCCATCTATCAACTCAAATTTACTATCTAATCCATAACTCCATATATCTACTTCTGTTTTTACGATAAGCCAAATATTTTGTTTGGTTTCTTTAATCATTTCTATTATTTCTGGCTTTATTTTTGGAAGATCCTTATAATTATCCTCTGGAATACACATAAACAAAAGTAAAGGTTTTGTATCTTCAACTTCTTTAGGCATTGCTTCGTCTTCAGCATATAAAGGTAACATTTGTTGAGGCAATATGCTCAAAAATCTAACAAATTTATGTTTGTTTACTATCTTTTTTTTCAAATCTTCTAATTTAGCTTTAAGTTTTTCAAATTCCTTAGCCATTTCTTCTGGACTTTTTTGCTTTTCATTTCCAGGTACACTGGGTATTACCGGGACTTTGTTAGAATCATATTTTACAGGAGAATTAAGTCCATCTGCAAGTGTTGGTTTCTTGTCGCTCATTTATAGAAGTATTTTTTTAAGTTTTTAAAACTATCTTATCTTTGTATTCCAGACCTATCTTTCCTGGTTGCCTCTTTTCTCACTATCTTATATCTTTTTTCCATATCCGGTTCTAAATTTTCCATAATTTCCACTCTTTCTACTATTTCGTTTCCACGTATAAAAATAGGGAGATCCGTACTAGGAAATTCCTGAGTATACTTATTTCTCAATAGATAATCCCAGCAACTTCTAAAAGGCCCAGTATATACTAAAGTATTATCATCTTTTACAAATGTCATAGAAAAACCCCTTAAACTCTGTATAAAAATCTTTCTTTTTCCTAAGTCATAGGGATATTTTAAATATATAATTTTCTAATGATACCTATGATAATAAAGAGGAGTTTTGAAAAGAAGTATTTAGAAGAGTTTGTTTACGGCGCCATTGATGGAACAGTAACTACTTTTGCAGTTGTTGCGGGAGTCATGGGCGCTTCTTTAAGTTCAGTCATAGTCTTAATACTTGGCTTCGCAAATCTTTTTGCAGATGCTTTTTCAATGGCTATTTCAAATTACTTAGCTATAAAATCTGAAAATGATTTAATGGCAAAACATAAACATAGGCATGAACATATAAAAAACCCAAGGAAAACTGCAATAGCCACCTTCTTTTCCTTCGTAATAATCGGATTTATTCCTTTAATCTCTTTTGTATTGGCAGTATTCATCCCTTCCTTAAGAGCAAATCAGTTTTCTTATTCAATCGCGCTAACCGCGCTTGCCTTTATTATAATCGGAATTGCAAAAGCAAGAGTAACTGAAAGAAATATATTTAAATCAGTATTTGAGATTATTTTAATTGGCGGAGCTGCAGCAATTATTGCGTTCGTTGTAGGCTTTTTTCTTAGGAACTTAATAGGTAATGCATAAATTAAAAAACAAAGACAATAAATTTATATATCTACTAATAACTCAATTTTTATGGGAAAGACAGCACATGATGAGAACTACGCACTTAAAGTTGTTCTTCACGCACATCCTCACTTTTATAGACCTAGCGATAAATCAGGAAGACTTTACAAAAAATTGTTTCCAATTCCTTCTTTAAGAGATATTGTAGAAAACGCCTTTGAAAATGCAATTGGGATCTGTGCTCTTTCCTCATGTCACACTCCAACAAGTGGAATGGATGACCGTTTCTTTTCTTACATGTCTCAAGCGCAATATTTAACCAATGATTTCAATATAAACTATAATAAAAAAGAAGGATGGGCAAGATTCGAAAGAAACAGAAAGATAAGAAAAGACATTGAAAAAATGCAATTGTCTTCTATAATAATATTACATACTCAAGAAGTAAGAACTCTTTATGATGGAGAAACAGCGGACATTAACGTAATAGGTTTAGAAGATTTAGTTCCTCATTCTCAAGATACAGAAAAAACAATATCTGATGTTTCAAGTAATGGCGGCTTCTCAATTGTTTGCCATCCTTCAGATGTTGTTGACAGTTTACCCCTTGAAAAAACAATAAAGCTTGTAAAAGAAGAAAAAGTATTTTTTGAAGAGTTTAATGCTCTATCAGCTGGTGAATTAAACAATCAAAGATACGAAGAGAGTGTTCTTGATGGAGTTAAAGGGATATCAGTTTCAGATGCTCATCATTACCAAGATACCGATATTTCTTATATTTTATGCAACCATAATCTATTAGAAGATTTTTCTATAAAATATTTAGAAGAAAAACTGAAAAAAAAGGATTACGAAATCTTTCCAAAATCCATGCCATTAATAAAGGTGTTTAACTATCACATACTTCCAATCTTAATGTCGAAATTCCATTTGTAAAAATTTATAAATTTAAGGTTATTTACAACAAAGGTTAAACTTAAAGATTAATCATTTAAATCAATGTCTTCCTTCAAGAAATCCCTAACTGTTTTTTCATTGATAAATTTATTATGATTCTTTATATCGAAAGCAAATAGAAAAGCACCCTTCTTATCATATTTCATTATCTCTATTATTTTTTCTGCACTAGCTCCTTTCGGCCAACTTATTGGCAATCCATTTACTTCAAAAGATTTGATTAAAGAATCTATTTTATCTTGCTTTACAAGTCCAATTTTATTTGCTAGCATCGCTTCCTTCACCATACCTATGGAAATTGCTTCCCCATGACTTAAATTATGTAACAATTCTATGGCATGCCCAATTGTATGACCAAAATTGAGCGCTTTTCGTAGTCCATTGTCTTTTGTGTCTTTCTCCGTAATCTTAATTTTCACTTCGGCAGATTTCAAAATAATCTCATTTATATCCTTGTCATTTTTGTTAACCTTCTTGCAAAATCTTTCCAATTTAGGTTTATTCATAATATATGAATGCTTTATCATTTCAGCCAATCCGTTACTAAATTCCTTTTCTGGCAGACTGTCTAAAAAGGAGCTATCAATCAAAATCTTCTTTGGTTGATATATGGTCCCAACATAATTTTTCTTTAAACCTATGTCTATTCCATTCTTACCGCCTATGCCGCTATCGACCATTGCAAGTAAGGTTGTAGGAATCTGAATTAGTTCTATGCCTCTTTTATAAGTGGAAGCTACAAATCCTGCAATGTCTCCTACAACTCCGCCCCCAAAAGCAATTATTCTTTCAACAAAATCTATCTCTGAAAGTTTTTTAAGAATCTGCATATATATTTCAATGCTCTTACTTTTCTCACCAGGTTCAATAACAAACATTTCTTTTCTATTCTTTAATGACTCTTTATTTCTTTCAAAGACATTTCTATCAGTTATAATAAATCCAAGAGGAATACCCTCATTTCTTATTAGTCCTCTCTCAACTTCTATTATAGACAACTTTGACTTCAATATCATTAATAATAAAGAAATTTCTAATTTTTAAATCTATTACTAAAAGCCCCACCAACAACTCCTTCACATATTAATCCCACTACTCCTTCTTGAACTATAGTTGGACCCAAAGTTAATGCCCATTCTAAATTTTCTTTCTGAAAAGATATTCCTTAAACAAATGTTTCTCTTTATAAAAGTAGTAAACTAGTTTATCATAGAAATAACCCTTTGTAAAGAGCTATTTATGTCAAGATACTTGATAAAACTCCATAAAAGATTTCTCTAGCAGCAAAAGCAAGCGTGCCTTCGATATTTAAAAAAGAGTCTAAACCTAGATTATTTAAATATAATTATCCGGAAAATAATATTTGATAGTAACTTTATAATAGTAACTTTGGAAAGATTTAAATAAGTAGATTTTTGAAGGATTTTATGAACAAAATGGCAAATGATCTGGGACCTGGATCCTTAACTTTAATAGAACCTAGACTTATAGCCAGAAGAAAACTGAATTTAAAAAGAAATTCAAAAAATAATCTTAAGCCTATGGAAATTGAAGAAATATACCGAAGATTAAGTAATTTGGATAAAAAAGGTCTTAGAATGGATGAATCTGACTCACTTGAAGTATATGGTCTTTATCAGGCAGGAATGTCCAAAAGCGAGATTGCTAGACAGTTTAACAGACATAGAAGCACAATTTCTAAAGCTCTTGACAAGATTGTTGAGCAATATGATGGTTTTGAGCTTAGAGAAACGAAGTTGATTCCAAGAGATGAAAGCGGAAGGTTTGTCTCAACATCAAAATTCTTAGATGCTATTACTAGCGAAAATAAATATGCGGAGATTCCAAAAATGCTCGGTCAGGATGTTGGAAAATTGGAAGGTGCTATGACTGCAGAAGATTATGAATTGCAAGGACCTTTGCAAGTTGGAGAATATGGGTCTTCGAGATTAACTGCTCCTGCATTTAAGCCTAGATTAGTTTATAGTGGAATAACAATTGATCCAAAAGAAAGACGAACAAATAGAGATAGATTGAGAACCAGAGGCAGGATAGTAAAACTTGCTTCTGTTGTTGCTGTTGCTGCTTCCATGATAGTTTCAACAGCAGTGAATTTTGTTTCTGGAGAGAGACATTATGGTTTTCCAGATAACTCTCAAAGAACTGCAGCAATACCTGTCTCTCCGTATATAGAAGCTATGAGAAGCTCTAAAGGCAGATATGTCCCTTCTAGTTTTTTGCCGAATCCTGCTTTAGCTTCTGCAAATGTTAATGCAAAGCAAAGTCCTTCTCCTGATTATTAAGAAAGACTTCAAAGTGAAGACCTTACTAATTTAGTATATATTAATCTTGAGTATCCAAATTTTTTTAAAGACTTGTTTATTAATTCTTGAATGCCTTTATTACAAGAAGTCAAATATGAAACAAAGATGGATAGGTTAGGAGATATTCCTGCAGAGAAAGTTCCTAAAGTAGTTTTATCTATGTTACATGATGTAAGAAATAGTGTTGGTAAATTAGATAGTTCTTTCTTAAATGCTGGTTTAGCAAGAGTTTTAGAAGTTATTGAAGATGGTAAATATGAATTAAATGGAGAAGTATCTACTCGTATTGATTTATCATCCGCGAAAGGGATTATTGATGCTTATCGGAAATATTCAGACGGGGGATGTCAATCTTGCTTGAATCTTGGAAGAGAAACCATTGATGCTCAAGATGCATCATCTGGATTTTATTGTAGTGTTTCTGACCCTGACTACGATAAGACTGCTGTAGGGGATAGATTGGGAGTTCGTTATTCGGGATTTTCTCCAAAAATAAGCAAACACTATCAAAGTCCTTGTGGTAGTGATTGGAAACCTAGATTCTCACCTAAACTTGAAGAACTTATTTCTGAATAATAATTTTTTAGTAAGTTCTTCAAAACGAACACCTTCTTATTAATCTGTTTGAGCTGTTTCAGTGATTTCTTTATTGGCAAACACTAGTCCTCTTTTTAATAATAAAAAAGAATGCGACCATCGGGAATCGGACCCGAAACTCCTCGTTTTTGCAATTTTTATTTTGGCAACGAGACGTTATACCACTTAACTATGATCGCACAAATGTAATTTGAATAAAGGGTTTTTATAGTTAATCTTTGATAACTTGCTTATTCAGAAAGTATTTATGTCAAGAAACCTGACAGAAAACCACACCTTTCAAGGTGTGATCGTTTCTTGAGCACAAGAAAATCTAATAGATTTTCTGTGCCGAGAAATCCATAAAAGATTTCTCTAGCATCAAATGTATTCCATTTTCCAGTTTGCTTTCCTTTTTTGAAATAGTCTGAACGCATTTTAGTTCCATCCTTTCTAAACCATTCCCAATAACCTTCGCATTTACCTCTTTCATGTTCCATTTAGTCCGAAGGCTTCAATTCTTATGAGATACAAATATATAGTTTTGTTCTCTTTAATAAATAGCTCTGAAGAGAATCGAACTCCTGATTACTCACACAAAAACAGAAACATTTAAATAAGTGAGCTCACTTAGGGTACAATGACGAACATAACTCTATCAATAGATGACACGGTATATAAAAAAATGAGAAAATATTCTGAGATAAAATGGAGTGAATTTGTTAGAAAGATAGTTGAAAAAAGAGTTAATGAATTGGAACAACTCGATAAAGAAGATTGGGATAATGCTCGTTTTCTAGGAGATGAAAAACTTCTTTCGGAGTCATGGGCATCAAAAGAAGATGATAAAGCATTCGCATATCTACAATGATTTTTAAAAAATTTGATATAGTTCTTGTAAATTTTCCGTTTAGTGATTTAACTAAAACAAAAAAAAGACCAGCACTAGTTATTAATTCGTTAGAAGGAGATAACACTATTTTTTGTCAAATTACAACAAAAAGAAGAAACATTCAAAAGTATGAGATAATTCTTAAAAAAGAAGATTGCGAAGGAAATATTCGCTTTGACTCTTTTATTTATCTTGATATGATTTTTACCTTGCATAAAAGCATAGTTCACGGAAAGATAGGTGAAGTAAAAAGTTCTAAAGTAAAAGAATTAATTAATCAGAAGTTAAAGACCACATTTTAATTAAATGGCCCTGAAGAGAATCGAACTCCTGACTACTCGGCTTTTAGTATTTTTGACTTTCATCGCCATACTTGTAAACGAGTCGTTTTGCCACTAGACTACAGGGCCAATATATATTGAGATTATCTAAGTCTTTTAAATCTTTTGTGAAACAAAAACTTACTTTGTCAAGACCTAACTTTGTTAAACTTTTGATATTGTATAAATTAACAAAAGATACTTAAATTTAAAACAAGTTTAAAAATAGTGAAAAAACAAGAGAAAGATTTAATGCAGAGGGAAGAAGAAAGGAGCGCAGAAGCATGCAAAAAGATATACCCTTATATAAAATCACACCAAAAAGAAGTCACAGAGATGTTACGAGCTCACGAAATGGATAGAAGTTTAGAACTAAGAATTGAAGAAGATTATAGTTTCCTCCAAAGAAAACAAAATGGTTTTCTTATAGTTAATTCTAGTAACAGAGAAAGGGTTTTTGGAAGGGCATATTGGACAGATTTCTTTGATAATAAAACAACATTCTACTTTGAGCCAGGCCTAGAAAGAGACTTTAAAAGATTCTTAAGCAAGGACTTTATCCCGATAGCCGCTTAATATTATTAATAATCTTTAAATCAAAAGCACAATGAGGCACTTGTGCTTTGGATGCTAGAGAAATCTTTTATGGATTTCTTTCAAGGAGTCAAGTTCCTGAACATAATATTTTTACACTTAGTAATTAGAAACTTTTAAATATTTTATTACTCATATGAGTATTATGATACTCAACAATAATATATCAAACATATTAGAAAACTTTGCAACGGATTATAATAAAAAGATTTATGGAAGGGATGTTGCTAAAAAATTAAAAATGAATCAGAAAACAGTTTCCAACATATTAAATAAATTAGAGAAGGAAAATATATTGAAATTCTCTTTTGAAGGTAAAAATAAATATTATTATTTGAATAATCTTGATCAAAATATAAAAGAAATAATAAAGCTGATTGAAATTAGTAGAAAGATAAAGTTTATTGAAAAATATAAAAGCTTTAAGGATTTATTTAACAAACTTGAGTCAAGAATTGAAGGCATTATTGGAATTTTTGGAAGTTACGCTAATTTTTCAGCTAATAAAAAGTCAGATTTAGATGTGTTAATTATTGGAGAGAATAGAGAGATCAAAGATTTAGAGCAATTATATAATATTAAAATAAATATTGTTAAAATTGATAAATATAAATTTGATAAGGGCGATACTTTGATAAGAGAAATAATTAAGAATCACGTTATATTAAAAGGAGTAGAACAATTCATAGAATTAATATGGTAAATATAAATTGGTGTTTCAAACAAAAAGATGGAATAAAACTAATTGAACATAATGATAATCTTGTAAACGGCTATATTAAAATGGCAGAAGATGCATTTGGAACAATGAATCGAGAAAAGAGCTATAGTCTCAGATTTTCTGTTTCGGCTTGTTATTATTCTATGTATTACTCTTTATATGCTATTTTAATGAGAATAGGGATAAAATGTGAAATTCATTCCTGCACATTAAAATTTATGGAAGAATTTTTATCTGAATTTTACTCTAAAGAGGAGATCATAGTGATAAGTAAGGTATTTGATTGTAGAAATACAATTCAATATTATGTTGATAGAGCAGTTCAAAAAAATGATTCTGATTTGATCATTTCTGGGTCTCCTTTCTTTCACTCAAAATCTAAGGAAATATTAGGGAAATTGAATGAGGGGCAGATAAAAATTATAAGGGAGAAAATAGGTAAATATGGGAAATAGAAAAGGAAAAGTTTACAAAGTAACTTTAATGAGGGATAAAATAAAATGAATAAAAAAGAAATCGCTAACGGTGTGGTACATAAAATGCCAGAAGATTTGCGAAAGGCTCTTACTTCTAGTAAGGCTGCTCTAGTGGCATGGGAGAATCTTACACCTCTTGGACGCAATGAATTTATCTGTTGGATAGTGAATGCAAAACATATAGAGACTAGGAATCATAGAATCAAAAGAACGAGGAACGAGATTGTAGAAGGAAAACGCAGACCTTGTTGTTGGGCGGGTTGCCTTCATCGAATTAGAAACGGATAAACTAATAAAAAATAACCTTATAATGAATTATTGAATGTTCTAAAGAATTAGTTATCGAGGAGATTTATACTTACTGAAACTCTGTTAAGCAGAATATGTTACTTTATAGTGGTTACAAATAAAAAGGTTTAAATAGTAGTTCTACTTGTAATAAATATGGAAAAAGAAGCAGAAACCTATGGAAGGGCATACGCATTTTTTGATTGTGATGCCTCAAAACAAGAACTAGAAAAATCTGGGAGTCATATAAGAAACGAGGCAAAAACTCCCAAAGGTTTGCAGTTGTTATTGAATGAGGGGATTTCTGGGCTACAACTTGATAAAACTCTTGCTGAACAAATTCAATATCCAGATGATTATAGAGTAATGTCAAACGAAAGAATTAAACAAGGATATGAAAAAGAAAGAAGACCTCTTGCAAGTATGAAATATGTGCTAGTAGCTACTTATATGGGAGCTAGTAACGACGATGCAGCTAATGAGTTAGGTGATGTGATAAATGTTATTCATAAAATGTTTAATAAAGATCAGGGAATTTTTAGAGGATCTGTTGTCTATGAGAAAGAGGGTGCATATCAATTAAGAGATTGAATCAAAATGGTTCGTATGTGATGAAAAATAAAACAGGAATAATTAGTGGTTTTATAATCGGTCTAATATTTTGATTTATTTTAATAATTATTTTAAGTATAATTCATCCTGAAGAAGATTTAGCAGGGATGGTGATTATTACTTTATTTTTGAGAGGATTATTATTGTCTTTCATCTTTTACCTTCCTTTGTTAAAACAATTCCGTAATGATAAGATTTTAAATCGTACTGTAATGGATGATTAAATCCAGAATTTCTTGCCCATTTAATACACTGCTCTGGTTTAGGGCGAATTTCCATTGGAGGTCCTCTTGGCGTTGCGGAATCATAATTCCAATGAATAATTCCAAGTTTCCCACCCTTTCTCAGAATTCTATAAGCCTCTCTTAAAAGAGTTTCTGGATTATTTAAATGAAGAATATTAAATAACATTACATAATCGACACTCTCATTTTCAAGACCGCTTCCATTAGAAACAAAATCTCGGACAATAGTTTCCACATTTCCTAACTTTCTCTTTTCGGCTTTTCTTTTTGTCTCTTCAACCATATCTGGCTCAATATCAATAGCGTATACTTTTCCTTTCACAGTCTGGGCAACAGGGATAGTAAAAGTACCATAACCACAGCCAAAATCGGCTATATCTCTAATTGTTTTGTCTATTCCTAATTTTTTAAGAATTCTTTTTGGCTCAAAGAATTCGCTCCAAACTTCTTCACCTGGCATTCCGCTTTCTCTTACTTTCATGCTTTTACCTCTGCAAGAATACTTCTATTTTTCTCTAGTCTCTCGCTTAGAACTTCACGAATTATATCAAACGCCTTTATGATTCTTACATTGGTTAATTTGTAAAATATGTTCTTGCCATCTCTCTCAGAGGAAACGATTCCCTTTGATTTCATTATAGATAAATGCTGAGAAATGTTAGCTTGGCTTAATTTAGTTTTATTGATTAATTCTGTAACAGACATCTTTCTATTTCCAAGTAAATTAAGAATCTCTAACCTAGTTGGATTTGAAAATACCTTACACATTTCGGCATGTAACTTATATAATTCTTTCATTAACATATTAGAATATTCTAATATATAAAGCTTGTGGATTTTACCTCTTTTTTCTTCCGATAGTCAAATCCGATTAGAATTAAATAAATAACTTTTCTAGGTACATAAAATCTCCATGGTCTTTTTATCTTCATTCTAAGAACTATTCTTATGAGGATCAATAATTTTACACAATATGGTGAAAGAGCAAATTATCCATTTCAAATGAGATTAACAAAAAATCAGAAAATGCGGTTGATGGCAATGGCTGATGCATCTGGTTTTAAGACAGTTACTGGTTATGTCAGATTTATTCTGTTTAATTCTACATTTGATCTAAAGCTTAATAGAATTTTGGAGATTGTTAAAGAACTGCAAGAAAAACAAAATTTGACAGAACTCTCCAAAAAAGCAAAATAAAGTCCTATTATCTGTTATTCTTTATTGTTTCGTATTCAATATCTATAATGCTTTTATAATCTCAGTTAATGAGAAATTTATGGGCAAGAACTCACATCTTCATATTTCTATGGAAACGCCTCTAAAAGAATTTCTAAGAAAAGAAGCAGAGAAGAATTGTATGTATATGGCTGAATATTGCAGGCAGAAAATTAGGGATGAATTTAGATTGCAAAAGATAATTCATACAAGAAGAGTTTATTTACTACTTATACATTTTTCTTCAACCAGCCCATATCCTCTCTTTTTTAAAAATAAAATTATGCTTTTTGGACTAATTCTTTTGTAGGTTATGAGATGAACTTTTTCTTTCACTACATCTACATCTATCTCTTTAAGTGCAAAATGCTGATTGAGAGTTTTCTTCATAAGATCAGCACACCAGCTGCAATAAACACCTTTCTTTATCGCGAAGTTGATTTCTTTTTCCATTTTAGTTAAAATACTTCAAGCATTCTTTTGTATCTTCATGATGCCCTAAATGCTCTTTCCAAGAAGTCACATCTTGACCAGCAGGAAGCCTACATTTTTCTGGTATATCTCCAGAAACACTATCAGTTTGAGCAGATACAGATCCAGTATTATTAGGTGAAGACTTTAGAAGAAACATCCCAAAGGTACCAACCAAAAGCAATAATAAAATGCCTATAACTGCAATTGCTTTACCACTAATATGGAAAGTATCGCTTTTTTTCTCAGTTGCCATTAATCTTAAACCTCCTTTCATTTCATTTGAAATCTTATAGTTCGAAGGCTTAGCATCTTCATGAGCTTTCATTTTTCTCTTATGGTTAAGCATCAATGTAACCCCAATAATACTTGAAGCAATACCTATTGAAAAGAACGCTTTCTGATAGGTCATCAAAAATGAAGTAAATGGACTTAAACCTGCAATTCCTATAAATGGAAGAATACTAAGAAAATAATGGCTACAGCAAGCAATCATTGACCCTCCTGAAACAGTACCGGATGCAGCCATTCCTCTATTTACAGTTGCATCGTGTCTTATAGAAGCATACAAACCAATTTGAGTCCCAAACCCTACAGCTAAAGGAACAAGCCAAAACCATAATCTATTAAATTCTGATAATGCAAATCCGTAACTTTGGAATATTGTAAGAACAGAAATATAAAATGCTAAAATTCCTGCTCCTGCTAATATTCCGTAAACTAGGGCTTTAATATTAATTTCCATTTAGCTCATCTCC
>JAGVWR010000035.1 GCA_018304205.1 Candidatus Pacearchaeota archaeon | reverse complement strand
ATCTTTTTCTTTACCTCCAAGTTTAATTTTTAATAACTTTATGAATTTGAAAGCTTTTTCGTCTAACTTCCATTTCAAAAATAGAATGAAAGAACGTCGTATAGATACCTTCTTATTTTTAGAATAAGCATTTTTTGTTTTGATTTTCGTTTCAACGTCTTCTCCTTTTACAATCTTAATCTCGTTTCGTAACTGGGTATAAGTAAGACTGTCATTTATCATAGCCTCGTGAAACTTTCTAATATCCTCTTCTGTTATTTTTGTTACTGACTTGCCTATGAATTCTAAAGCTACCTTAATGTCACTTAGATAAACAGAAAGTCCGCCGTCTTTTACAACCTTACCAGTTAACTCTCCTAAACGCAAGGCTCTTACAAAGCCTTCTTTCACATCTTTCTTATCTTGTTCCGGAATCTTCCATTTAGAGATGTCGGCTATCCTTTTCTCGATTTTAAGATTACGTATAGATATTTTATCTGTTTCTGACATTTTGTAGCATAAGTAATATAATACCTTATGTACTAAAATGTATCTAACAAAGGTTTTAAACCTTTCTAAGCTAGAAAAAATTATGCCCCATTTTGTGGGCACAATTTATAAAATTACCGCCCATTCATGCCCTCTCAATAATTTATAGTATATAATCTATAAAGGGTTAGCCTTTTTAGGTGCTAACCCTCTGTGTTGTTATTCAGGCAACACAAATTAATCAAACAAAGAGGGAATCAAAAGGTTTTCTATCAGTAAAGACCATCTTCCAAGACCGTTGGTTTAGCTATAAGCTGAATCATAAACCAAGACTAGTGGAAACAGAAGAAGTGGAGAAAATGCTTTCTTGCAGACAGAAATGTTTCGTTTGTTATTGTAAGAGATGCAATAACTATGAATTTGTTTTGTTAGGATGCAATTCAAGAATATGCTCTTGCTGTGGCAAGAGATATACCGATCAATGGGCAGATAGATTAGCAAATAAAGTTGCTAAAAATATTGTTCACAGACATTTTACTTTTAGTTTGCCAATAGAATTGAGAGAACCAATAAAGCAGAATCGATATTTACAGAAAGTCATTTCTGATTCTGCTTATCAAACCATAAAGAAAATGTTCTCTCATTCGTTGAAGCGAAAGGTTATTCCAGGAGTTATTGGAGTTGTTCATCCATTTGGAAAATCATTGATCTTTAATCCACATGTTCATTGCATTGTAACGGAAGGAGGATATGATAATCAAGGGAAATTTATTTCCTTAGGGAAATACATTTCTTATGATGCTTTTCATAAGAAATGGAAGCATGAAGTTTTAACTTCATTAAAGAAATATCTTCCTAAAGAATTTATTGATTTTCTATTCGATAAGTATTCTAATGGCTTTGCTGCTTATCTAAACCCAGAAAGGATAATCTCTTCAAAGAGATTAGCACAATACATCGGAAGATATGTAAGACATCCAGCAATAGCAAATTCAAGAATAATTGCTTACAATGGAGAAGCAATAAAATTCTATTATAAAGATCATCAAGAACAAATCCATTACAAAATAATTATGGCAGATTATTTTATTTCATCCATCATTCAACATATTCCTGATAAGAATTTCAGATTGGTTCGATATTATGGAGTTTATTCAAGGAGAAAGAAACCGATTATTAAACAGTCAATTATAAGACAGAAAATATTGATTGATTATACCACTCAAAGGCAATTTCATTGCTCAAAGTGCAATGAGATTATGGAAATAGTTTTGTTTTGTGATAAACCTCCACCAAAAGATATGTCAAAGATAAGTAATTGGATTGAAATGCAGATGAAGAGTTAGTTAGAGCTATGAGCGAAGCGAATTAACTTGTATTGTTTTTGTTTAAACAAAAACAATTTTTATTATAATATCTTTTCCTTGTCTAACTTTAACCTTTTTCCTAAATTGATTGAACCTAAAAGCAGGAATCAATTTGAAATAAGTTAAAAGGCCCATTAAAACTAATCCAACTGCTATAACTGGAATAATTATCTTCATTGATAATTTTATTTTATTTGCCAATTCTTCACTTATTATTCCTTCATCAGCTTTTCCTTCATCAGCTTTTCCATCATCTCCAGCATTATCATCTTCAGTTTCTGTATTTCCAGCTGTTACATTTGTTTTCTTAACTATTCCAGCTCCTCCACCACCCCCTCCACCACCATTGTTTGAACTTCCGCTGCTTCCACTTGATAAAGTTGTTCTATAAGTAGAGAATTCACAATAGGGTATCTGCCATACACAGTTAGAAGAATCAATTAATGTTGCTTCGCTAGTTCTATCTACGCAATTAGATCCGCTATCATCACAATGGAATAAGCTACTGCATGAGCTGGAAGTTATTTTGATTCTGCATACTTCAGGATGCAAATTATTTATTATCTTATCTCTTGTTTCAGAAGTTAAACCAACTAAATTAGACGAGCCTATTATTGCTTCAGATCCGCTTATGCTTCTAACTTTATCATTCAATCCAGTCTTTGTCAGCGAGGCATTTATGAATTCAAAATAAGTTGATCCATCACTCTTTGATAGTTTTATATTTACATTTCTCATAGTGTGGTTGCTTTTCATTCCTGCATTTTGCCCGCAAACCTCTCCCTGACTATGTTCGTAGGTTCCATCCTGGTTAACATCATATAAAACCTCCCAATCACTTGATGTTTTTATTCTAGTTACAAAATTGCAAAAGCCACATTTGGTTCTTGAGGAAGTCACAAATGTGCTGCATTTGCTTATGGCACACTTATTAGTATCATCGCAAACTTTTATTCTATAATAGTAAGTTGTATCATTTTGCAAACTAAACCCTAAATTAGCCGAGTAAATATCAGCCTTATGCCACAATTTATAATTTCTTACATTGCTGCTAATTATTCCTATATCAAAGATACTTGCATTCAGAGTAGAACATCTTGAATCATTATTATAAAATTCAAATGTTCCATTGGAAGGTTTGTTGGTGTCATAAATTATAAGTGCAGAATCATAATATTCTTCTATTTTAACTCCAGTTACTTCAGGCATTTTCGTATCTGTATAATTATCTGCATTTACTCCTAGTCCATCGCAAATCGGATTAAATTGGCAGTCCCAATCAGAACAATCTATATTCTGATCATTATCATCATCAACGCTGTTAAAACAATCTTCATATTGTACAAATCCATTTTTCAGGATATCCTCAAATTTAGAACCATCTGCTCCAAACTCGAAAGCACCACTCACAGAAAAATCAATAGATCCAGGAGTAGCGTATCCTGGACCAACTTTATCTGTTGGAGAACTTATATTTCCGGTATTTCCAATTGTTACGATATACACCCTTATGTCTTCTGTAGAGTCGTATAATGTAGGAAATCTGGATAATTCTCCCTTTTCAACAGCAATCATCGGGCCTCCAATATCGAAGCACATTATTTTTTTCCAAGTACTTATTTTCACATCTGAAACTTTCCACTTGCTATTTTCACATTTATAAGAGGTAGATGTTTCACCCGCCTTGCTTGTGTTAGAGTTCCACTCGGAAGAATACCTTAACTTAAACTCATATCCTTTAGCAGATTCATTATGATCTAATTCACATCCTTCGGAGCTTGAGCCGTCTGTATCTAAATAAACCACCAGTTTCAATGTTTCATTTCCACTTCCTATAGTATTATCTCTTAATTCTTGCTTATTACATATGGATGAGTTTTGTAAATAATCACGCACATTACCCCCAAATCCATAAGCATTTCCCATATCTTTCATTCCTATACCGCACAAATCAGCTGAAGACTGGTTTGTTTCAGATAAATCACAAACATCGTTAGCTAAACTTGTAGGAGCACCCGCTTCAATTCCTGTGAATACATCATTAACTCCACTCGGATTGCACCATCCAGTTGTCCATCTGCAAGTGTTGTTAGAAACAGTAGTACATGCACTTTGCGTGCCCTGTGAAAAGCAAGTGGGCTCGCATCCATATAGAGTTGAATTGCAATAAGAGTTTGCATTGCAAGCACTCGCATTATTAACTAATGTAATATTATTCCAGCATTGATCGACTATATTTCCACACCACCCTCCATTGCCTCCTTCTGGGTTCCACCAACATCCATTAGTAGTGTTGCATCCAAGTGCTCCAGATCCGGTATACTGCCAGCAATCTCTTGCCCAGTTAACTTCACAACCAGGATCATAATCATCAGTCCATCCACAACTTATATTAATAATATTTTTATCAATGCACAAAGTTTTATTTCCGTCATATTTATAACACTCTGCTCCAGAATTTCCTCCTCCGCCACCACCACCTCCTGCGATTGCTCCAGAAGAGAATCCATCTTTCGGATTGCACCATCCAGGATTATTCCATTCGCATCCGCTTATAGTTTGGCATGCTGTCTGATTGCTATAACTAGTTGCATTATAGCATGCCGCGGATTGCTGTTCTTCACACCAACCAGAGTCTGCCTTCCAAATGCATCCAGTTAGAGAAGTACATGAATTCTCTGAGATTTGGCCATAACAAGAAGGTTCACAAGTTCCACCCCCACCCCCATAACTTTTCCATGTACAATTTACAGCAGTTATCGTATTACATGTATTCTCACTAGTCTGACTCCAGCACTGTCCAAATTTATTATCACACCAGCTTCCCCATGAATCTGTTCTCCAACTGCAATCGCTTTTAGCATTACAACTATTTTGACTTGTATAATTCCAGCAATTTCCACTCCAATTAACCTCACAATACGGCTTGCTCCACGTATCAACTCTCCATGCACACCCAGTAGAATTATTACAGATGTTTTTATCGGAACTTTGCCAACAATTTTTAGGAGCGAAATCTTCATGATTGCACCATCCTCCATAATTGCTGCACCAATCGCTATTTGCTCCGTTTCCATCACACCATGTATCATTTGTCCACACACAATTAGAAACAGTAGTACATGCGCTGACATTAGTTAATCCGAAACATTTCTCCGCAACGCTCCAATCTCTTTCACACCATCCACTTCCAGTTCCATTATTCCATGCACAATTGCTATTAATAGAACATGTAGATTCATTTGAATCATATTTCCAGCAGCTTGCACCTTTAAAATCACACCAGCTTCCCCAATTATCATTTATCCATTCACATTCATTTGCCAAGCATGTTGCGTTATCATTCCAATTAAAACAGTCTCCGCTAACAAACCCGCAAAATGTATCTGAATAACATCCAGGATCAAAGCAATCGGACAAGCCATCACCGTCATCATCCTCTCCATTCCAGCATATTTCCACGTCTTCAGCAACATTTGCTGCGCAACTGCCATCATTATCAGATCCTTGCCACTTACAGCTTCCACTAAAGTTTGCAATACCTGTTCTCCCTATGTTAGAGCAGTCATCTCTAGTTGCACATCGGTCACAAGCATCTAAACAAGTTTTTTCTCCCTTTTTAAGACAATATCCTCCAGTAGTCGTACTATTGTCTACGATCCACTTACATCCGCCACCATCAGAATTTGCTTTACTACCTTCACAATAATTTTTAGGAGTCGTAGTTCCATTTATTCCATTTGGATCTCCTTTGTACGTGCACGTTCCACAATCAGAATCGCAGTTTCCCGCAACTCCTTTCTTAAATTCATTTTTCGTCTCGCAAAAACCAAATCCGTTTGGAGCGGCAGTGTTATTATTAAATTCGCAAGTTCCCAAATTTGATCCTAAACAAGCACTTTTAGCATCAGAAGAAGAATTATAAGAACTTCCATCCGATTTAAATTCACATGCAAAGCAAGCTTTGTTACAATTTGTTTCATCATTAAACTTATACTCGCATCTTCCTGTTGGGATAGAAACATTACCTTCACAATAATTTTCAGTAACCCATTTTCCTCCAACCGCCTCGCAAGTCTGTCTATTTTCAATAGACACTAAACTTTTTGTTCTGTTTCCCCATATATTTTCTTCTTTAACTGTGCACTTAGCTGTTGAAGGAGAGTTATCCCATTTACATGGCCAGTACCATGGAGTTTGTGCTAGTTTATCACAATTTGCCTGAGTTGTAGCCTCCTCGCACGAATTTTCTCCATTTGGAGTTTGTGCCAAGGAATTCCAACAAGATGAAGAAAATTTATTGTCTGAACAAGTGCTATTTTGCCATGAACAACAGCTTGATAAAACAGATATAGAATTACATAAATTCGAATCATTTATATAAGAACATTTTATTCCATCGGAGGTAATGTTAGTTCCTTGTAGTACAAAATCTCCGGCATTTACTGATCTGCAATCATTGGAGCTGGTGAAATTACATCCCATAATTTTATTACATTCTGTTTGATTATTATCAAAAGTGTAACATCCAGGGTTCCAATCATTTAAGATACTTCCACTTATATTCTCAAAACTTCCAGTTCCCCAAGTTGGTGTTTTACATGTTCCTCCAGCACTTGGATTATTCATATTATTAAATTCCCACCAACAATAATAAGTATCTTGGCAATCTCTTTCAGTTGTTTTGTTTGAACAGCTTACAGAAGAATAATCTCTCTCGCACCAATTGCCATAACTGGATGTTCTCCAGTTGCAACTCAAACCATAAAGTGTTGCGTTGCCTTGACATGCACTTTGGCTTCCCCCCTTACTTTCATCCCAGCTCCAACAATTTATCTCCTCGCACCATCCAGTACTTGTATAAGAACTCCACACACATTTAGACTTTTCACCACATCCAGATTGATTCTTGTCATATTTCCAGCAGCTGTCTTCCTCGCAAAAGCTTCCCGTCCACCTACAATCTTTGCTTATAGTTGTATTTGCACCTTGACATGCGGTCTGGTTATTAAAGCCAGAACACGTTTTCTCTTGACAATATCCATAATTACTCCATTCACAATTTATTCCAATAGCGCTAGTGCATGATGTGCTATTATAATAATTTCCGCAATAGTTAGATTGGCACCAATTATTTGAGGAACTCCATGTACAGTTGTTTCCATTCCAAGGATCTTTGGCAGAACCACACGTACTCTGGTTGGTGTAACTCCAGCAACCTTTAGTTTGACACTGTCCCCATGCGCATCCCGTTGTATTTTGGCAAGTCGACTGAGTAGAATAATCATAACATCCCATTCCCCCAACACTATAGCACGATCCGCTCCAAGTGCATGATCTTCCGGCAGCATTATTTTCGCAGGTATTTTGGTTTGTTCCGGAAAAACTCCAGCAATTTAATTCAGAGCAGTAATTATAAGTTGATCCAGACTGCCAGGTACAATTCTTTCCTGGTACATTTGTCGTTGTGCAAGAATTTTGAGTATTAAAACTCCAGCAATTTAATTCAGAGCACCAACTTCCCCATGAGTCATTTTTCCAAAGACATCCGTTTCCGGTTGTGCATGTTGAACTTGAGGTATATTCCCAGCATGAAGAAGCTACGACGCTTGATGAATAAATAAGAATAACGAAGACAGTAAAAACTGTCAGAAACAAAACAAACAACGCAAAACCGCGCAAGTTTTTATTTGACACTTCCTCTTTCCTTAAATTATCAACTTCTTCATCACTTATAAAACTTTCTTTATTCTTGGCTATGTGTAAATTCTAAGCCATAAACTTTGGATTTATTTTCCATTCATGTTTAGCTCTGTTTAGAACATTAATGTTATGAACCTGCACAATGTGCCTTTGATCAGTTAATTTTAAAACTCTTCATTTCCCATAGTTTTTATGCGGGAATGCCAGAGTGGTCAAATGGGTGACGTTAAGGCCGTCATGGCTTAGTGCCTTCGGAGGTTCGAATCCTCCTTCCCGCATAAAATGTTATGACCAAGTTACAAATTTTGATTTAAAGAAACTGAATTGAAATTTAAGTCTTCTTATCCTTCTCAATCTTCTTTATTTTTTCTTCAAGTTCTTTTAGTTTTTCATTAACAAATTTTTGGTTTTCATTGTAGTTTTTATCAATTGAACTTACAAAATCAGATAAATATGCGTTAAATAGTGTGCTTAATTTACCTCCAAATAGTTGCAGTTTCCCCCTTGCTTTATCAAGTAGTTCTTTGTCAACACTAATGTTCACTCTTATCTTATTCCTAGTTTTCTTTATAGTAATTGCCTTTGTTTTCATACACACTTATACACACTAAAGTATAAAAATCTTTCTCATGCATTAAATTTAAATACCTAAGAAATGAAATCAAATAATGAAACATGGCAATCTAAGCAGAACAAAATTAAAAATAAGACTTAGGAGAAAGACGAATCCATCTCTTAATGAGACAATATCTAATGCAATGAAGAACAAAGCATGGAACGATATTGCAAAATTAGTAGCAATGCCTACAAGACAACATACTTCAATAAATTTAGATGAAATAAATTCCAAAGCAACTTTAGGAGATACAATTCTAGTACCAGGAAAGGTTTTATCCAGGGGAGACCTAGATAAGAAAATAAGAATATGCGCTCTATCAATATCAAAGTCAGCTAAAGATAAGTTAAAATTTTCAAAATCAGAATTTCTAACAATATTAGAAGAAATAAAAAAGAATCCAAAAGCAGAAGGAGTTAAAATTATAAGATGAGTGAAAAAATAATAATAGATGCAACAAACGCAACTTTGGGAAGGTTAGCAAGTTATGCAGCTAAGCAGGCCCTTTTAGGAAAAGACGTTGTTATACTAAACTGCAGTCTTGCAGTAATTTCAGGAAGAAGGGAGTCTATATTAAGCAATTATAAACAGAAAAGAGCAAGAGGAAGCACAACTCTTAAAGGCCCACATTATCCGCGCTCTCCAGAGAGAATAATGAAAAGAACAGTAAGGGGGATGCTTTCCTATACCCAAGGAAGAGGTAGTGTAGCTTTAAAGAAAGTAATGTGCTACAACGAAGTTCCTCTAGAATATGAAACTTCTAAAAAAATATTAGCAGGAAAAGAAAAGAGAACAAAGACAATGACTCTGGGAGAATTAAGCAGGTTAATATGATTCAGAAAATAAAAACAATTTCAGGAAAAAGAAAAACAGCAGTAGCGAGAGTTAAATTAGTTCCAGGAAGCGGCAAAGTAATCTATAATCATATTTCTTATGAAGACCTCAATTTATTCCACAAGTTAGCTTTGGCAGAACCATTAAGAATTTATGCCAATGTTTTAGGTGATGAGTTAAAGTACGATTTTATTATTAAAACAGTTAGTGGTGGAAAAGAAGCACAAATTCAGGCCGCAAGATTAGCAATAGCAAAAGCATTAATCGAAATAACTTCTTCAGATATTCTTAAAAAAGCATTTATTAACTACGACAGACATTTACTTGTTGCAGATTCCAGAAGAAAAGAAGCCAGAAAACCTGGAGACTCAAAGGCAAGAGCCAAGAGACAAAAGTCATACAGGTAAGTTTATTATTTCTTTATATCTTGGGATTTTATGCCCAGACTAAATAAATTGACCAGAAACGATTTAGGAAAAACTATGGTAATTCGATTATACAATCGCCCATACAAAGAGAATAATAACGGCTTTGAAGTAGGTTATGATTCAGCTATTCTGAAAGGAGAAATAATAGAGATATTAGAAGACAGTCTTATTTTAGAAAGAAGACAATTTGGATCACTCGATTCAAACAAACTAGAAAGAATTCATTTTCATTTCGACAAAGAAATAATTAATTATACAATTAG
>JAGVWR010000034.1 GCA_018304205.1 Candidatus Pacearchaeota archaeon | reverse complement strand
TGGATGCTAGAGAAATCTTGACATAATATATTTAAGTATCAATTTATAGGAAAGAGGATGAAAAAGAATGTAATTGTTATTGTTTTTTTGACTTTCATAATTTGTTTGTCTATTATTTTAACTTCTGCACAGAAGGCGGAGGTTAAAATAAGTCCAAAGGTTGATAAAAAAGTTTCTGAAGCATTTGTTAGTAATAATAATGTGGAAGTTATAGTAAAAGTTAAAGATGAAAAGATTAAGTCTTCATCTTTAGGCATAGAAGAGGAAGATGTTATTTCTAGACAGGGAGATCTATTAATAATTAATTCAAGCTCTAGCGACTTAGGAATATTAGAGAGTAATGGTAATGTAGTTGAAATAGAAAAGTCTTTTAGATTTAGAGCTTTACTACAAGACACTATTGGAATTGTAAACGCAACTAAAGTCTGGCCAATTCGGGTAAATAGTAAAAATATAACTGGAACTGATGAAACAATATGTGTATTAGACACTGGCGTTGATTTCACTCATCCAGATTTGATTGGAAAAAATAAAACTTGCATTATAGATTGTTTCAATAAAATATGTGTTCAAAACTGTTCAATAGGGGATGATAATGGTCACGGAACACATGTGGCCGGAATTATATCCGCATCTGGAAGCATTTTAGGTGTTGCAAAATCGAGCAACTTAATTGGAGTAAAAGTATTAGATTCAAATGGAGATAGTTCAGATCAAGGAACTCTTGATATAAAAAATGCAATTGACTGGTGTGTTGCCAACAGAAATTTATACAATATAAGCGTGGTCAGTTTAAGTTTGGGAACATTAAATTTATTTTCTAATTACTGTGATTCCTCTTTTTCAAGCACACTTACTAGTGTAATTAATAACGCGACGGCATTTAATATTAGTGTTATAGCTGCTTCCGGAAACTCTGGAAATGGTGTGGCAAGGAACACCACAAGCATATCGGCTCCTGCATGCATAACAAATGCAACTGCCGTATCTGCAACTAATAAAGACGATTCATTTTCTAGTTATGGACATTATAATTTTCTTGTCGATTTATTTGCCCCAGGCACCAGTGTTACTTCTACATATCCTGATGGGCTGTATGCCTTAGCAAGTGGAACTAGTATGTCTGCACCACATGTATCTGCTTCTTTTGCATTAATAAGACAATATTACAGATTAAAGTTTGGGAGAACTTATACTCCCTCTGAAATTGAGTCTCTTTTAAGGAATAATGGACATAATATAACTGCTTCTGGATTAAACTTTACAAGAATTGATAATTTTAAAGCTATTACATCGCTCGATAATGAAAGTGCAAGCGTTGCATTAATTATTCCTGCAAATAATTTTATTAACACAAGTCAAACTATAGAGTTTAAATGCAATGCAACTGATTTATCTTTAAGAAATGTTTCTTTTTTCTTATGGAATTCAACTAATTCAGTTTTTAATTACACTACTTCCGAAGTTTCTGGAGAATATAATCAATTGAATATTAATGTAAGCAATATCTCTCTTGGTAATTACAAATGGAATTGTTTGTATTATGATTGGAATAATAATTTTGCATTCGCACAAAGCAATTTCAGTTTGACTGTTGGTGGGATAAATGTTAATCTTATTTCTCCGGAGAATGGAAATAATACAAAATTAAATTCTGCAAATTTGAGCTGCAGAACAACATCTGAAGAAAATTATAACTTAAAGAATGTTACTTTTAATTTATGGAATTCGTCTGCTTTGATACATACAGAAAATAGAAGTATTTCTGGACTAAATAATGTAAGCGGATTTAATTATACATTTACTTATGAAGGGGAATATAAGTGGAATTGCCTTGGATTTAATAATAACACAAACTCTAGTTTTGCAACAACCAATTATACAATTACATATGATATAACTAAACCCAATATAACTTTAATTTCTCCTAATGACGGGTATTCTGCTACAGGAACACAAAACATAAACTTTGAATTTAATGTGAGCGATTTAAGAAATATTTCAAAATGCGACTTAATATTAAACAACGCGAGTGTTTCTTATGGGGAGTCTATTTTAAAGAATCAGAGCAATATTATACCTTATTCTGTTTCTTCTGGAACGTATACGTGGGGGATAAATTGCACTGATTATGCTACGAATATAGGAAATTCTTCAACTAGGTCTTTTGTAATAAATGCTGCAAGTGTTTCAAGCAGTTCAAGTGGGGGCGGTGGAGGAGGAGGGGCAAGTTCAACTTCTACTTTTGCTCCAGGAAGCGATGAAGTCTCTAAAGGGTATACAAAAGAATTAAAGAGAAATGATAAAATAAGATTTTTTGATTCTAGCTCTTCGGAACATACTGTGAATTTAGATTTTGTAGGTACAGATTTCATTAATTTAACTATTAGAAGCGATCCTATTAAATTGGTACTGGGAATAGGGCAAAGTGCTAAACTTAATCTTACGTCAAAGGAATTTTATGATTTATTTGTAAAACTTGAAAGCATAAATGACAAAAAGGCAAACTTAACAATTCAGACAATAAATGAGCCTATTATTGGGCCTGAAACTAAAAATAATGAAATAAATGAGAATATTTCTGAAACAGAAGACACTAGGAATAAAGGAAATAACTTTTTAATAATTTTTGGAGTTATACTTATCTTTATTCTTATAGCTGGAGTATTAATCTGGAAGAAATTTAAAGTTGGACTGGAGAAAGAAATTATAAAAAAGGTTGAAAAAGATTTGAAGCGAAATAAAAAATGATTAGCTTATCTTTGAATCTCTAAGAATTCTGTTTTTCTATATGTATTAAGCTTCTTTTTAGTTAATATCCTTAAGGTCTAAAATCTCCTCTTTCTATAAATCTTTCAATTATCTTTGCACATAATTTTGGAAGTCTTAAAGTTCTTCTTAATAACTCTTCTTTTTTTGTTTGATAGAGTTCTAGTAATTTATCGTATTCCTCTAGAATTGGCTCTTTGTATCTACTTTGTATTACTGGTGAATAAATCTCTTTGGTTCTGACCTGCGAGAATGTCTGATTAGTAAAAAGGTACCATCTGTCAAATAATCTTGGACTCTGATCATATCTCCAGTGAGGTTCACCAGTGCAATCTTTTAAAAGAGAATAAACTCCCTTACTTTCCATGTAGATCTAAAGGTTATTTCTTTTTATAAATACGTTGTGAAGAACTTTAGCTGTACTTGCTTGATCTGCAAGTAATTCTTTGCCTACTTTTTCTAGAAGATTACCAATTTCTTTTCTTTCTATGGAATTCCATGCTTCTATTGACTCACTTAATTGGTAAGCGGTAACTCTATTTAGTCCGTCATAACGAGCAATTACTTTGTAGCCTGATTGCTCGTCTTCTTCGGACATATGCAAAACGTTTGACAGGGGGGTTCTTATTATGCATTTTACATGTACTCTTTCTTCTGTTTCATTTTTAATAAGTGCTAAGTCGTGGTCTTCTGATAAATAAGAATCTACTATCCTGGCTCTTAATTCTTCTTTTAACTCTAAAATTGTATAATGTCTCATAAAAGAGGTGTTAAATGGGGGTATTTAAGACTTTGGTCTATAGAGAGTGTTAAGTTTCCGAGTGGTTAATTAGCTGTTAAGTGTCGGGTGGTAGAAGTATTTTTATAGGTTATTTCTTTAGTTTTGGTATGAAAAGAGAGGACATAAAGCAGAGAATTAAAGCTCTCGCCGAAAGATATAGAAATGAGTTGGCTATCAAATTAAGCAGTAGAAATGAAGAAATGGAAAGTGATGACAATGGGCATTATCTGATTTATCAGGTCTTGGGCATATCTGACAAAGAAGGCAAGTTAATTGATGTTTATCAGAATAGAGGTCGGTTTTTATATAAATACGCTGGTTCTTTTTTAGAAGAAGCCTCTATATTATGCTTTGAAGAAAAATACCCCAAAGCAAAGAGAAAACTCAAAATAAAGAATACTCTTGGTTCAAGACCTTCTACTTTTGAAATTGATTGTTTGGTTGGTAAGATGGCATTTGAGATAAAATGGAAAGATGCAACAACTGATGGAGACCATATAACTAAAGAACATACTAGAATTAAAGTAATAAAGAAAAAAGGATATACTCCGATAAGAATAATGTTTTATTATCCAAACAGAGACCAAGCCAAAAGAATACAAGATACTATTAAAACTCTATATGAAGGACTTAAAGGACATTATTATTCTGGCGACAAAGCATGGGAATATTTAAAGAAACACACAGATATTGATTTAAAAGAAATATTAGAAGAAATAGCAAAAGAAAATACTAAAAATCAAAGTTCAGATAAGATTTTAGAAACATCTAGCTCGTAACTATTAATTATTTTAACATCGTCTTCTTTCTGATTTAATTTATCAAGAATCTTCTCTCTTACATTATTAGTCTTTATTAATATCATCAACTTACATTCTTTAGTTTTGCTTGCTTCAATTAGTTTTCTTTTTGCTTCTTCTAAAGATTCGCTAGATTTTTGTATTTTTATTGACACAGGTTTGTCTTTATAATATTTTTTTAGAAAACCATCTATGCCTTTATTTCTTTGAACTATGGTAGCATCTAAACTTTTTAATATTGCTATCTCGGTTTCAGATTTTTCCTTATAATCTTCTATTCCAACCTCTAATAATCTTGATTCTGTTTTGATTGGATTTTCTAACCTTTTCTTAGTTAAATCTATTGCTTCTTTTGATATATCTATTCCAATATATTTTCTTTTTAATAATTTAGATGCAACTAATGTTGTTCCACTTCCACAAACAGGGTCAAGAACAATATCTCCCTCATCGGTGCATATATTTATTATTCTTTCCAATAATAATAAAGGTTTTTGAGTTGGATAACCTGCTCTTTCATTAGCCTTTGGATTAAGAAAAGGAATATCCCAAACATCTGTTAGGGGAACGCCCAATTTTTCTTTACCAATTACGATATTGCCCTCTTTATCTTTTTTATATTGAGATTTACCATTACTATCTTTTGTTCTATCCTGCAAAATTTGGTCTATATTCGTTGTTGGAGAATAATCTCCATATATTCTTTTAAACTTAAATTCTTTTGTTTTTCCATAAAGATAGATAGTTTGATGTGAATTAAGTAATCCTTTTTTGCCATTTGACCATCTCTTATAACTCCAGACTATTTCATTTACAAAATTATCAGAATCAAAAACATCATCTAATAAGCATCTTAATCTATGAGAAGCAGTTTTATCACAATGTAAAAATAAACTACCTGTATCTTTTAGAATTCTTTTAGATTCTATTAACATATCCTTTATAAAAGTTAAATATTCTTCTAAACTTTTCCATTTATCACTAAATTTAAACTCTTTAGAATTATCTCTTGTTTTTTGTGAATGTTCTCTCTGCGTAAAAAATGGAGGGTCTATATAAATTAAATCTATAGAATTTGAATCTATATTTTTCATCTCATTTAAACAATCTCCGTAAATTACTTTATTTTCCATTTTTCCTTTCTCCTTTCTTAAATAATTTCTTAGGACTTTTCCAATAAGGGCTTTTACATTTTGGACAAATTTCTGGAATTTCACCAATATCACGAGGAACCCAAGAATGTTTACAACGATAGCAACGATGACCTACAATAAGAACATTTACACCAAATCCCTCTTTTTTCATACTAATATTGCGTTCTACCATGTTTTTATATGTTTTCAAAGTTTATAAATATATACTCAATCTAGTATATATGATTAAACAGAGTGTAAAGATACTATATACTTAATAGGTATATTCAATCGCCATTATCTTTAAATACTCTATATACCTAATAGGTATAGAGATAAAATGGAACAAACAACACAATACATAAAAAACTTCTCCGATTGGAGAAATGAAAGGGCAAAGTTAATCTTAGAGAAAGGAAACCCAGAAAGCATAGATGAATTTACATACCTTGTGCCTTCTCAAAATTCAGATAAGAAATATAGGGTAACTCATATAGATGCTTATTCTTGCGAGTGTGAAGACTTTAAAAGAAGATGTCAGGGTAAAAATCTTTATTGTAAGCACATTAAAGCTATTCTTATCTTTGAGAAATTAAAAGCAAGTTATGAGATTGAAGCAACACCAATAAAGCAAGAAATAGAGTTAATGATAGAAAAACCTCTTAATGATTGTTGCCCAGATTGTAATTCTAAAAATATTATGAAGTATGGAATGAGAACAACACAAACAGGCGGTAAACAAATATTCAAATGTAAGGAATGTAAAAAAAGATTTGTTTTAAGCCCTATCAAGAACATTAAGGGAAACGCTAAACTTGTTTGTTTGGCTATGGATTGCTATTATAGGGGATTGTCTTACAGAGATATAAGCTATCAATTCAAGCAATTTTATGGATTAAATATTTCTCATGTAACGATTAGAGAATGGGTGTTAAGATTTTCAGAAACAATGGAGAAATACTCTAAAACAATAAAACCACAAACTCAAAGTAATGTATGGAACGCAGATGAAACTTTAATACTTTCAAAGCGAGGAAAAGACAAGAAAAACCCAAACAAAGAATATGATTATGTTTGGAATGTAATGGATAATAAAACAAAATTCTTACTCGCTTCCATTAATTCAGGTAGAAGCAGAAGTAGTAAAGATGCACAAAAAGTATTTACAGAAGCATGGGAACAAAATGGTAAAATCCCTTATCAAATAATTTGTGATAGAAACCCAAGTTATCAAGATGGTTGCAGAAAGACTTTTAGGAACTGGGGAAACGAAAGAAAAGTTAAATTTACTTCAATAGTAGGAAAGAGAAAAGAGATTAACAATAATGCAATAGAAAGCCATCATACACATCAAAAGGAATTTCATAAGATAAGAAGAGGAGTTAAGGAAACTCAAACCTATCAAGATGGCTTTAAGGTATTCCATAACTTCGTGAGAAAGAACGCAAGACAAGGTTTAACACCAGCAGATAAATGCGGTATTGGAGTTCAGGGCAACGCATGGGAAACTATGCTATTAAACTCAATCAAATATGAAAACACTCGCAACTTAACAGCAGAGGAGAAAATGCCAATAACACCTTAAAACTTAACACTCTCTGGTCTATACCTGACTATTCTTTGAAGAGAGAAAAAGTTAAATAGTTTGTAACTTCCTTTTATTTATGTTAAATATTTTGAGTGCCTCCCCTTACCCTAAATTAATTAAAAAGGCTATTGTTCAGCCAGATACTATGATAAAGATGGTTGAATAATTTATGGCAATTTGGAGAAAACTCAAAAAAAGAGTGGTATTCTATGCTTGATAATTGGCTAGATTGTGGAGCAAGCGCAAGAATATATTTTCAAGATATTCATGAAGATTCTAGGGAAAGAATGTTAAATTTGATTGATAAAAATCCAAATCTTGAACTATTTAAGATGAAATTACATGATCATTATATGCTCATGCCGCACTACAACGAGTTAATTAGCATATTCAGAACATTTCATTTTACTTTATTTGAGAACCCTGATCAATATTATGTGGAAAGAATTCACTTACCTAAATCAGATAGTCTTTTTGGAACTGAGTTTAAGAGGCCAAACTCTCTTTATGAAAAAGTTTTATTTGATGCTCTTAAATTTAAGACACAAGAGCTAGATAACATCTCGACCAAGATCCATAATCACCAATTGATTTAGTTATTTTCTACTATCAAATCAAAATCTTCTTGATCTTCTAGATTTACTGTGAAATCTGCATATTCTCATATAGTGCTGTGCGCTCTTTGTATAAATCTCCCCAGCCCTTTTCCTTTAAACCTATTATTCCTCTTGTTGATTTATTTTCTATTCTATCTTTAATATTTTTTAAAGAATAATATCAAAAGCATGATGTGTACTCATGCTTTGGATTTTTATAAACTCGAGTCCAAAATTGCCCTATAATTTGTTTTGCCCTAAATCAATTAATTAGGGGTTTTATTCTATCTGAGACCATATTAAAAATATCTTACGAAGAGTTTAAGAAGGGTCTATTAATTGAATTTTTATGAATGAACCAAATAATTCATTAGATTGGTTAAACAAGCTTTTTGTATTAGATTTAAGTAGGCCTGCCTTTCTCAATAGGCCTACAATTCCTCTAATCAAACCAGCAGATATTTTAAGAAAAGAGTTTTCAGACTCATTATTAAGAAAAACAAAGGCGGTGTCTATTAATTTGGGAGAAAGATATTTTGCCCAAGGCAAAGGTTATCAAGTAAGAGAGTATAGGAATGGAGATTTTGTTCAGTATTTTAATAATGAATTAGAGGTTAATGTACTTGCTGAAATGTCTGATGAATTTTCGAGGTTTTTGACACAGAGAAAATTAGAGCATCAAAGAGGACAGAAAAATGATAAGTTTTGGTTGAGAAGAATACCAACTATTGCTGAATTAAGAGAAATAGCATCTGTTCCTTATGTATTAGAACTTTCCGTGTTTGTTCAGTATAACTCTGATTTCGCAGTTGATGTGTTGATTGGTGAGTAACCTGCTAAACCCAATGAATAGTTTTGCTCGTTAGAAAGAGTTGCTTTTTTGTTCTATTTATTTGCACAGAATTAATTGAGGGTATAAATTATGGGACAGAAACTAAAGTGTGGAGTTTTCTATCAAGTTTCTTGGCGTAAAAATGCGGGAGGTAGGACTCGAACCTACGAAGGCACTAAGCCACAAGATCTCTTATATTGATCTTGATCTATAATCGTTCTATTGAACAACCGACATCTTAAGTCTTGCCCGTTTGACCGCTCCGGAACCCCCGCGTTAAAGTAATGAATAAAACAGGCTTTTAAAGATTTTCTTATTTGTAATTGTACTAAATTAAAAGATTGGGGAGTCTAAAATGTCGGCAAATTTCAATAAATGTATTTATAAATAACACCCCATTATATTTATCATGGATGAAAAGGGGAAAATTTTAGTAGCTATAGTTGGGTCTCACGTCGATACGGTAACCGAAATTTCTAATTATCTTGAAACTCATGGGTTCAAAACTGTGTGGGCATATTTAGGAAATGAGGCTGTTCCTTTATGTCAGAGCACTCATCCTGACTTAATTATTATGGATGTTGTTATGTCTGGGATGGGAGGTTTTGAAGTGGCTAAAATATTGCCTAATCAAAAATTTTTATTTATGACTGCCATGGACGAACTTGAAAATAAAGCAAGCACCTTTAGAAATTCTATAGGCCTAATAAAAAAACCAATAGATTTCGAAGAATTAGAAAGCAAAATAAAGAAACACTTTAAAATACCTATGAAAAGTATAGCTTAGATTTATAGTTCTTTATCCACTTCCTCTAGCATCTTTGAAACGTTATCAGATATGTGCTGAATTATTTCTTGATCTGTTGCCTTTCTATTTTTTGCCTTAAATTTTAGAGCCTGTGCCGCACCGGCAATAATAGCAAGTTTTAACCTCTTTTCTTCTTCCATGATCTTTCTTGTAATAGAGAGTTTTTAAAAATTATTATTCTTGAGAAGAGTTGTTTATTAGGGAAACTGTTTTATTTACGAAAGAGGAATTCTCATCTGCTAGAGAATCACTTACATTTCCTGTATCTTTGTCTTCATAATTTTGCGTCGTATTGTAAGAAAAGTCTGTTTTATTTTGTTTAGTTATATCGAGGTCTATTATGAATTTACCTGAAATTATTTGTAAACCATGATTTCTTACTTGAAAATATATTAATGC
>JAGVWR010000033.1 GCA_018304205.1 Candidatus Pacearchaeota archaeon | reverse complement strand
CACATATGGATAATCGTATAGCTAGAAGATTTGAGACTATTCTTGATCATTTCCAAAAGAACTATCTTGATGATGAGAGAATTCTTCAAAAAACTGGCTGAATCTTAAGCCTTTAGTTTTTGCGGTTTCTAAAGAGAGAGCCCAAAATTTCCCTGTATCTTTTAAGTGTTCTGGAGAAAGAAAAAGCCAACCTTGATGATTGAATCTTGCAGCTATTACAGGTTTAAGTCCAATCAAATTAGAGAATAAAACGAAATCTTCTATTTGCTGTTTAGTGATGTAAATTGATGTTTTTTTGGACGATTTTGCCTCTATTGTAAAACCTTTCTTTCCCATTTTTGCAGCTATTAAATCACATGGAGAATCATCGTTTACTCCTGAACCTGCAACTCGAAGTGCTCTCCAGCCCTGCTCCGTAAACATTTTAACAAGCTCTCTTTCTGCGTTACTCCCTTTTTGCTTATTATTCGGCATTTTATTTCCTCTTTTAACTTATAACTTCTAAAGAATATAAATCTTTAATAAAGATTTCTATCAATACGTATTGCACTAGTAAAGTTATTTACTTATTTCTCAAGTACCTAACTCTTTGAACGATTCTTACAATAGAAAAGATAAGACCTGCTAAAGAAAGAATTATTGCGGATATTATGATGAGATAAAACTTACCTGTGAAGATTCCACTTGTATTTCCTATTGAAATTAGAAGAGATGCTAAAACAAAAAGGAATAAGAATAATAAAATAAATGCAGAGATAAAGAGTAGTATTATTCCAAGAACATTAAGTCCCTTATTTATCTTTACTTGCTTACCCCTCTTTTTCATTATATGTACTACAAAACAAGATATTTAAATTTATTTGATTGAAAAATTAAAAAAAAGAAAAATTAAAAAATAATTTATTTATTCTCTACCGAAGAAAAGTCTAAATCTCTTCCAGAAACCGCCTCTTGCTGCTGCTCCTCGTTTTGAGTCATTTAACTCTGCATCAGTGCTTGCGTTGGTTTCTACATCAAGGTCTGCATCTATTTTTGCGTCTTTTGGATTTCTTAATCTGCTTTCTTTTGTAGCAATGTCAACTACATATTCTTCTCCAGAGTCAAGTTTAAGGGTTCCTTCCCACACTACAAAATTGTTTGTTGCACTCTTTTGAGTTAACTCTAATGTACCTATGGTTTCTTTATTACTTTTAACATCGAAAAACATAGATGTTTCTGTTTCTGAAGTTAAGACCATATTATAGGATCTACCTCCATAAACTTTTATTACTCCTTTTGCAGCGGTTTCTTCTCCATCAGAATTATTGAATGTTTTTTCAACCCACATGACTCTAATGAAATTACCGTTTTCTTCTCCTACACCCCAACCTAAACCGTGAGAAACTCTTGCAAAACTTATTGCTCTTGCTGATGCTGAGACTGAAGCATCTAAATCTGCTAAAGAGACTTCTATTTCAGAAGAATCTTCCGATTCTGATTCAGCGGCTACTTCTGCTGCAGTTAAAGCTCTTATTCTTTGTTTCTCTTGAGCTCTTACTTCCGCATTTGTTCTTACACTTACATCCTTTTCTGCTCTATTTGATACGCCCACGTTTGTACTGGCTTCTAGGTCTGTATCTAAAAATGCAGCAGAAACAAATGCTGTACTAAATAAGCCCAAAGCGAAAATAGAGAGCATTGCTATACTTAATATTGTTTTCATATTCGTGTACCTCCTTTCACTTTGTTCTTTGTTTTTTTCATAAAATCCACAAGATAAAAAAGGTTATATTTTCTGTCTGGAACCAAAGTGGAACGATAATGGGACTATGCTAAGATCAAGAGGAGACGTTATTTCGATAGTTCAATAAATTTATTCTTTCCTTCTCCAGAACGGTTTATTAGAGATTTTTTCTCTAATTCCTGAATATGTCTTGAGAAAGAAGCTTTTGGAATATCACATAATTTTCTTAAGTAATTTTGTTTTATTTTACCCGTTTTTTTTAGATTATCAAGTATTATTTTTTCTCTATCATTAAGAACTTTTTTTATTATTTCTAATTTTTGTTGTTTTTTATTTGATTTTTCTTCTTTATCTGTTTTTTTAGTTGGTTTATTTATAATATAACGAATTATTAATCCTAATAATATTAAAACAACTAATATGGCAAGTGTTAATGGGATTGTTGAAGATTCTTGTTCTTCTAAAATGTAATTTATAGATATATTTTGATAAGAATAAACAAGAATTCTACCTCTACTGAGTGAGACTTCGCCATTTGTTTTCTTTATTAGTGCATTCTCAGGAAGATAAACATTAATATCGGTATCTTCTAAATAATAACTAAAAGTCCAAACATTGGAAGATTTTGAAGTTAGTAATTGAGTTTTTCCTCTTATTTCTCCTTCATTAACGCTTATTCCTTCTGAAAGACCTTGCATACCCATATCACTGTCCGTTAATCCATAGAACTCAGCAGATCCTTTTTCATCAATATAAATTGATAATTCTGTGTAAGCACTTACACTCGTAATTAATAAAAATGAAATAAATATCATTGAGATTATTGTTTTATTTATTTTCACTTTCTTTCCTCTATGTTAAATTAAAAATTTATAAATCTCTTGCTTGAAGAGTTCTTCTTCCGTTCGCTTTTGCTCTTTCTGATGCATCATCTAGTAATCTTTGAACTTTTTTATTCAAGGCATCTGGAACTTCTGAAGACACATTAAGGCCTTTTACAGCTTCTCTTATTTTACTTTTTATTATTAAATCTACCACTTATTTTTCCTCCTTGCTGCTTTTTTTAGCTAGATTTTTTGGTTTCATCAAAGGAAAAATAACTGTTTCTCTTATCGGACTGCCTTCGAAGAATGCGAAAAGTCTTTCTGATACTCCAAATCCGCAAGTAGGGGGCATTCCATATTTGAGAGCTTCTACAAAGCTTTCATCGTGTTCTTGAGCTTCTGTATCTCCTGCTTTTTTAAGTTTTCTCTGTTCTTCAAATCTTTCTTCCTGATCTAAAGGATCATTTAGTTCTGAATATCCGTTTCCCATTTCTGTTCCAGCAAGTAAAACTTGAAATTGTTGAACTTTTCTAGGATCTAAAGGATCTCTTTTTGCTAATGGAGAAATTTCTACTGGTTGACCAACTAAAAATGCTGGGCCTACAATTTTTCTTCTGAAGTGTTTCCATAAAATATCTATAAGTCTTGGTTTTTCTAAACCTGGAGCAAATTCCTCTTCTAATTCTCTTAATTTCTTTTCAATATCTGTTTTTTTTGCTTTGAATATATCTATTCCTGTTTCTTTTTTTATTGTTGATGAATAGTCTACGCGAGTCCATTTCTTGCTTAAATCAAATTCGTGCTCTCCTACTTTAAATTTAGTCTTCCCATAAACTTCCTTTGCAACTTTTTTATACATTTCTTCTACTAATTTCATTCCGTCTTCATAATCTGCATAAGCCCAATAGAATTCCATTTGGGTATAATCTTGTAAATGATCTGCGTCCATTCCTTCATTTCTGAATTGCCTTCCTATTTCAAAGGTTTTAGGATAGCTTGCAACCATTAGTTTCTTTTGCCAGAGTTCTCCCATCGATATTCTTAGATAAACATCGAGATCTAATGCTTTATGGTATGTCTTGAAAGGTGTTGCCGCTGCTCCTCCTGCCGCAACTTCTAAAGCGGGGGTTTCAACTTCAAGGAAATCAAGATCTAATAAATATTTTCTTATGGTGTTCCAAAATTTACTTTTTCTTACGAATCTTTCTTTTACTTCTGGATTCATTAAAATATCTAAATATCTTTTTCTTAATTTCTCTTCTTCATCTTGCAATCCATGGAATTTTTCAGGTAATGGAAGAATAGATTTTGTTAAAATTTGTGCATCCTTTACAAGAACTGATAACTCTCCTCGTTTAGTTCTAAAAACCGTTCCTTCTATGCCTACAAAATCTCCTGAATCAATATATTTTTTAAAAAACTCAATTATCTTTGCAGAAGTTGATGGCTCTTGAAGAACGATTTGTATTTTCCCATAACCGTCATTTAAATCTCCGAAAGCAATCTTTCCCATGTCTCTATAGTTCATTAACCTTCCAGCAACTTTAACGTGGTCTTTTGTATGCTCTTCATTTTTCAATTTTGCATACTTTTCTTGTAAATCTTTAGAAATGTTCTTTACTTCATATTTTGGAATAAAAGGATCTATTCCTTGCTCTTTGAGCTCTTTAAGTTTTCTTAACCTTTCTGATATAATTTGATCTTCACGTCCCATTTAAGAAGTATAAATTTTAACTTTAAATACTTAACTTTAATTAAATTCCTAGAATTTTAAATTCTCTAAAATCTTGAAAGTATTCTATTTTTTCTTCGCTTGACCTTATCTGAGCATGTTGGGGGCCTCTTTTACAGATTGCAGCAACAGAATCTACAGAATCTTGATCTCCCTCCAGGAAGATTTCTATTCTTCCATCTTCTAAATTTCTTACAAATCCTCTTACATCATTTTTATCTGCATTTTCTTTTACAAATTGCCTAAAGAAAAGACTGTGGACTGTTCCAGTTAAAGTTAATTTTAGTGATTTTTTCATTTTTAGTATAAATAGGCCTAATTAATATATTTTTCTATTTAGCTTGTTCTATTTTTTCAACTGGAATTGTCTCGTCAATTAGTTTTATGTGCGAAACATTTCTCCAATCTAAACCAAGAATCTTGACTGCTTGTTTATCCATTTCTAAAGGTTGGCCTGCAAGTATTGAACCAAACTCTGAGGCATCTATTATTGTTAGTTCTGGGATCTTACACTTTGAAATGTCATGAATAGAATACTTTATAGGCCATTTTCTTATTTTATTCTTTCTTCTTGAGAAGAATCCTTGATAATATGATGAAGGGAATGCTCCAATCATATTTGACAGAGATCCTATTACTTCCATTTCTGAATCGTGTGAAAGCTTTGGAATTGAAATTACAAAACTGTCTTTGAGAATTTTTGGATAATGGATTGAGTCAAATCTAAGAAAGTCGTCTTTTGTTATTTCTTCTGTTTCTGCATTGTTTAAATCTATTAGACCTACAGAGTATTTTTCTGCAAGTTCTTTGTATCCATATTTATCAAATAATTCTGTTGTTTCTACTCCGTCTGCACCTTCTACTATGAAGACTTCTGAAACTGGATTCTTATTTTGCAGACAGTATTTTAGTATTACTTCAACAAATTCCTTCTTTGTGCTCTTTGACTCTAGTTCTGGATTTTCTGAGAAGAATAATGAGGGCTTAAGAACAATTTTATCGTATTTTTTTAACTCTCTTTTTAGATTTATTAAATCTAAAAGCCTCGGAATAGTTTCTGCGTAAGATTGAAACTTGATTGACACTCCTTTTACCATTGGAATCCTAAAAGCTTTGGCTTTTTAACTATTATTATTGTGAGAAATGACAATTATCCGGATAAACTATTGACTTTCTTCCTGCCTGTCTACTTCATTATTTACTATAGCAACAGTTTGTGATGCAAAATAGGTCTTTTTTCCGATTGAAACTAACTTGTGCTTTATTCTTTTAAACTCTTTTTTTAAGTTTGGAATGCCTTGATGATCTCCTAAAACAAAAACTGGATTGTCTGAAAACGTTATTGATCTTATGTCTTCTCCATCTTTATCTAAAAGATATATTTCTTTTCCTTCTTTTTCGAGATCTTTTATTACTTGGAGGAAACTTTTTCTTTCAATGAAGTATCCTGGAAAGATTTCTTTTTTTTCTCCTTCTTTGTATTTATATAACATTTTTTTTATTATATCTGAAATGTTCTTCTTATTAAGATATATTTTATCTACGTTTGTTTCGCCTTCTGTGACTGGTTTTAATTCTAAATGTCTTGGAGGAGTTGGAGGACCTTCAAAAACTAAGTGAAGTTTTACATCATTTCTAAAACTGTGGGATAGAAAGAAAGCGGCAATTATTGTATGTATTGCTATATCTAACCTTCCTGCTTTCATTAAATCTTCTCCGATGAAACTTCCAGAGGTTGGGGCTGTTTTTGAATAGTATACAAATTCTCTCATTAAAGAAATAACAATTTAACAGTTAAAAATGTTTTTAGTGGTTATTTTATCCTATAAAATATTAATTATACACAAAAAGAGGCTTTGCTATAATATCTCCTTGATCTGCCTTCTTCATTATGGCTATAAATTTTTCCTTACAAAACAAGGCAAAAACCTCTTCATGTATTTTATTTAGGTCTATTTTATCTAGTTTCATTAATGGCTTTCCCTTGTAAATTTGACTAACTTTTTCTTCCTCTATTTCTAGTGTCGGCATTACTTTTTTTATTGTTTCTTCTGCTGGAATGAGAATTTTTCTTAATGCTTCCTCGTTTCCTTCTTTTAGTTCATCCACCGCTTTTTCTAGGTCATATAAATTAACAAAGTTCTTATCTTCTTCTGAAAAAATAGCTGCTTTTGTTCTTCTTAATTCAAGCATATGTGCCCCGCCTATATTTTTTCCTAAATCATTTATCAATGTTCTAATGTATGTGCCTGCTTCTACTTCTGCAATGAACAATGCGTCTTTGTCTTCTTTTTCTATGAGTTCAAATTTGAAAACTGTACGATCTCTAAATGCTCTTTTTACTCTTGACCTTACTGGAGGCATTTGAGTTATTTTTCCAAAAAAATTATTCATTTCTGATTCTAATTTTTCTTTTGAGATATCTGCATGAAGCCTCATTATACCTACATAGGTTTTGTTTTTATGCATTAAAAAATCATTAAGTCTACATGCTCTTCCCAAAGCTAGCGGAAGAACACCAGAAACTTGTGGATCTAGTGTTCCAAAATGAGCTGTTTTAGTTACTCCAAGTATTTTTCTTACGTGACCTGAAACTGAGAAACTTGTTGGACCGGAGGGTTTATCTAAATTAATTATCGAGAAATTTAATAGATCCTGAATTGATTTTTGATCATCCATAATAGTTATATAATTGAATATCTTATAAGTGTTATGGCTATTGAACCTGTTTGTGATAAATGCAAGAAGGAACTCGAGGATTTTGGAGCATTACTATTTAGCCCTCCTGATGAAGACAATAATACAAGAAAATTTCATTTATGTAGGAAATGTTATACTGAAATAATTGAAAAGAATGAATTACTTTGATATTCTGGATATTAAACTTTTGAATCTGTCCAAATATCGTAAATTACAAAGGCGACTTTTTTTTCTTTTAAGTATTTGATAATAATATTTGCCTTTTCAATAGGAACCATTAAACTTCCTTTTCCTATTCTTTTTCCATTTATTTCTTCCGTCATTCCTGCATAACTCTTATTACCGATTTTAAAACCGAATAATTTTCTAAATGTAGAGACTCTTTTTTTTTCAGGTTTAATATTTTCAAAAGATATTAAAACATATTGATGGATTTTTTCTACCTCTGCTTTGTACTTTCCGTATAGAATTACGCCCGTATTAACAATTGCTCTCTTAAGACTCTTCCACTCTTGATTATCTAATTTTCCAATAATTGTTGAGATTTCATTTTTTATTCCCTTCAATTCAAATTCTTTATAATTTATGGTATTATAATAATTTTTTATTATTTTATTTATTCTTTCCTCAAATTTATTATTGGCATCTATAAAAATATCTATGTCTGAGTCTTCATCAAAATCTCCTCTAGCTACGCTTCCATGTAAAATGATTCTATCGATTGAATCTAATTTTGATATGAGATATGAAGCGAAGTTCATTGCATAGGCTATCAGTTCATTTTGACTTACCATTTTTGTCCTTCTCCTCCTTACTTAATTTTTTATTTATTACCTCTCTTAATGCGTTAAAGCTTTTTATTGCTTTTTCTATTCTTTCTTTTGGTTTTCTTGAGCCATAACAAAGAGCGTTTCTTTCCTCCTCAATTTCTCTCATTAAATCTAAAATTTCTTTTTTTGAAGGAAAATCAAATGGAATTTTCTTTTTTATAAGACTATCGCTTTTGAATATTCTATGATCTATTTGATCGCCGGAACCCTGAATCTTGTGCAACTTGTGTAGAAATATAGCAAAAAGTTCTGCAGATCCTTGAGAAATATTATATCCAATATTTCTTTGATTATTTTCTATGCCTTCTTCTATGGCCCTATCTATGTTTTTCTTGTGCTCTTCATATGCTTTTTCGTGTTCTTCTACTTTCATTATTTATCTGTAAAGATTACACATTACGGGTGTAATTGGTATTTATATCTTTGTTACATATGTAACAAATATTTATTACAGATGTAATTGAATTATTTATTATATATTTCCACTTAAATACCTCTTTCTTTGTTTTTCTGGGAATTTTTCTATAGCATAACGAAGCATTGTTCTTGGCATTATTTTATAATGTTTTTTTAGAAAATCTTCTAAAATTTTCTGATCTTTTTTACCCATTTCTCTTAGCATCCATCCGACTGCTTTTTGAATTAAATCGTGCTTGTCTTGAAGGAGAATTTCAGCAATATTTAGGGTATCTTGGAATTGAAATTTTTTTATAAATGCATAGGTTGCTATAATTGCAATTCTTTTCTCCCATATATTTTCTGACCCTGAAAGTTTGTATAAAATAGATTTATCTTTGTCTAACAAGAAATTTCCTAGAATGTAAGAGGCAGAAGTATCAACGAGGTCCCAATTGTTGATAAAATGAGTATTACTTAAATAAAACTTAACGATTTTTTCCTTTGATTTTTCAGAAGTCAATTTTTCGTAATTGTGTGTTAGAATTTCTAAAGCTATGAGCCTTTCTTCGTGAATTTTTGAATCTAAAAGAGATTGAATCTCATTTAATGGAATGTTGGAATATTTTATAGCTAATTTTCTTGATTCTGGAACTGTTATTCCTAAAAAAACATCTCCTTCTCCATACTCTCCTTTCCCTGTTTTAAAGAATCCTTGTAATACTTTTGCTTTTTCCGGATTTGCAAGAGACTTTATTTCTTGTCTTATTTTCATAGTTGTTTTAATTGTAAGAGATATTTAGGTTTAACGCTCCCACGATTACTTAACATCAAGAACTGATGTTCTTGAGTGCGCTCAAGGATTAGTAAATTCTTGACGTCCTAAGGATTAACTCTCCAGCGTTTTCCTCGCTCTTTCAATATCTCTCCATCCAATATCTGTTCTATAATGCAAATTATTTCCTTCTATACTAATTCCAGCAATAGCAGAATAAGCTCTTTGTCTTGCTTCTAAAATATCTCTTCCTTCGGCTACAACACTAAATAATCGACCTCCATTTGCATATAACTTTCCGTCAGTTACATTTATTCCTGCTCCAAAAATATTTATTCCTTCCATCTCCATGACTTCATCTATACCAAAAATTCTTTTTCCTTTTACTTGTGAATAATCATTAGGGTATCCTTTAGACGCTCCAACAACACAAATTCTTGTTTTATTATCTTGTTTTATATCTAAATCTCCTAATCTACCTTCTAAACAAGCTTTTACAATTTCCAAATAATCAGTTTCAACAGAAGGCAATACTACTTGACATTCAGGGTCTCCCCATCTTGCATTATATTCTATGTTCATTGGTTTTCCATTTACAACAATACCCCCATTGCTCTATTTCTTTTCTTATTGGTTCGGTCACCATAGAAGGAGAAACAACACCCATCCCCCCTGTTTGGTCTCCTTCATCAAAATTAAAAACAGTTTTGTTATCTTGAGCAGATTTGAATAGTTTGTATGTTTGACCATCACTTATAGCATAATAAGAAAATTCTTCCCCCTCTAATCCTTCTTCAACTAAGAATATCCTTCCTGCACCATTTGGAAAATCTTTCATTCTTCCAATATTTTTAACTACTTCATCTAAGCTGGTTGATTTTAATGCCCCTTTACCAGAACACAACCCTCCAGCTTTAATATATACTATTTTACTAGAATCAATTAAATATTGTTCTTTTGCATATTGTTCTGCGTCAGTTTCATTTTCAAAATATCTAAAACATGGATGTGGTATTTCATGTCTTTGCATAAATTCTCTTGACCATCTTTTATCCCATTCAATTCTTGCTGCCTCTTTTCTTGGACCAAAAACAACAAAACCCTCCTTTTCTAGAGTATCGACTGTTCCATTTGCCAATGCGTCATCTTGTGCTACATCAACTAAATCTGGTTGATATTTTCTTGCGATTTCTAATAATGAGGTGGGATTTTTTAAAGAACAGTTTTTATCCATGACAACTTCTTTTTGTCTTTTATAACCTATAAAGTCATTTCCTGGTGCAATAATTATTCTTTTAACATTTGGACTTTTCTCATATGCACAAGAAATAGTATGCTCTCTAGCTCCACTTCCAATTAATAATATTGTTAAATCTTCTTTAGCCATAAAAAATCAATAAATCTGATCTTTATATTTTTATCTCAATAAATCACTTTTTAAAACATTAAACTTCTTTCTTACCTTCTCCACATTTTCGTTTGTAATCTTATCTAAAATTGATTCTACTTTTAAGCAAAATTCTGGAGCAGTTTTAGCTCTCTTTAATATTTCCTCCCTGCCAAAATCTTTGTCATAATAAAGAGCTCCAACTCTTAAATTCTTGGACTTTTCGAGTTCTTCATAAATATTATTATCAATTATGTCTTCTTCTACAAATAGGGATTTTAAAGCAAAGATAGTGCAATCATGTATTTCTGACTTTATTCCTACTTTCGTAAACAAAGCATAAACAATAAAGTATTTTGCATAATAAGAAGTATCTAAAATCCATTCGTTCTCCTGTTTTTCTTTAGCTGACTCAAGCATGTTTAATGCCGACCTTGATTTTTTCTTATAAACCTCTACAAGCCTTTCATTAGGATTAACAAGTTTTAAGCCACCAGCTTTTTTGAAACAAAACGAATAATCATCTTTCTTTTCTTTCATAGTAATGTCTCCACACTTCATTGATAAAAATATCGTGATTATATAAAATTATGTGGTTCCTCACAATTTCTTTGATTAGTGCTCCTTGCTTAGATAGTTGTTCTTTAAATTTTTTTAAATTCATAGAAGTTAAGTGTATTTCTCTATTATAGGTTTTGCCAAATTGTTTAATTCTCTTCTTTTCACTTTCTTTTAGTTCTCCAATATATAACAAGTCAATATCACTTTCTTTATTGTGTGTTGAAGAAGCATAACTACCAAATAAAACTGAACAACCATTTAAATTTAAGTTGAGAAATTCATCATATAGTTTTTTAATTAAAAATTCTTTATTCAATAAATTTAATGTTTCTTTCTTCTCACTTAAAGATAAAAATTCTCTTACTTGATTGTTTTCTAAGTTAAGCGAATAAACTCTGCTCTTTCCTACTTCTTTTGATGTAAGTATCTTATCCTTCTCAAAACTCTTTAAGTGGGGGAGTAAACTAACATGACTTTTTCCTATAAGTTTAGCCATCTCTCTTATATGGAATTGATTAAAATAGCTACTCCTAAACAAGTTGATTATTCCTAATTTAATATTGTTAATTGTTTCTACCATATGGTAATTTAATTTACCATAGTATATAAGCCTTCTTATTTTATGCAGGTTTAATGCTCCGTTGGAGAATTCAACTTTTTAGTAATACTCTCCGAGTGAACGTTGAACCATAAACCTCGCTAATTATTCTGTTTATGTTGGTATCTTAACATCAAGAACATCGGGTTCTTGAGTGTGTTCAAGAATTAGTAAATTCTTGACGTCCTAAGGATTAACGCCCCCGCGAGATGTTAAACTAAAAGAATTATTTCTTCAAAGCCATTCTATGATGACTTTCTGATTTGACTTTGCTTAAGTGTTTCTGCACTTTGACTTGCTGTTCTGCTATTTTTACATTTTGTTCTGCTACTGATTTTTCTTTCTCCTGCTCGACTTTCTTTTCTTCTTCTGTCTTTGCTTCTTCGACTGGTTTTTCTTCAGTCTTAGGCGCTTCTTTCTTTTCTCCTCTCTTATGCCGCTTTGCATGTTTAAGTTTAAGGAATCTTAATTCTTTAGGCATTTCTGCAAGTTCAACTTTTACTATATCTCCTTCCTTTCTTGCTTTTACTTTTACCTTTGAAAGTGGTTTTCTTCTTCCCCTAAACCACATTTCATTATTAAGGTACATATCCAATTTTACTTTGCTTACGTCTCTATCTTGGACTTTCATATGTTTTGCAATGAATGCTTTTATTGTTTTTATTGCTCTTCCAGCTCTCCTATACTGTGGAACTTTAAGAAATTCCTTTCTAAGCGGAATAACATATTCTCTTTCAAGCACATTAGTCTTTTGATCAGCCATTTTATCCTAGATGTCTCTTTCCCATTGTTCTTGGTTTTAATTTCAATTTAGTTCTTCTCCAATGTCTTTTTTGAGCAGTGATTGCTGAAGGATGAACTCTTTTACCTGGACCAAACTTCTTTACAACTGCCCAAAATGGAGCCCATTTTATCTTTTTAGTTTGTCTTGCTAATTTTACTTTCTTTTGATAATGCGTTGTCATTTTATCCCCGCAGATTGATGCTTGTTAAATCTTTCTAAATATCCCATCATTTCCAGATTTAGCGGTCTTCCTTCTCTTAAAGCGTTGTAAAGATCATTGGAGTTCACTAATTCTTTTCTGAGTATTGTATATGTATCGGGTACATCAAATCCTAGTCTTACTTTATCTCCTTTTATATCTACTACAAAAATTCTTCCAACGCCTTGTTTATTAGCCATATCCGCTACAACTAACTCTTCATCCTTATATCTTCCTAGTATCAGCGTCATTTTGCCAAGTCCTCCAAGAACTGTTTTCCTTTTGAAGTTAACTGTCTTCCTGCCTTCTTTGTCTTTGATTTTTCAAGTAAACCTGCCAGTTCTGCTTGCTGCAATATTTTTCTTATTATTTTTCCTCCAGCTTTTACGAAGTGCTCCGGCTTCATTCCTCTTTTTTTTCTTCCCCCGTAGCGAGATCTGAGTTTGTTAACTCCAAGAATTTTTTTAATATATATTTGTCTTAATATAGAAGCTGCTCTTTTATACCAAAAGTCAGGATCTATGTTTGGCCTTTGTTTACCTGCAGAAGTTTTTACAAAATCTACCCAAACCGGTTTTTCGAATTCATCAAGTTCTTTTAGGGCTTGTGCTAAAGTAATATTATATTTCTTAGGATCTATGCTTCTTACTTCTACCATTATTAAATATTCGAGTCGTGCTTTGCAGCACTAGAACAGCCAATTTGGCTGTTAAACTCATATACAACACTAATTTTGAGCGTTTATAAATGTTTATATGAGTTTTGATTACAATTTTCTTAGAATGATCGTATAACCTAAGATCTTGTAGGAAGATCTTATTCCTATTTCTGTTTTTATCTTTTCGGCAAGCTCTTTAAGTTCTGTTCTATCTCTTGTCGCAGATTTTAAAACAGAAATTCTAACTTGTTTATGATATTTAAAATAAAGTTTTAGTGATTCTATAACTCCTTCAGTAAGACCATTTTTTCCTAATTGAAATTGCGCTTGATGATCAACGGCCATCTATTTGAAAGATACCCCGCCTGCTGGTAAGGCGGCTAAAATCTCCTCTCTTGAAAATTTATTATTAAGTTTCTTACTTATTTCTTCGGTCATTTTTGTTTTATCTTTTTCTCCTGGAAATACGTTAAGTAAAACATTCCTCTTTAATTTAACAGTCTTTTCTGGGACTGCTCTCAATTTCTTTTCCTGCACTGTTAAAACTAATCCTAATGGAAATTCTTTTCTTTCCACTTTTCCTTTTACAATCCATGTACCTACTTTAAGTTTTATAGGTTTAGATAATTGCGAAACTTTGAAAAGATCAATAATGGCTCCTTTCTTTTTTAGTCTCCAAGCTCTTGAAAATGAAGCGGTAAATATTGCGCATTCTTGCATATCTTCTTTTGTTACTTTACCAGGATCTTCTAGAATGATTGAGAATGGGCTCCCTGGAGAATTTGTATGCATTACTATAAACTCTCTATTCATTGATTTTATTCTTTTCAAAAGTTCATCATTTTGAACAGCAGATTTACCAGCAACAACTAATATTCCTGAACTAGTTAAAAACCACTTGTATTTATTGTAATCTTGTAATAACATGAAAATGGTAAAAATTCTGGGTTTTTAAGTCTTGCTACTTCTTTTTGTTGAGCCTTTTCCAGTTTTTTCTATGGATTTCATAGCTTCTTTCCAGGATTTAACTCTTGTAAGGTCTTTGTGCTTTAGTTTCTCATTCCAGGGATTGTCAAAAAGGATAACTTTTATGCCAGTTTTTGCACAATCTATGGCATGATGTGCCGCGTCTTCAATCATAATATTTATGCCCAGTTCTTTGCATATGTTTGCTTTTGATTTTCTATTGCCTTCTTTGTAAATATCCTCTGCAAAAATTATATTTGATTCTTTTATTGGTAAATGTTTTTTAATCCAATCAAATGTTGTTTGTTTAAATTGTAAAGGTCGAGAAGTTATTATAAATAATTCATGCTTCTTTTTTAATTCATTAACCGCTTCTATCGAATAATCTAAAGGTAATACTTCTCCAAGCTGTCCATTTTGATGAAATTCATTTAGAATTTTTCTCGACTCTTCGCGAGTACAATTTAGAGTTTTGTGCAATTCATATTGTATGTGATCTTCTCTTTTGAATTTCTTTCCTAATTTTAGACTGTAGAACGAAAATAACGGATCTGCAGTGTTTGATAAAGTATCATCAATGTCAATGGCTATTTTCATAATTAAACAAAAAATCGGGGCTATATAAAATGTAAGATCTTGTTAGAATAGTCCTTCTTTAAGAATTTCTAATCTAAAGAATGTGCCTGCAAATTCGTCATTGTTATTTTCTGTATCTCTTACATCAATAAATATCTTTTGAGAGCATGTTGCTGTTCCTTTTTTTACTGTTATTTCAATCGAAGCAAATACATTTGCTCCAGAAAATTCATCGAATGAAATCCATTGATCTAAAGGAGTCTTGAATAATGCTCTTGCACCTCTATCTCCAAGAAATTTAGGACTTACGCAATTGTTCCCTGTTGGATTCTCGAGAGTTGCTTTGTATTGTAATCTCTTTCTGTCCGCTTCTGATCCATCGGGAGTTCTAGATCCAACTCCAACTGTAACATCATCAGACCCTGGTTTTATCTTTGCTGTTCTGTCTGGACCAAGTAAAACTGCAACATCTGTACCTTCTTCTGCAAATAAGGAGACGATTGCTGATTGAACTTTGTCATCCAAAATATTAACACTGTCTGTTGCACCTGTAAAAATATTTCTTATTAAAACTAAGCCAAGAATAAGCATTGACATGGCCAATACTATTATAACGACTGTACCTATTGAAAGTTCTATGGCTGCTTTTTTGTTTTGGTTCATGTTTATGTTAGTAGGGGTTTGAGTTTAATAATTCCGTGCATCCTGGGGCTTGAGGATTTTGGAAGCATGTTACGTATTGCTGAAACTCTGGTGAGATTTCTTGTAATTTACTGCATGCTTCTGAAGAAGGATTCTGACTGCATTCTATTATTAAGGAAGTTGTTGAGATCATTTTCACAAAAAATATTAGAAGTATAACTGCAAGGATTATCCCTATTATCGAGAGTATTAATCCTGCTAGCGCCCATTTATTGTTTTTCTTTTTTATTTGAATTAAACTGAAAACAGTTCCTGTAATTCCCATTATTAAAGGAGGAATGACTGTGAAAAAGAAAATTACGGTGAACAATCCTAGAATAAATGAAGCAAAGCCATATTTGTTATCACTAGAAGTACCCTCTTTTTTCATTTAAGAAAGAAGGTAAATGGTTTTATAAACTTTTACAAATCAGAAGCTACTAAATCCAGAAAACTCTTGGAATCTATAAAGGAGGTATTTTGTTTTTGAAGAGTCTTTGTAACTCTCAAAATCTAGAGTGTAAGAGCCATTAACATTATTCCAAAGTCTGTTGAAATAAGAATCTATTTCAATAATTATTGACTTGTTATTTGGGGAGGAGAGTTTAACGTCTGCTTCAAGATTTAAATCACCAAGATTTCTCTTTGTAAAGTTTGCCGAGCCTAGATAAACTATTGTTCTATCTTTTTTCTTTATTATTATCATTTTTGTATGGAATTGTTCTCCTCGAGTATTGTACCACCTTATGTTTATTTTTCCATCTGACTTTTTGAATAATTCATAAGCTACTTGCCTATTTGGTATACCATTCTTTTCTCTGGCAAAGGCGTCTTTATTAGAATCAAGAATAATATTTACATTTACTCCTCTTTCTTGTGCGTTTAATAAAGATTTGATTATTTTTCTGTCTGAAAGATAAAACATTGCTAAGTCAATTGTTTCTCCTGAAGTGCTGGAATCAATGTCTTTAAGAAGATTGGAACGTATTTTTTGTTCTGTCAAAAATTGAATTTGTATGTCTTTATTTTCGCTTATTTCTGGAATTAAAGAATTATTTATTTTTATTTCTGAAGAAGAAAATTTTGCAACTGATTTTTCTGCTTCAATTATGTCTTTATGAATTCCATCTTTTATTAGAAGAGCTACATTGGAGTGTAAACTTGAAGCTTCATGTGGATTTGCTGAGGTAACTAGGGAATAAATACTTGAATTAAAATCTGCAACAATTACTTTTCTATGATTTGCCTTTGTATTAATTAATTTTAGATAAGATCTTAGAGTAACATTATGATTTTTATTTCCTAGTGGATGAGTTATCCATCCATCTCCAGATGTTCCAAAAGGCTGAAGAAAAATTCTCCAAAATGAAGAGTATGCAGGATTTGAATCTCTTAGCTTGGTGAGATCGGTAATTATTACATTGATGTTGTTTTCTTTTAGTTCTTTTATCTCTTCTGAAGTGTAAGAACCATAAAAATTATTTATTTCATCGGTTATGAAATAAATTTGTAAATTTGGGTTTGATTTCTTTTTAGCTATAAGTTTATCCTTTAATGTTGTTGTAAGAGGAATAAATCTTTCTTTATTGGTATAATCCGCATTAAACAAGAACATGTCAATTATAATGAAATTTTCTGCGTTATCCACTAAAAAAAAGACGTTTTTGAAAATTTCTTGTTCTATGACATTTGATCCATTTTGATGCAAGTAATTTAAATCGTAAAGAAAATCTATTTCGTCTTCTGAAACGTATCTTGCGCCTCCTTCTAGACTAATTCCTTCTGGAAGAGGTTTTGTTAAGCTATAAAAGAAGACTAGAAAATAAACTGTTAGAACTATGTATATAATAGAAAGAATTACCTTCTTTTTTGTGAGTTTTGTTTTTTTGGTCATCTATTTGATTTCTCAAAATTTATTATGCCTTTTATAAGATATTTCTTATCATAATCTAGTAATAGGATGTGATTTGAATTTTTATAATTGTTCTTTAATTTTGTTTTTGAAGAAACTGAATCATATACTAAATCTGCGCTATAACTTCCTGCAACTTCGTCGTTTTCCGAATAAGCTATAAAAATAGGATTTTGAATCTTACTCAAGTTAGATTCTACTTCATTAATGAAGGATAACGAGTTCTTTATCGGAGAATAAGGCATATTCCAGTAAGAAACGTGATTGTTTTGTCCTTCAATTGAATTTATTTTTCCAAGCTCTTTTTTCTTTTTATAATTAAATATGTCCGAGAATAATTCTACTCTTGTTTTGTAAGGTAATATTTTATAAAATTTATATGGCTTCTCTAAAAATGGATTAATTAAATAAATATTTTTTACTTCGTGCTCTTCTGCAAATTTTAATGCTAAGGAGGAGGCTAAGGAGGAGGCAACAAAATTAATATTGTCACAAAAATCGAAAAGAAGATATTTCTTTTCTACTTCATCATACCATATAGATAAATTCTTGTCTTCCAATTTACTTGGAACTTCGCCATGCCCTGATAATTTAAGCCCATAGACAAAATCTCCAAACTCTGAATTTATAGTGCTTGACAATTCTTTCATTTCCAGTGGCGTTGCAGTATAACTATGTATTAAGAACCAACACGTTTTTGTCTCTCCAACTTGCGCGTATTCGTCGGTGTTTTTTATGAATCCGTTTTCATACTGCCAATAAGACAAGTCTCTTTCGTCTATCTTTGAAGATTGAAAAAATCCAGTTGAATAAATAACTGCTACGATGTATAAAACTAGGAGTACAACTATCACTAGGGATATTATTGTAACTGTCCTTCTCTTTTTAAAATTGTAAAATCTCTTTTTCATAAAATGGGAAAGGGGGGAATCGAACCCCCACGGCACGAGCTTCAATCGTGTGCTCTCCCATTGAGCTACATTCCCATGATAAAACTTAGATTTAAATGACTTTTAAATGTTTTTAGAAGTGGTAATGTTAGAATTTTTACATATGTTACAAATTTCATTTCAGGGGTTAATTATTTTCTAGCAAAAGTTTATAAGTTGAATATTTGTTTATTATATTAACATGAAAAGAGGGTTTGTCTTGTTTTTTAGTCTACTCTTAGTTTTTATTGTGTCAATTTCTTTGGTTTCTGCATTTTCTCTCGGTGATTTTTGGGGACAAATTACTGGAAGGGCAACAACTGAAACTACAACCTCTTCTGGAGGAGGCTCTGGAGGTGGAGGAGGTTCTTCTGCCAATAGCTTAGTTTATAGCAATGACGGAAGCAATTTAACAGGCGGGCAAAATG
>JAGVWR010000030.1 GCA_018304205.1 Candidatus Pacearchaeota archaeon | reverse complement strand
CAAACACTCGCGCCTTCGTTTTATAACACCCTCTACGTTTCTCTTATCAATTACCTTTGATTCATCATTTAAACAGTAGGGGCATCGCATTTATTCACACCCAATCTATTGGGTTTTTCTCTTCTTTTAACACAAGCTATTGTGTTTATAGATGACTTATTTCAGTTTAGTATTTAAAGATTTCCATGATATTTTTTTTATCGATGATAAAAATTATTTTTTAGCAAGTCTTCTTTTTCTAGTAACAAAACGCAAAGTTCTTTTAATTTTGTCAAGAAACTTGACAGAAATCCATAAAAGATTTCTCTAGCATCAAAAGCATGAGTGCCTTTTCAAACTCCACCTTTAAAGGTGGAGTGGCACATCATGCTTTTGATTTATTAAAAAATTAATCTGTAAAGAAAAATAAATATTTTTAACTCGATATTTTATAAAAATATTTATTTTTGTCCAATATACTGCTCAACTTCATCGTGCAGAACTTCAATTTTTATTTTTGCTTCTTCAAGCATCTCTCTTGATTCTTTAGAAGCATGATATTTTTTATTACAAACAACTCTTTTTATCCCTGCACTAATAAGTAATTTTGTGCAGTCTAAACAAGGTTCCATATTACAATAGATAATTCCTCCTTCAATATTTATCCCATTTTTAGCAGCCTGCGCAATTGCATTAGCTTCTGCGTGCACAGTCCTTATGCAATGTTGGGTTATGCTTCCATCATTATGAATTGTTTTTTTAAACCAATGTCCAACATCGTCGCAGTGAGCGAGACCAGGAGGAGCTCCAACATAGCCGGTAGTCATTATTTTTTTATCTTTAACAATTACACATCCGCTTCTTCCTCGATCGCATGTTCCTCTTTTTCCAACAAGAAGGGCAATTTCCATAAAGTAATCATCCCAATCAGGTCTTAAGTACATTGCAGAACTCTCCAGAACTGGTAAAATCTCATTTATCCTTCTGAAGAATTCTTCTTGGCTGGAATCATTTACTATTGTAAATTTAGCCATGTCCATACATTCATTTATTTTTTGTTCACTTGCAGAAGTGGAAGACATCTCCCTATTTTCTTTTTCAAGAAATTCTTGGAAAGTTTTTGGATCATTCTCTTTCCTATCTTTTCTCTCAAGAATTCTTTTAAACCTTGTTTCAACAGGAGCAATAATTTTTATAAGTATAAATCCATGTTTAGAAGCCAATTCTTTTACTTCTAAAGGATGCCTTATGCTTGTAACAACATAATTTTTCCCATCCTTAAATCTCATAAGCGCCCTCTTGGCAAGAACACCATTACCTTCTTTTTCTCTTAATTCGTTTCCAAGTTTCCACAAATTATCTCTTGTTTTCTCTATGCCCATTCTGTCGGCCTCTTCCCTTATAAGATCTGAAAGAGATAAGTGTTCATATCCTTTATTCATCAAATGTTGAGCAAAGGTGTCCTTTCCCGCACAAAATGTTCCAGTTACCCCTATTTTTATCATTCTTTGATGTTCTTTTTAAAATTTATATATCTTCTTATAGTAAGATATATATTACTTGAAATATAGTAAATAAGATGCAAACAAAATTCAAAAGACATCAAAAAGTAAAACTTCTAGTAGACCCCAATCCAGAATATGTAGAATATCATAATCAAGATGAAGATGAATCCGTCCATCCAATAATAAAAAAAGGAATGAAAGGAAAAATAAATATTCTTCTTTCAAACGGACAATATCATGTAGAAATTATTGACGAGAAAGGAAACACAATAGCTTATATTCCAATGCAAGAAGAATATTTGGAAGCTATTGACTGATTTATTTAAAAAGATAAACATCACTAACTAAATATCATACAATTCTTTATCTATATCCTTCAAGAACATCTTCAAATTAACCCCTTTCTTATTTGTATTATTAAGAAGGTATTCGTTCTGTAGACCTTACTAAAAAGAGTAAATCAAGAATCTTTATAGGCCTTGTATTATATAATTGATTATAAGAATCTTTATAAAATATAGATGAAATTAATTATAGAGGATAACAAAAATGTTGAAAGGCCTTTTATCAAAAATGTTTAGAAGAGAATATGATGTTGATTTAGGTCCAGTAACTTTTTGTGTTTCTTTACAAGAAGGAGTTAATAAAGAAGACGTGGAAGCAGAACTACAAGAAAAAGGTATTAAACCTTACAATTACCTTGAAAGTGTTAGAATGTTTTTCTGTAATGCTCCTAAAAAAGTCTATGAAGAAGTATTTAGTGCTAAGTTAGTTAGAGGTAATCCTAAAAAAAGATTTGGAAATACTCCAGAAGGATATGTAGAGAGAGAAAAGCCAAGTATTCCAACTTATCTTGAAGGAAAAGTTGAAGCAGTTATACTAAACACAATTTGTTTTGGAACCCCTGAAAGTCTTGAAAGAAGATAGAAAATTAATATATTTCAGTAAGGTGTTCAATTTGAAGAACTTATTATTAATCCTCATTATCTTCTCTTTGTTGTTTTTATTAGTTTTCATATCCTACAAGAGTCTAAGTTTCTCTTTTCTAAGAACTTCTGATGATATTCTTCTGCTCTATAAAACTTTCCTACTTTTACTATTTCAGTTGCAATTTTTTCTTTATATTTTACTTGTTCTTTTTGTTTTGATTTTTCTGCTTTTTTCTTTTGATTCTTGCTAATATAAAATATAGTAGTTCTATACTGTTTTCCTACATCTGGACCCTGTCTATTAACCTCAGTCGGATCATGATTAGTCCAGAATATTCTTAACAACTCTTCATAATTTATTTTCTCGGCATCGAATTCAATTTTAATAACTTCGGCATGTCCACTTTTTCCATAAGAAACATCTTCGTAACTATAATCTCCCTTTTTCTCTTCACCGCCCATGTACCCTACTTCTGTACTAATCACACCGTTAATTTTATCAAAAACTCTTTGCGGAGTCCAAAAACAGCCCATTCCAAATACCGCCGTTTGAGTATTCTTTTTCTTCCTATTCTCCTTTTTTCCTTCCATCCAGTCCAAATGAAGAAGCAAGTTAAATATTTTAGCAATTTAAACGATAATTTAATGTAACTATAAAGTAACAAAATAATAAGGTTTAAAAAGCTCTAAATAATATTATTTTTATGAAACCAGAAGGAAAAGAACTCAATGAATCTTTGCCAAATGTTTTTTATGTAAAGAAATTTAAAGTAAAATTTGGAGAAGGAATGTATGATGGTCCGATGTATATAAAATTAGAGTTGAAAGTAGTCCTCCCGGAAGAATTTAGACATGATAGCGATTTACAAAGACTTCTTATAAACAATTCAATACCTATAAGAGAAGTTAGATTTCATGAATTTCCAAGGAAAATAAAATTCTCAGGATATTCGGATAGTGTAGGAGAATACACTCTAAGTGCCTATGGAAGCTGGATAGGTAAAAAAATTGAGAATATTGCGCTAGATATAATAAAAGAAGGAGACCACAATCTACAGAACATTCCTACGTTAGTGAAAATTGTAAGAGATTATACACTATTATACGAAAAATATACTAAAGAAGAAAGAACTATAAGAGATCTTGAAGGTGTAGATGGGATTGACTTATTATTAAGTTTGGAAGATGAAAAAGATCCAGGCGCGCTTACTCCTAGAGAAGAAAAACCAGATAAAGAATAACTAAATTTTCATTTTATTAATAATTTTCTTTATACTATCAACAATATAACTAACATCTTTCTCTCTAAAATCTTCATTTAAAGTTATTCTGATACTTCCCTTAATATCTTCATCTTTCAATCCAATTGCTTTCAAAACATGATCTTCCCTTTCTTTTTTAGATTCACAAGCGCTTCCGGCGCTTACGTATATTCCTTCTTGGGATAATGCAATCACAAGCGTTTCTCCATCAACCTTAAAAGAGACATGAACATTATTGTAAATTCTTTCTTCCTTTGATCCATTGAGTTTTCCTTCAATTTTTTCTAGATCAAAAATTAGTTTATTTCTTACTTTTCTTACTTTCTCTTTATTTATTTTATTTGCTATTTCAAGAGCTTTAGAAAATCCGATAATTCCAGATACATTTTCAGTACCGCTCCTTATTCCTCTTTCTTGCCCTCCCCCGTATATCAATGGCTCAATTTTGACATTTTCTTTAACATAAAGCAGTCCAATTCCCTTAGGCCCTCCTATTTTATGTGCAGAAGCACTCAAAAGATCGATATTCATCTTTCTCACATCAATTTTCAATTTTCCAAAACTTTGAACAGCATCAGTATGAAATAAAATCTTATATTTTGCACACAATTCGCCAATCTTTCCAATATCTTGAATAGTGCCAATTATATTGTTCACATGTATCACACTGACAATTAGAATATTTTCAGAATGTTTTTTTAATATTCCTTCAAATTCTTCTACGTTAACTATCCCTTCACTGTTTACTTTTATTTGAATTATTTCAAATCCCCATCTTTCAAGTTGTCTTGTCGTTTCAAGCACAGAAGGATGTTCAATAGAGCTTATTACAATCTTCTTTTTTTCTTTACTCGTTTTTGCAAGCCCAAACAAAGCCCAATTGTTGCTTTCAGTTGCTCCAGATGTAAAATAAATTTCATTAGGTTTAGCATTTATTTCTTTAGCTAGTTTAATTCTGGCTTCATTAATAGCTTTAGCAGCTTTCTCTCCAAGTTTGTGTATAGATCCAGGATTGCCATAATCCTCTGTATAAAATTTCTCAATTTCCGCAACAACTTTCTTGCTTACTTTTGTGCTTGCTGCATTATCTAAATAATATTCCTTATTCATCTAAACAAGAATTAATTTTGCCTTTTAATGCTTTTGATTCATTTTTAATTGTGTCTTATCCCGAAATAAGGTTACCTCGACAAACAAAATAAGCTCTACTGTAAAGCAGAGTCTTATGAAGAAACTGAATAAGAAGAAAATACAATTACAAGAAGCCACATATGAGCTTAACTAACGGAAAGCTTAGAACTCTCTATCAAACTTTCCTAGATAAGAAAAGAAAATAAACAAAAGAAATAAAAAGAATGAGCAACTCAAATCATAGAAAGGACATTAATAGCAGATATTACTATGGGTGTTATTATTCAGTAGAATGAATTTTAGTTTTAAAAACTGAATTATTATCCCTTCATAATTTTCCTTTCTAAATTTCAAATTCTATAAAATTTCTTAAAAAAGTGCTAAAAATTCATAATAATAGTAATAATAAGATTCTCCATCAACAAATAAAATCAGATATCTTTAAGATGATTATTTATAATCTCAGATTTGAGTTTGAACATCTTAAGAATTATTTCTTTCCCTTGTTGATAGTCCACTTTAGTTCCATAATAGTTTATACCATTCCTAACATATCTGAATCTATCAAAACTATTGAAATCAAAATCAGAAACTAATGTCTTAAGTAATTCGCCTAAGCAGATATGTGATGTTACTTTATATCCTTTCAAAATACATAGTGCTTCGAGAATTTCTCTTAAAGAATCATAAGCCATAGATACATAAGCTGAAATATTTGTTTCATTTACTTGAGCATTCTTCACACTATCTTCTTTTATTTTTGACATTTCTATTAAAGATTGAACTAATTCCTTATCAATTCTTGTTTTCTTAATGAAATTTTTCTTATAACATTCATCTAAATCCATTTTAGCTCTCCCTGTATAACAATACCATTTAACACATTGTTAATTAAATGATCATTCTTTAATTCTTTTATATTTTTAATAACAAATAACTGTAGTCTTCTTTTAATAACCTTTTCGTACTCTTCTTTCTTTGATAATTCTTTGGTCTTTTCAGAGAGGATAACAAGATCAATATCACTATCTTCGGTATCTAATCCAAAGGAGGCAGAACCAAAGAGAATTATTGTTGGCTTTACGTAAAACTTGTTTAGTTCTTCTATTAATCCAGAGTCTTTAATTTTTCTTATATTATAATATACCTTAAGATCTTTATATCTTTCATCATCTAAGTTTGCTTTATAAATTATTAAATTTCTTTCTTTCTTCTCTTTAAGTAATCTTTCTCTTGCTAATTCTTTTAACTGAGAACTTGCTGTTGCAGGTGCTATCTTTAAGATTCTTGCAACTTCTCGTACATTGAATTCTCTATTTGGTTCTTCAAAAAAGATTCTAATGATGTTTAATTCTTTGAACATATGTTTAATATAATAAACAGTCGTTTAAAAATCTTTCTATTACTTTCTACGCCTCAGATTATAGACAAATTATCTTATGCCATCACGATTACTTAGCATCAAGAACATCAGGTTCTTGAGTGCGTTCAAGGATTAGTAAATCCTTGACATCCTAAGGACGCATGCCCCACGATAAGTTAAACCTTTAGACTCAATACTTTACTTACGCCTTCCTGCATACTAACTCCGTAAAGAAGACTAGAATTCATCATTATTGCATCATTGTGCGTAATTACTATATACTGCCCAGACTTCATATATTGACTTAAAAGTCCTGCAAGTCTCTCGCTATTTCGTTTATCTAAAGCCGCATCAATTTCATCAAAGATATAGAAATGATATGGCTTAAATTCTTGAATTGCGAACAGTAATGCAAGAGCAACAAGAGTTTTTTCTCCTCCTGACAAAGAAGCAATGTCAAAATATTTCCCCTTGGCTAGTTTTACAACGATGTTTACTCCACCAGCGAAAATATCTTCTTTATTTTCTACTTCTAAATAAGCAACACCTTTACTATAAAGTCTTGAGAAATTAGCGCTAAATAATTCATTTAAAGCATTGAAAGTCTTCATAAACGTCTTTGTTTTCTTTTTGTCTATCTCTTCTATTATTTTCATTATTTCTAACTTCTCTTTTTCTAAGACTTGGACTTTTTCATATACTAAGTCGTATTCTTTCTTCATTTCTTCATAAACTTCCAGTGCTCTCATATTAATACTTCCTATTTGGCTTAAGGATTCCTGTGCCTTAAGCAGCCTTTCATTCAAATATTCAACACTTCCTTTTATTAATTCAGTTCCAGCAAACTCAGACATTTCCATTTCTCCAGCCTCTTTTTCTGCATCTATCTTTGCTTTTCCTATCTTCAAATAATTAGTTTGGTCTTCGATTTGTCTTATCTCTGTCTGAAATTCAGATAAATTTAAATTTTTCTCGCTAATTTTCTTCTGTAATATATCTCTTTCCTCAAACATTTTCTTGAATCTTTCATTAAGCTCTTTCTCTTGTTTCTCCTTTTCTTCAAGGTTTTTCTCTTTTTCTTCTAGTCTCTGAGCTATTTCATTTACGGAATTATCAACTTCCTCAGAATCCCTGACACTTCTCTTTATAATGTTTAAAACTTTCTCAAGTTCTTGTTCTTTATACATCAAAGTTGCATCGATATTTTCTTCCGTTCTGCTTGAAATTTCCTCAATTTCCATTATTTTGGATTCGTATCTTTCTTCAAATTTACCCAAATCAGAAGTTTTTTCTTCGAGTTTGACTCTTCTTTCTTCAAGAGCCCTAATTTGATCTTCAAGTTCTTTCTCATTTCCAACAGTTTTTCTTAATTGGTCTTTTTTATCTTTTAATGATCTATGCTTTATTATTTCACTTTCGCTTTCCCTTACCTTATTCTCAATTTGAATTATTCCCTTAAGAGTTTTGTCTCTTTTTTCGCTTATAGATGCAAGTTCAGTTTTCGATTTATTTAAAACACTATTTGCGTTAAGTATTTTTTCTTCGGAGTCCTTAAAAACGTGTTCTTTATGACTTTCAGATATTTTGCTTTGACATAAAGGACATGTATCTATACTGTTTATATCTTTATTTACCTTTTCAGCCTTGACTATTTCAGATTCTGCAACAGAAATGAGTTTTTCATTTTTGACCTCTTCTTTATTAAGGTTTTCAATTTCCTTTCTTAATTCACTTATTTTTATTTTTAAATTTTCTGATTCCTTTAAGCACGATTTTTCATCTTCATATTTTAAGTCTTCAGAATAATTTGTAATTTGCTGAAGAATATATTCTCCTTCCGCTTTTATCTTTGATAGTTGGTCTCTTCTATCTCTTATTCTAATTTTTAACGTTTCAAGTTCTGTTTTTAAAGAGTGTATTTTTTTCCTTTCATCTTCAATGGCAGCTAACTCGTCTTTCTTTCTTTTCAGTTCTATACTTCTTTTAGCTACTCCTGGAGATTTTCCTCTCAAATCTCTTATTTCATTTTCTAGTTCTGGTGCACTTCTTTTAAGTTCTTCAATTCTTTTTTCAATCTCATTATTCCTGTTTTCAAAGCTTTCTTTTCTTACTCTTAATCCTTCAAGTTCTGCTTTCAAGTTTGCAACGTCATCATGCAGTTTTTCTTGTTCAAGCCCAGTAGCTTGCTGTATTCCTTTATTTATCTTATTTATCTTATCATTAGTCTCATCAATTTCTGTTATAAGTTTATCAGCTTTTTCTTTTATCTTATCTTTTTCTTTTATCTTATCTTCAATAGATTTTACTACAGAATTAAGCTCTTTTTCTTTCGTTTCAATTTTTTTCTGAATTATTGATGCCCTCGCTCTTCTTACAGTTTCTTCTAGCTCTTTATACCTCTGAGCTTGCGATCTTTCTTTCTCGAGATTTTTAAGATAAGCCGTTCTTTCTCTTAAGATAGTTCCAATTTCCTTAAGTCTTTCTTCGGTCTTTTCAAGTTCTCTTAAAGATTTTTCTTTCCTGCTTTCGTATATGGCAATTCCCGCAACTTCTTCAATTACCTTTCTTCTGTCCTCAGTAGGCATTCTTATGATAGCATCAATACTTCCCTGTAAGATTATGTTAAATCCATGAGGATCAATCCCTGCCTGCGCAAGGGCTTCAATGACTTCTGCTCTAGTCTTTACTTCATCATTTATTTTATATATACTCTGTCCATTTCTTCTTACAATTCTTGTTAATCTTACTTCATCTTTTTCAATTGCAAAAGTTTTATCAGTATTATTAAATACAAGTTCAACTAGGGCTTCTTTAGCTGGCTTGATAAACTTGCTTCCCATAAATATTAAGTTGCTTGCTTTTGCAGCCCTCATACTTTTTATGCTTAATCTTCCCAGAACAAAACAAAGGCTGTCTGCTATGTTACTTTTTCCAGATCCATTTGGACCCACAATCGTGTTAATTCCTTTATCAAACACAACTTCTGTTCTTTTAGCAAAGCTCTTAAAGCCCTGCATCACCATACTTTTTATATAAGCCATTGTACACTCTTTTTTATCAAATAAGCTATTTAAAAATTTGCTCGATAAGCCTGTATTAAGTATAAAAAGCACAATGAAGCATTTGTGCTTGGATGCTCAAATTTTTTGACATTAAAACACTACTTAAGCGATAATTTATTGAGAAGGATTATTGTTGTAGATATTTTTGTATATTTTCATTTAACCATTTAAGAGTTAATTGTTTTACTCTTCTAACATCTATTCCAAAGAACTCCCCAGCAATAGAAACTTTACGAGTATTATCTTCTTTTGTTTCAATTTTAAAATTATCTCCTACTATTTCACGAACTACATAGGCCCAAAATTGCCCAGGATTACTTACAATTTCTAAGTCATATCCTCTTTGATAATCTCTATATCCTCCATCTTCACAGATCTTTCTATAATTATCATCAAAAAGCCTTACCTGATCTGTTCCAAATACTTTTATTTTTAATCTTTTTAATTCATTATCATATCTTTCATCTGCTTCAATTTCTTGATTTAGCTGATCACGAATTAGCGGTAGAGAGCTAACCCCAATTGAAACTATCTCTTTATATGCTTCAGAATCTAAATATGGTTGAGCAAATGAAAAATGAGATTTACTTCTACAATGTTGCTTCCATTTTGTTAATGCTCCATTAAATCTTTCTTCTAAAGTTGCAGTCATATTAATATGTTAAGGGTTTTTTTCCCTGCTGGGCTAAATATGTATCGATTGTCTTTCTATTTTTATCAGTTAAATCTTTCTTAATCATGACTAACTGGCCATCTTCAATCATATAAACCCTGTTCTTTTGTCCATTTCCATGCATTTCAATAATATTTCTTTTCTCAAAATAAAGTGTATAAGCCAGAGACATATGTCATGGGGTGACCGAAAATTAGTTCTGCTCTGGCTTTTCACTTTCTTTGATGAAGAAAGAAGAAATAAGAAAAGAAT
>JAGVWR010000003.1 GCA_018304205.1 Candidatus Pacearchaeota archaeon | reverse complement strand
GGAACATTTTTGTCTTCAGGAACAACTCCAAGTATTGGAAGTTCAAGCATATCACTTATATTTGAAATTGGCATTTGTACCCTGCTTCCAGTCGAGCGAGTAACAATCACTCCCCTAATCGGCTTTCCAAGTTGCTCTATTAATTTAGCAGTTTTCAAAGCGTCTGTAACAGCAGGTATTTCTGGATTAGTCACAATTATTAACTCATCAGCCGCTTCTATAGCACAAATAGCTTCATCTCCAAGACCCGCAGCAGAATCAAAAATAATATAATCTCCCATTCTCTTTAGTTTCTTTCCAATATCCTTAAGCTTTCCGCTATTATTATTTGTTTTCCTAAGTTCTTTAACAGATAAAGAACTCGGAATTATCTTTGTACCAGATTCGTGTTCATAAATTGCATCAACAATGTCCGCCTTTCCCGATAAAACATGATTCAAGCTAACTGGAACAATCGGAGCACCTAAATGTAAACCTATATTGGGAGTAGTCAAATTTGCGTCTAAAACAATAACTTCTTTGCCAAAATTATTCAAAGCAGCAGCAAGATTAATTGCAGTAGTAGTCTTCCCAACGCCGCCTTTCCCAGAAGTTATCGTAATAAGTTTAACCATCTTTGTCTCTTTTCCATAATAAATTTTAAAGTAAAAGAGGTTATTTCAGAGAGCTTATAAACTTTTCTAATAAAGTGGAATATTCCTTAAGCTTATCTAAATTAATATTAATAATCTCATTTCTATAAGTTACCTTAAGATTTACCCCTTTTCTAAACTCGCTTTCCCTCACTTTCTCAAGAGTTTCAATATCTCTAAAGAGTTCGTATAAAGTAAAAACTTCGCACAACATTGCATCATCAGCGTAAATTTTTTTAAGTTGCACAAGTTTCGCTCTAGGCGCATCAGGAACTGGCTTCCACTTCTTCTGTTTCTTAGCCTGTTCAACAAGCTTCTCCATAGCTAGTTCTATCATATACTTCCACCTAAGAAGCAAATTGATGATAACATCACACGTCTTAGTGTACTTTAAACTTACATATAACAGATGATCAGCACTAATCTTTTCCTTAATTATTCTCTCCATAAATAGTCATCCCTCTTAAGATACACTTGAATTTTTTTAAAGACGTTCTCCTTTATATAGCTTTCTAAAAAAAGCTCTTTAAATTCTTGTTAGTGTTTTCTAAGATTTTTCTCCCAACAGCTATAAAATTCTTCAATTTTTCCTTATTTAATTCACTTTTTCCATACTCATCATCAAAAATCAATACCCTATTATCTTTGGCTATCTCAAATCCTGATTCTTTATGCTTCTTTCCAAGCATAATAATTTCTCTTATGCTTTCAATATCCTCTCCGTTTAAACCATACTTTCCTGCACATTTCCTAAAAAATTCTTCCAAATTCTTTTTTGAATCTTCATGTAATATTACTCTCTTGTAAAAATACTCAAATTTCAATATTAGGGATATACTTTTTATCATAAATATATGCAAATCATTTAAAGCGGTCAATAACAGTTTAGGATCCTTAACAACAGGTAAAGTCACATACACTATATGATCTGCGCTTTTCCATAATTTTTCAATTTCTATTAGACTTTCAAGAAACTCCTTGTGTATATTCTCCATACTTTTCTAGTGCTTTCAAAATTAATATATTTGCCTATTCCAATTATATCGTAAACTTCCCATCTTTATATATCACAATTTCTTTTCCATCTTCCAAATAGGCCGTTACCTCTCTATTTGACGTTTGTACTATATCTGTATGAACAACAGAATCGTTATATCCCATTTTATCCCAATTCTTTTCAGGCACTTTACTCGGATCACTAATATAAGAGTCTCTGTATGCCTTTCCTAAAGCTAAATGTGTATTTCCATATTTTCCTCCAACATTTTCATCAAATAATGTTGTAGCCATAAATTTTGTAATTCTTGATAATCTAAAATCAGTCATAGACAATTCTCCTATTCTGGAAGAACCTTCATCCGTTGCAATCATCTCTTTTAAAACTTCCTCTCCTTCACTTGCACTTGCCTTCGTAACTTTCCCATTCTTAAATTCTAAATAAACATTTTTTATCAAGTTTCCATAACTATATAGCGGTTCTGTAAATTGTATATGCCCTTCTGTCTTCCTGTAATCTGGAGAAATATAAACTTCAAAACTTGGTATATTCATTCCGTCCCCTCCAAGCCACTTCCTATTTTTCCCAAGTCCAACAACTAAATCTGTTTTTTCTCCCTTAATTCTGAGTTTCTCTATCTTTAAACTATCAAGTTTTTTCTTTATCCTTTCAATTTCTTTTTTTATTTCCTTCCATTTATTTATAGGATCTTCTTCATCTAAATAACATGCTTTAATTATCTGTTCCCAATATTCTTCCAAATTTAATCCAGCTTCCTTGGCCATTGCTTCCGTCCCATATAGAGCTAAAGTCCATGTAAATTTTCCCTCATTTTCTTTTTTCGTCCTCCACTCCATATAAGGTTTGAAAGCCTTACTTGACTTCATTATTTTTTTAGGATCTATCCCTTTTAGTTCCGTAGGATTTTCTTCTGCTTCAATAGAAATTATATGATCTATCTGGTCAATTCTTCCCCTAAGCAATTTTGCAGGAAAAAAAGTCAACTGATCATCACTAGCAATTTCATAAAACTCTCTTGAAAACCCATCTGGAATATATTGAATTATAGGATATCCTCCAGATTTTAATACTGCCTTCCTTAACGCAAAGAGCATTGGTTTAGCACATTCTGGCACCTGCAAGAAAACAACATCCCCTTTTTTTATCCCTTTACACCCATTAAGCCCATAGTTCACAAGAACACTTGCATATTTATCTAAAATCTCCTTTGATGGTTGATAATTCATTTTAACTTATTTTTTATTCACTTAATTTAATAATAGCTTCTGCAATATCTCCATTGGTCTCTTGTAATGCTTTTATTGCTTTCTCTTTACTCTTTCCTGTTTTTTCCATTACTAATAGTACGTCGCTTTCCTTTATTCCTATTTCTTCTTCTCTTGATTCTCCTGTAATTTGCCAACTTACCTGGCCTTGCATAGTCACTTTCTGTACATTTGGTTTATCAATAATTATTCTACCTTCACTTTTTTCAATTATAACTCTATCTGCCTCTATTTCTTCCTGGTTTATACCAAGTTGTTTCATCATGGCCTTCATCTTGCCTGGATTCATTCCTCCAAGTCCTCCTAACCCTCCTAACATATTTCCCTAAAAATAAAGTCTTATTTATAGTTTTCTAATCGTCATCTTCTTCATGATCAACATTCAAAGCTGAAAATATAGAATCATGCATTCTCGAATAAACTTGCCCAACTTTCACAGCTATACCCTCTTCCAGTTCAACTTTTTCAAGTTTAAGATATCTTGGAACTTTTCTTATAATCTCTTTATTATCTGGAAATTTCACATTAATTAACGTTCTATAAAAGAGTGGTCTTAATTCTGTAATTAATGTTGGTTCAAATTCATTTTTATAATCGTGATCTTTAACTTCATAGAGAGAAGCCCATAAGTCTGCAAGATAATCCAATCTTTCTTTATCCAACAGTTCCAGTCCATTTAACTCGTTAGGTTTTAGAATTTTTTCTAAACTTCCTAAAGCACTGGTTAATTTAACATCTACTCCAAAATAGTTGGCCTTATCTGTAAGAGTCATATATGTAAAACTCATTAAAAATTTAGATCTTAAGTTTATTTATAGATTTGTATACTATAAATTTATTTTTTATGCCTTTTCAAAAATAATCTTACAAAATCAGGCAGAACTTTAAAATGCCACAGTCCATAAGAAATAGCTTGATTTATCAAAGCCCTATTTTTCTCAAAATATTCCTCTCCAAATTCTTTTTTTAAATCATCAAGCAAATTATTCATATATTCTAGTCCAGCAACATAATTAGCATTTCTAATACATGAAATGGGAGATTCTTTTAATGTTGAATAAAGCAAATACATTCCATGATTATTACTTACTTTCTTAAATTCTTCTTCAACATTAAAATCATCATTTTCCAGCTTTTTCATTTGTAAATATTGATAATATACCCAAAAACTCATTGCACTTTCTGAAATTTTAGACAAATATTCTTGCTTTATAAAATCATCTTCAATATTATATTTATCTTTATATTTCTTCATAAAGTCTATTGCATCATCCTTACAAATCTGAGAAACTCCTTCAGCATGAATATGCGTAGGAGACAAAGCAACATTAATTGAATTATTTTGTAAAGCTAAAGGTAAATTTCTTGAATTTATTTCATGTCTTCCATGTCCAACGAGTTCGTGAAACAAAACGGAAATTGCAATACAATTATTTATCTTTATCTTCTCTCCATTTTTAAAAACAAAAAACTTTTCAGGAGAAACTTCCATTCTTCTATTTGTAGGGTGAAAATAAGCTCCTCTTGAATAAGGCTGTCCCAAAATCAAATCAAACTGATAATCTTTTGGAAAATTAAAGAATTCAGCAGCATAATTCACAGTATCCTTCTTCAAATCTGCCAATATTTTTTTCAATGTCTCTCTTATTGCTTCATCATCAGAAGGAATTTTTCTATAAGTATACTCCTGATATGATAAATAATATTCCCAAAAAGCCTTATAATCGAAACTCTGACAATTTCTCTTCAGTACATCTATTATATCATCTCCCAATTCTTTCTTCATCAAGCCATCAATATCCTCTTTCTCAGCAGTTGTAAAATACTCCAAATAAGCCTCCTGTGCTTCAAAATTATACAAAGAATTCTTCACATAAAGAATATCAAACTCGTCATCAAGATTTAATTTTACAATTTTCTTCCTTAATTTGTCAATATTTTTTATAATCTCCTTTGCAGCATATATATTTGGAAGTTTATTTAGAGATTCGAGTGCCATTCCATACTCTTTATTCAAAGCAAATATTTCTTTATCTATTTCTTTTAATTGAGCATTCTTTAATATAAATTCCATAGAACAAGTTCAAAAATTAGATATTTATAGTTTTCTAATATGCATACTTTCCATAATAATTTACAGGAACATCTAATCCAGCAGAAACTAACCTTTCTATATTAGTCTTTTCCATAAAATGTTTTGCCAAATAATTAAATCTGTTTAAATTCACATAATGTGAAGGCTTTTTCAATTCAGGCAAATCGCCTTCATCAAAACTAAATAAACAAATAGATTTCGCTTCTGTATTAGCTAAATCAGGTGTAGGATGTATATGATAAAACCCATATCCTGCACCATAACACCATCCAAAAGGACTTAAAGACACTCCTTTTTCAGGCATAACTAGTGTTAATAAAAAATCTAGGCCTTTCTTCTCAATCTTTTGAGTATAACGAAAATCCTCTCCTAAAGGAAATCTTTCTTGTAATTCCCTTATTCTAATCCATTCAATCTCATTAGGCCCAGGAATAGCTTTGGGAAATCTAACAAACATCCCTATTTAAAAAATAATTCCTTAATAAACTTTTATTTCCTTTAATATATACCTAAATCCAAGTTCTTCTAAATCCTGTTTGATATCTTGGATTTATAATTCCTCCAGGGCTAATTGAAATCTTGCTTGCCAAGTTAATATATAATGGCCTTCCATCATAACTAAGTACGGAGCCTTCTAATTCATTTCCCTTTGTCAGTCTAGCATCTATTCCTAAGCTTACAGGATTCCTTATTTGATAATCGCAATTTTCTAAATTTGCTAAAAATGACCTTGCAGATTCCCTGCTTAATTCCACATTACTTCCAGAATTAATAGCTTCAAGTGCATAACTCTCTATAATCTTCTTGTAATTTTCTTTTAAAGTTTTACTTTGATCAAATATATCTGTTCCTAAAAACAATTTTCCATTTTTATTCACTGCAACAACTAATCCAACTGCATTTTCCCTTACAGAAAATCTATTTACATATTCATCGATATTATCTTTTCTCTTTTCAGTTACTTCGTCTAAATCTCTAGTTTCTGAGCTAGCACACAAATTCATTGATAACTTATCTACTTCGCTCCAAACTGCTCCTTGCCCATGCATAGCCGCTCTATAAACTGCCGGAGAAGCTCTTTTTTCGCTAGGAGTATATTCTGAAGTTCTACCCGGTTGATAACCCCATCTTCCAGCTTGTACACATTTTACAGCAACTTTATTGTCAAATCCTTTTGTCATAAATATATTATTCTCAATCATTCTATTTTGCATTCCCCCTCTTACATACTCTCCCTGAATAATCAAAACTTCTTTTCCGCTACCATTTGTAAAGTGCAAAGTTGGAACATTTCCACTTTCATTTATCTTAAGTCCTGCTCTTAACGCGCCATCTAAGGTATAATAATCAAGTCCGCTATCTACTCCAATTAAATGAGCCACGGCCATATTTTTATGGATAATCGGCTCATCAATATCGAGTATATTTGCATATCTACTTACTTCTTTCATTTGAACACCTCGAAGATTTTTGAGTCTATAGGTTTAGGTTTATAATTTTCAGGTATATTTGGTTTAGCACCGCTTCCTCCGCTAACTGGTTTAAGTTTCCCGAATACATTTGATCCCTGTATATCTTTATATTTAGAATCATATAGTTCAAACCATGGAAGTCCTAAAGCTTGATATGCTTCATAAGTTACAGGAGTTGCTGGTGCATCATGTCCAGTAACTTGTTTAAAGTCTGCACTCGAAACTAAGTATAGTCTAATTACTTTACTTGGATTAGGTTCCCAAACTTTCAATCCATAAGGATCTGGATAAATCTTTTGTGATATTTCTCCTCCCCTCCCTAAACCCATACTTTGCACGGAATTCATAGCACAACATCTAACTGCGGAATCAAGGCCCTTAGAATTCATAAATAAAGCACTCTCAAAACAAGAATCAAATGAAGGTTCAAGCCAACCTCCTCCAATCATATATTCATTAGGCATTGTCTCTCTAATCAATTTGACTCCTTTTTTTAGTTTATAAGAAATAATTTGAATTCCTCCTATTTTCTCTTCTCCAGTAATTTGTCCTTCGACAGTTTCACCGCTTCCCATTTCAGCAGCAACAAACTGATAGACCTTTCCATCTTCCGCCTTCCATCCATCTATCCAAGGTTGAGGAGGTGTTACAATATAATTGCCTTCTTCAATTCTTATACTTAATTCTCCACTCTTCTTTTTTCTTCTATTTCTAGCGAATTTATCTTTACTTAAGTCAAAAGGCTTCCCAGTTATGGCATTTATATTTCCAGCAGCTATAATCATTGCCCTTGGATTCCTATAATTTCTACTAAAGTTTATCCACATTGCTTCCTGCTTGTACATTGGAAAGAAATATCCTTCTTCTTTCCAGTCTTTAGGAGCTCCAGACTTAAAATCAGAAACTTTGTAAATAGGAAAACTTCCTAGTCCAGCAGGTAAACTGTTTATTCTTCCTTCCGGCACTCTACAAGTCCTTTGAAAATTGCACTGCACTCCATCCTGATCCAGATTATTAACTTCAAGCTTTGTTAGCAAATTTTCCTCGGCCGTGTATGTCATGATCTATCTAAATAATAAGCAAATATATATTTTATCCACACAATAAACATACAAATACATAATTGTGTATTTTAGTAAAATTTATATACTTTTACTACATTAAGAATATATGAAAAGAAAGATAGTTCGGCATGGCTCCAGCTCTTTAACAGTAACTCTTCCAATAAAATGGGTAGAGAAATATAAACTAAAAAAGGGAGATGAAATAGACATTGAAGAATCAGGATCAAACCTTATCGTATCCACTAAAGAAGAGTCATCTCCAAAAAAAAAGATAATAAAAAAAGATTCATATCCATTCAATAAAAACAACCTTTCTCATTTGTATCAGTTAGGTTATGATGAAATAGAAATAGAAATAGAAGATTCTAAGATGATTGATGAAATAAAAGAAAGACTTCCCTATTGCACAGGATATGAAATAATTGACCAAAAAAATAATACTCTCTTTATAAAAAGCATAGTTACTACATTAGATTCAGAATTTGATAATCTCTTTAGAAAAACATTCTTATTAACAGAAGAAATGGGAAAAGAAATAATTTCTATTGTAGAAAGCAATAATTTTGATAAAATAAAAGAAATAAGAAATTTAGAATCAATCAATAATAAATTTTCTGACATTTGCATAAGAATCCTAAATAAAAGAGGATATAAAATTCAAAATAGAACAATGCAAATATACGAAGTAGTTAAAGATCTTGAAAAGATCGCTGATGAATTCAAATATATTTGCGATTTTCTCACCAAAGAAAAAAAGTTAAATAAAAATCTTTTAAACTCTCTTAAAGACACCGTAAATTATTTTACAATCTTCTACAAATTATTTTATACACATGAAAAAAAATTAAAAGAAGAAATATATTCCAAAAGAAAATCACTACTTGATAATCTTCTAAAGCAAATACAATCTGCAAAAGGAAAAGAAGCCCTATTTATTCACTATCTCATAAATATAACTCAGAAAACATACGAGGCCACAGGCGGATACTTTTCACTTAACCTTTAACAATTCTCTATACTCTGTTTTTGCCAAGACCGTATTCAATCTTTTTGTTAAATGATCCTCATATTCTCTTGGTATTTTTATTGAAATCTCATCCATATTCTCTCTAAAATTTTTTATATGATAAGCTGCTTTTTCGTAAATCTTCTCTTTTCTAGTTGGATCAAACATTTCATATAAATGCCATAAAGTGCACTGCACCAAATCGTTTAGTGACTCCTCTTTAGCACGCCTAAAATTATTATATGCATAATTGTAACTTTCACCAATTATTGATCTAGCTTTTCTTTCATGATGAATCCAAAAATCAGCAAAATCTCCCTGTTCATAATCAAGTGTTATAGATCCAAAATCAATTAAACCAAATTTTTTAATGGATGTCCCTAAAACAAGACTCTGATCATCATCTGCAATTTGAGTTACCACGTTGCCCGTATGTAAATCCCCATGAGAAACAACCATTTTTCCCCTTTGCAAATCGTATAACTCCTCACTTAGCCTTATCAATGGCTCAACTTCTCTATCCTCCAATTTCAAAACAGGAAGCATTCTTTCCCTAAGTTCCTTTCTTGGAGAAGCTCTTTCAAGAACAATCCCTCTTTCCTCAAGATCTTTTATAGATTCTGTCAATACTTTATGAGTTCTTGTAATTAGATCGCCAATACTCTCGGCAGTACGAAACACAAAATTAGGAGTCAATCTAAGATTTTCTAATAAAGAATCATAAGAATCTCCTGCATGTTCTACTATTCCTCCTAAAATTGCAATATCATACGGATAATCGTTGGCAAATTTCCCTCCAAACAAAGGTCTAGGAGTAGGTAGCCCCTTCTTAAAAGCAATTTCATATATGGCAAGCTCTTTTGCAGTCTGCTTTGGATCTGCCTTAAAAACCCATACCTGATATATGCTATCTTCCATTGCAAAATATATTCTTTTAACTTGCTTTCTAGTCATTAACATATCATCAATTCTTGTAATTTCAACAGGCTTAGTATAATTAGCAGACAATATTTTTTCTAAAGCAATTATTCCATCAGGTTTTCCAATATGACTGGCGGTTTTTTCTTTTGTCTGTAAAAAATGCAATTGCTTTTTTGAAGAACCCATTCCACGATATCTCATTAAACCTCCCCGCCCACATGACCCTCCTCTTGAATCTGTTGAATAAAGAGCCTTATCCATTTCATTATCTCTATCCATCCTCCTAGTAATCATATTCTCAAAATTCATCCCTCCAGTAAGGCCTCTTTCATCTACCCCAGGGTCAGAAAATTCTAAACTATCACTATCCCGAATTCCTTTTGAAAAAAGCTCATCATGTAATGAATGACTAGGATCATAAATTCCTGACTCTAGAGTCTCATATTTTATTTTTTCTAAACTTTTATTCATCCTTTCTCCAATGTTTTCAAACATAAATATCTTGCTATTTTAAACCCTTCTAACATCATGCTTTGGATGCTCAAGGAACTTGACATCAAAAATTGTTACTTTAACTTATATCCGCACTCGGTACAAAATTGTTGACCCTCATTTATTGGCTTTCTACATCCTGGACAATTTGTTAAAGGCACGCTCATTTTCCCTCCGCATTGTGGGCAAAATTTTTGTCCATCATCTCCCCCTCTTCCGCACTTCTCACATTTAGGAGGTACCTTTTTCTTTTCAATAACTGTCTTATATCCCATTTTCCCCCCACTAACTAATTTAGAAAAAGCATTATGAACTGCGTCATTTTCCATATGATCCCTTAAATCAATACTACTTCCCATTTTGCCTCTTTTAAGCAACAGTTATTGGCCAAAAAATCTTCAGAACAATAACCAATATTAAAACTGCTATAATGAATCCTATAACCGTAGCCGGGCCTATCATAAATCTGCTATTATACTCTTCATCATACCTTACAAGACCCCCAAAAACTCCAGGCATGCTTATCTTATTGTCTGTTGCCATATCGAATACTAAAACTTTGAATATAAAAAGTTATCTATAGTTTTAAAAAAGGTAAAAAGTAGTATAGTTATGGCTTTGGAAGCTAAGTTCAATATTTTATTAATTGATGATTATAAACCTGCAAGACTTCGAACAAAAAAACTCCTTGAAGATACTGGTTTTCTAGTTTTTCCCACGCCAAACGGAAAAAAAGCCATCCAAACAATTCTAAACAAAAAGAACTATGAAATCGTTGTCATGGATGTAGGTGAAGCACCATTTGGCAATCACCCATACGGGCTTATTTTTAAAATAAGAAGAATGATGCCAGAAACACTAGTAATAGGACAAACCGCCTGGAGAGATTTAAGTGTTTACAGAAAAGATGCAGAAGAATACTTTGACGGATTATATAGTAAATTTCAGGATAATATCTTAGGAACAAGAATTCTTAAAACATTGGAAAAAAAATCAAAAAGTTCTATTTATCTAGCGCAGAAAGTAGTTTCTCCTTATCTTTACCACTAACTTCCTTTCCCCATAAAACAAATAATCTATTTATTCTACTCCAATATTTTTTAGGAGCAATCTTCATAAGTGCAAATTCAGTTTCAGTAGGATTTTTTGTCTTTACCAGCCCAAGAACATTACTTATCCTGTGTACATGCGTGTCTACAGTAATTCCATCTATTTCGTGACACTCAGTTATAACAAGATTAGCTGTCTTCCTTCCGACTCCAGGAATTTC
>JAGVWR010000059.1 GCA_018304205.1 Candidatus Pacearchaeota archaeon | reverse complement strand
ACCTCATACAAGTTTAGAAAATAAAACTCCTGCTCAAGTTTATTTTGATTTTAGTAAGTGGATTTAGGGGGTGACATATGTCTGTGGATTGCACAATTGAAATAATATCTCAACCTTTAAAAACCAATATTTCTTGTAATAAAAATGGATAAATTGCAAGTAGTATTGGTGATTGAAATAATGGGCAGGCCAGCAGACCACGTAAAAGAAGCGCTTAATACTTTAGTTGTTAAATTAGGATCAGAAAAGGGAGTTAAATTGTTGGAGAAAAAATATAACGATCCAGTTCCGATAAAAGATTCCGATGATCTTTTTACAGCATTTGCAGAAGTTACAGCCGAACTAGAGAATATGGGCAATTATTTTGGAATAATCTTCGGTTATATGCCTTCACATATAGAAATAATAAATCCTGAAAAATTCTCTCTTTCAAATTTTGATTTAAATGATCTAGGAAACAAATTAATTGCTAGGCTACATAGTTATGATGCAATTGCAAAAAATGTAGTAGCTGAAAGAAACTTTTTGCTAGAAAGAGTAAAAGTTCTAGATCCAGAACTTTACAAAAAAATAACCACTCCCCCACAAATTCCAAACAAAGACGAAAAACCAAAAAAAGATGATAAATCAAAGAAAACTAAGAAAAAAACAAAGAAAAATTAAGGTCTTCTCTCAAGCTCCTTTACTCTAGTTCCAAGAGGATTTTTATCGCCCTTAGTTCTCTTATATTTAAGCCACAGTAATAAAATTATAATTATTACTATTGCAGCAATTAAAAGTCCAATCCAGGTTTTGCTCCTTTTTCTCTCGACGCTGCATGTTCCAACACAGCAACTTCCATCCAAGCTAGATATTTCAGAAACGCCACATAGTTCATCAGTTTTACATTGTTTGCCATTTAATTCAGAACAATAATATCCCTGGGTTTCTGAAAAGTTTTCATCAAGGTAAGGCACAGATTCTTCACTTATGTTTTCTGTCCAGGTTCAATAACTATAGAATCTATTTCAGGATCTAGAATAAATAAATCTTTATCAAATTCTAATTCAAAATCTATTTTTTCATTTCCAGAATTAATGATATAAAAAGGATAATTAGGTATTTCACTCCCGACGTATAAAATGCGATCTATTCTTCTAGGTTTAAATCTTACATCTGGTAAAACAACAGTTTCTTCCTTTCCTTTTCCATCTATATAAGCAGGAATAGAATAATCTCCCACCATTATATTAATCATTTGTTTTCCAATAATTTCAGAAACGGAAAAGTCGATAGTATTTTTTCCAGGATTAAGTACTTCGGTCCATTCTTCAATATAATTTACACTAATTTCTATAGGCTCGTCTCTATTAAGATAAACATCAATTTGAAAATCCTCGCTCGTAGATATAAATCCAGGTTTAATATAATAAGAAATTAAATTTTTATTGACTGAAAAGTTTTGCTCAAATGTTATAATTGCGGGTTTTCCAAGTTCGGTTGTAGCTATGTTCTTCAGCATAAAAGTATAATTTCCCTCATTAGAAGGGGCTATAGCCCAAACATACCAATTTCCGTTTATCTTCTTAATATCATAATCCAAAGAAACCAAAACATTTCCTCTTGAAAATTCGACTTGATTTTTGTTTATACCCTCCAGTATACTTCCAGTAATTTGAATTATCATACTTTCGCTTCTTGCATAATCATCTTGCAAATCAGTTGTTATTGCAAGAGCGTTAGGTAAAACAAAAAGCGCAAATACAATCAAAAAAATAATTATCAAAACTTTTTTCATAAATTAATCAAACTTTAGCATAATATAAATATTATGCTTTTCTAACTCTCTTCATTCCATCTAATTCCCACCCATAATACTTTTCAAATGGAGGACTTCTTTTACGGACTTCTATCATGGCGGCAGCATATTTATCATCAATCTCAATTTTTTCGAAATCTTGTCCAAGAAAATATCTTCTTTGTAATTTATTTTTTATTTGTGCTATTCTTGTTTGTCCAAAGCTTCCCGTTAATACAAAAGATCCAACTTTAAATTCATCAGTTATTACTTCAAAAAAATTCCTATAATCTGCACCTATGGAACACTTTTCATAAAATCCATTAAACGACGCTAAATCAATTTTATTATTAGTATCAAAAGATGATCTGAAAAATTTAACATAATGTACTCCTCTTTCTTTTACTTCTTCAGGTGTTAATCCCCAATTAAATGTTAGAAAAAGGTCGCCCTTTCGTTCATCTAATTTAACTTCGTCTTTTTTTAAGCCTAGTTTCTTGAGTTCTATTCCCAAACATCTATCTATTGACCAGCTTTCAATAACTCTGCAGTCCCAGTACGAATCAATTCTCCTCCTTCTTATATCGTTTTTAAAAACTGTCTTTAAAAAGTCGTAGTTATAATCAAAACGCAATTTCAATTCGTCAGATGTAAAATTCTTAAGATAATTTGGATTTTCTAAATTATCAAAATTTCTAATAACTTTCTTCATTCTCTTAAATGTTGGTGGGTGAGTGTCTATCCCAACTATTTTAGTCGCATCTGTTGTAAGTAAAACAGTCGCCAAGTCTGGTCCAATAGCGCGGTACATGACGTTAATATTTCTTCTATTTGGATTAATTAAATTTCTCCAAGCTAAACAATATTCTAAATGTTCAAATCTAAGCAATTTATTCTTTACTATACAGTTATCTTTAAGTTGCATAAAAGAAAGGTTTAAAGGTAATTTAAAAATCTATTTACTTGCTCATTTCTCTTAATTTTTTCATAGTCTCTTCAAATTCACTATCTTTAGAAGGATTTACTTTAGAAGGCGCGGATTTAGATACACTAGCGGGTCTAGACGGAGCTACAGGTCTTGGAGGGGGCGGAGTTGGTCTCTGCATTGCAGGATTAGGTCTCATTGGTTGTCTTCCAAACATAAATCCGGGTCTTTGCATAGGCCTAACTGGAGGAGTAAACCCTGCTCCTCCAGGTGGACCTCTTCTTTCAACAGGTTTAACACTAGCGCCACCTCTCCACCGATACCATAATATTCTTAGTTTGTTTCTATAATATAAGGCAATAAGAACTAATAAAATTAATATTGCCAAGATCACTATCCAAATCCATATTGATATTCCCTTACTTGGAGCAATCACTTCCTGACAACAAACATCTCCTCCAGAACAAACTTCAGAACCTTCCTCTTCTCCTTCAAAGCAACTTGATCTACAAATTCCTCCAAAGATAACACAAGTTTCTTCAACTTCGATTTCTTGGCATGTTCCAACACAACAGCTTCCTTCAACAGAAGGCAATACACTGCCACTACATTCTTGATTACTTGGGCAGACTCTTCCATTTTGTTCAGCGCAGGTTAACTCTTGAATATTTACCGAACAACAAAATTCACCGAATCTAGGACAATCTAAATCATAAGAAATAACTCCCCCAGCATCTCAAACTCTCCAGAACTTGAAGAGCTTAAAGCAAGCATGCCTAAACTAGTATCATAAAATCTGCTGTATGGAGTCCCTGCCTGTTGCCAATATTGTCCCTGCTTTTGGCTTTGAATAGTTTCAGAATATTGATCTTCTAATCCATACAATAAATATAAGAAAGAACTTGGGAAAAATCTTTTATTATCTTCTGCTAAAGCAACTAGGTAAACTTTAAATTTAGAGATATCATTTCCTAATTTTTGTAATGCAAGCGCACTCCAGAGAGTTCCTTCATAATCACAAACCGTTCCAGATTTAAGGCATTGAGCATTAACTTTTTCCTCTGTCTTTCCTAAAGAAGCAGCTGAGTGAGTTTCTGAAGAAACATAGATTGTTCCTCCGCTGCTCTTCTCATAAAGCAATGTGGTGATAAAATCTTGGTCACATGAAACCGAGAAGGTTTTATCTAAACAATTGTCTTTTATTCTAAGCCAATATCCAGAACTGGTTATAGTCAAACATGATCCAGGATTACCACTTAATTTCATATCGTCCTTAATTTGTATTTTCTTATCGCTTCCATCATATGTAATAGTACACTGGCTCGAGACATGATTTTGTACGTCAATTTCCAAATACCAGTTTAAATCCGTAGCAGTAGCATTTTTTGAAAGAATCCATTGTTCAATTTTATCAGTATTTGTTCCAATTCTATTGTAAGTAAGTAAAACTTGTGCAGTATCTTTTAATTTGCATCCTTCTTTAGGCCAGCATTCCTCGTTCGACCTTTTATTATCTGTGATTATTTTCTCAAGATTTGCTTTCTTTCCAACTGCAAGAGTAGAAAAAATTGCTTCCTGTAAAGACAGCGAGGTCTTATCTTTTATTTGATCCTCTAAGCAAGCATAACCTCTATCAACAGCATCTCCGCTGTTTAAATTTGAAGAACTTGAACTACTTGTACTACTTGTACTAGATGTGCTAGACGAACTTGAGTTTGTTTCGTTTACCGCGAAAACAACTCCCACCATTAAAACAGAAACAAATGTAAAAATTAATAGACCAATCAATCCCCTTTTCATGTTAATTCCTATGTTTAAGATATTTAAAAATGTTCTGGAATTTTTGTAATATCCTTAGTAAAAGGATTTATTGATTTTGTCTATTTCTTAATTTTCTTACAACTTCAACAATAGGGTTTTTAACATTCTGTTTACCTTCGATTAATCCCAAATCTTTGTAAAATGCATCATTATCATAATTTGGAGGGAGGATTTTTTTCTTTTGTTTTAAATGCCAGTCTATCTGGCTTTTCACATAACCTTCTTTTAATGGTTGCTTGTTTTTATTATTCCATTCCCTAACTTTTCCATTTATGTATTCGGGAGAGAAATTTAAACTTCTTAAAAAAGTTATAAGAATAAACAGTGCCCTTTTTCTCCCGTCCTCAACACCTTTCAGTAGTTTTTTGATAGGTACTGGAAACATATCTTCAGTAAACCCAGAAAGGTCTATTTTATCATATTTTTCATAGTTCGCATACTTTTTCTTTTCAATTTGTTCGTCCTGTTTAACTTGTGTTTTTTTCCAGTCCAAAGCAGAAAAAAGTAAATTCTTTGCTTCTTCCTTTAGATTGCTGGGGAGGTATTCTCTGATATTTACTTTCAAAGGGTCTGCATATTTAGGTATAAATTCATCAATTTCAGATTTACTTATAACGACGCTAGAAAGACAGGTTTTCTCATGTAATGAATAAGGCATTCTAAATAAATGTCTTGGGGCCACAAGTACAAGATCAAGATTAGCTATTTTTTCTCCAGATACTCCCTCAAATTCTTCAAAAAATTCAGGATGTTTCAAAGAATCAAGAGTCAAATTTT
>JAGVWR010000031.1 GCA_018304205.1 Candidatus Pacearchaeota archaeon | reverse complement strand
AAGCATGATGTAATTCATACATAAATTTTAGAATAAGATAACTATATAGTTTTTACCCAGTCACAGCAGAGCTGTGGGGATTTCTTCTCAATTAAAATTCTTCCTTTGCTCTTCTAATTAATTCTATTGTTAATTCCAGGCGACCTCTAAGAGTTTCATAATTAATTCCTTCTCCATCATCTTGTGTTGGAACTAGTTCCGGGATTTTACAGTTTGATGTTTTAAAGTTGAAATTTGATTTTTTAAAATAGGATACAGACTTATCCCAATTTATATCTTCATTATTAAATCTTAAATGCCTTAAGTAACCTCTTCCATCAGAATGGACAAATGGTGTCAGGAATAATTTTGATTTTTGTGCACTGGGAAGCTCTAGAAATGTAAATTCTTTTAATTTATTCTTGTGAGAAATTACTAAATCATGATATTTTAAAAGATTTTTGCACAAATATTTTGTTTCGTTATATATTTCATTTCTGTTTTGGGTGTTTGCAAATTCTTGTATTGAATAAAAATTATCTCTCATTTTTCCAAATAATTTTAAATGAATGAGAATGTCCTCTTCTCCAATTTCAAGTCTTTTCTTCATTATTGATCTTGCTTGTACTTCATTATCTGCGGCATCATAATAAATTTCAGATGTAAATACACTTCCAAAACAACCTTTGGTGTTCTCTATTATTGTTACTGGTTTTACAACTGCCATCTGCAGCGCATTGTTTATTGATTCTAATCGCCAGAAATAATCAAAATCTATTTTTGATATCATAATAAACTCAGATAATTAACTATATTTAAAACTTATGAAGATATTTGTCTAAATCAACCTTATCATCTAATACTTCTATGCCTTCTTTATTTAATAATTTTATTTTGTTCTTTACTCCTAAGGCGTATCCTCCAATTTCTCCTGTGGATTTCACGACTCTATGACAAGGCACTTCTGGAGCAAAGGGATTTCTATTCATTGCATTTCCAATGGCGCGGTATGCTTTAGTGTTAAGAGCTGCGGCCATTGCTTTATAAGTTGTAACTTTTCCTTTTGGCACGGTTTTTAACAAAGAATAACATTTTTCGTTGAATTTAGTCATATGATGGCGGTATGGGTTGTACTTTATATTCTTTTAGCTATAATCAGGTCTAATTTAAGAACAGATAAATTAATAAATAGCTAAAATGGCGTATTTTTATATGAATGATAGTATTATCCCCAATATTGATGAAATTCTTAAGAAGGACAGATCTGGAGAACTCTTGACAAGCTCAGATCTTCTTTTCTTACTTTCTAGAAGTTTCTCTTTCCCGATCTCACATTTAGAAACACTTAAGGGGCAGGAAGAAAACAATAAGAGATACATTGTCCAGGATCTTTATAATGCGTTAAGAGCTACTGATGAAGCGGAAGATGGAAGGTTTCCCATAACTGATAAAATTGATGCCTTGAGAAAACTACATTATTGTTATGCTGAAGTTGCTAGAAGAGACTCTAAAGATTCAATAGATGATTTAATTACTGGAGATTTAAGAATAGCAACTGAAAAAATGATGTCTGGAGCAATTTCAGAACATAAAAGAGTATTTATTAAACATTTTGCAAGAGGCACTGTATTAAAATCTACACAAGGTTTTAGTCAACCAATTAGAGATATTATAAGAAACTCTGTAGGAAATATGTCTGTTGGAATGATTAAAGCGTTAGAAGCAAGAGAATTACAGAAAGTGACAGATTTAGTAGAATATTGTGATTATGTTGCAGGTCTTGTTGGAATAGGTTTAACTCAAATTGTTGAGGCTACTGATAACCAACACGAAATTTTAGATAAGAATAAGGCGAAAGTACTAGGAAGAGGATTACAATTAACCAATGTTGCTAAAAATATAAGAGAAGATCAGGATGCAAGAGCGGATTATCCCGATTCAAGAACATTGTTTATTCCAAGAGAATTGTTCCCTGGAATGAATCCTCAAGAGTTGTTTTATAGCAAAGATAAAGTTGCTAAAGATATGAGGGAGAACGTCTTTGAGAGTTTGTATGGCCTTGCAAGGGAAAATTTGAAAGATTCGGCAGGCTATGTTGCAAGTATTCCTGATTATTTAAGCGGTTATAAAGCATTTTGCTTTAGTCCACTTGTAACGGCTATAGAAACATGGAAACTTATGTATCATTCTGGGGCACAGAGAATATTTGAAGGAGATGAATCAGCTGTAAAAATATCAAGAGATACTTTTAAGAATATCCTTGAATTTACTGTGACCGCCGTGCAGAGTGGCAAAATAAATGAATTTCTAACAGAATACATTGAAAATCCTAAAAAATATTCTTTCCAAAGCGGAGATAAAAGAGCAAATTATGAACAGTGGAATTCTAAGTGGAATTCGGCTAATGCAGCTTAAACTGTTAGTAACTTAAAAGATTTCCCTCTATACAATGAAAGCCTGCAGGCATAAAACCTTTTTTTATTTTATAAGTGAGCCATTCACTTGCAGATAAGGCTCCATAAGCAAATTCATCTCTTGAGAGAGCAATATTGTCTAAACTAATTAGATCTTTGCCAATAAAGATAACTCTATGTGTTCCAGGTATATCGCCATGTCTTATCGAAATAATTGGTATTTTATCCTTAGCCGATTGTATTTCTTCTTTCATAGCTAAAAAATATGTTTTATCGAGAGAATCTTTTAGACATCTTGCGATATTATCGCTTCTGATTAATTGGAATCCTTTCTTGCTATTAAATAAATGCTCAGTATAGACAGATAAGAGAATATCTCCACATGAAAGAGCAGTTCCTGAAGGAGAATCTTTCTTTTCTATGTGGTGAGCTTCTATAACAATAGGATCGTAATAAGATCTTAAATTTTTTGCTAATGAATTAAGATTCCTCCAAAAAAGATTAACGCCTTCTGAAAAATTGGATGTATAAACGCTACATGATCCTGATTTTACTGCAATTTTATTTAATTCATCAAGCATACCTTGATTTTTTAATCCATCCGCATGTCTATAAAAACCCGTTGTACCTAAAACTAAATTTTTGCCAGACTCTAATATAAACTTTGAAACTTGATATCCTGAATCAGGATTAGGGAAACAAATAACTGAGGAAATATCTTTTAATGATTGATAACTTAAAGCATTTCTTAAAATAACTTTATATTCTAAAGGTGCTGAAATATCTTTGTATTTTATATTGTTTTCTTTTATCTTTTGTTCTATTAACTGCCCCATTCTTCCATAACCGACTATGGCAATTTTAGAGTTGTAAATGAAAGCATTCATTATTTCGATTAAATCAAGAGATATTTAAGGTTTAAGGTTGCTAATTGATATGTTATCAAATCACATCTTCTCAAGAATTGCAATTCTTTGATCTATTGAAGGATGAGTTGAGAAAAAGCTTGATGCTTTCAATTTTTTATAAGGATTTGAAATAAACAAAGGAGCAAGAGCTTTTGCATATCTATGTTTGTCTTGTTCGCTTACGTGTTCGCTCTTTATTTTTTTTAATGCGGATGCAAGTCCTGGAGGATAACGAGTGAATTTAACGCCTGTTGCGTCTGCAGTGAATTCTCTTTTCCTTGAAATTGCGAGAGAAACTAAATTAGCTGCAATTGGAGCCAATATTGCAAACAAAACTCCTAATATGAGCAATATTGCCCCGCCTTTTCCTCTATCTCTATTTCCAGAGGAAAACCATAAACTTCTAAGGAAAATTTCTGCAAGAATAGAGATTATGCCTATTAGGACTGCGGTAAGAGTCATGAATCTAATGTCAAAATTAGCAACGTGAGCCATTTCATGAGCAATTACTCCTTCGAGTTCTTGCTTACTGAGTTTTTTTAGAGCGCCAGTCGTAACACAAATTACTGCATGCTTCGGATCTCTTCCTGAAGCAAAGGCGTTTATTTGTTCTGAATCCATCACGTATGCCTTTGGAGCTTCGAGTCCAGAGGCAATAGCCATATTTTCAACGGAATGCATAAATTGAGAGTGTTCTGAACTATTAGCCAGGCGAGCTTTTACTGAAGAAAGAGCAATTTTATCAGAATTGTAATAACTAAAAATTGTATAACTCATGGAGAAAATAATCGCTATGATCATAATAATAAAAAAGTATGAAGGGTCTAGAATAAGTGCTATTATGTATCCTAAAACTATAAAGAAGATTATAATTAGAACCATCAAGAAAACTGACTTTATTTTATTTCTAGATATTTGATCCTCAAAGGAGATTCTTTCTGCCATATATTATGTAATGAAAGTTATTATAAAAAGCTTCCTTAAAAGTTATTGTACAATTTATTAAGAATATGAAATCGATCGTGATAAATATTAATTAGTGCAACAAAGTTTTTAAGCTGGGTCTTTCACAGTGTTTTATGACTGGGGGTGGATTATGCTTGAAGATGTGATAAGAGATAAATGCGCTGTCTTTGGTATATGGGGCGTTGAGAAAGCTTCTGAATACGCTTATGTTGCATTAAATATAATGCAACATCGAGGGCAGGAACACACTGGAATAGTAACTAGATCTAAAACTAAATTTTACAAACAACATGGAAGAGGGATAGTTAATGATGTTTTTAGCGATGAAGATTTGAAAGAACTTAAAGGAAGAGCCGCAATAGGGCACAATAGATATTCAACACAAGGAGGATCATCTGACGAGAATGCCCAACCATATTTAAGAGGAGATGTTGCAGTAGCCCATAATGGCGAATTCGCAAATTATAAGAGTCAAAAAAGGAGATTACAAGAACAGGGATGTATTTTCAGCACTACAAGCGATACTGAAATAGTATTGCATACTTTTGCAAGATCTAAAGCATTAAAAATTGAAGATAAAATTTTTGATTCTTTTAAAGATTTACAACCAGCATATTCCATAGTTATGTTAACTAAAAATGAACTAATCGGAATAAGAGATCCAAGTGGTGTTAGACCGTTAGTATTGGGAAGACTACAAAGTGGCACATATGTTTTAGCTTCTGAGACAGTAGCATTTGATATAATAGATGCAAAATATGATCGAGAGATAAAACCTGGAGAACTTGTAGTAATAAATGACTCTGGAGTGAAGAGCATTCAATTATTTGAAAAAAAAGAAAATCTGCCATGCATATTTGAGCATATTTACTTTTCTAGACCGGATAGTTTTGTTTTTGGAAGTAATGTAACTAACAGCATTATAAGGCAGTGGTGGGGTGGCCAACTTTACAGGGAAGATCCAATAGAATCAGATGTTGTAATGGCTGTTCCTGATTCTAGTAATGATATTGCTTTAGGGTATAGTAAAGAAACTTATAGAGTAAATAGGGGAATTCCTTTTGAATTTGGATTTATAAGAAGCCACTATATTGGAAGAACTTTCATTGAGCCAACACAAGCAGTGAGAGATGTTAAAGTCAGAAAGAAATTTAATCCAAACAGAAGTGTTATCGAAGGAAAAAGGGTAATTGTTGTCGATGATTCAATTGTTAGGGGCACTACAACAAAAAAAATAGTTAAACTCTTAAGAAGATTTGGAGCTAAAGAAATTCACTTAAGAATAAGTTCCCCACCTTATCGAAATTCATGCTATTTAGGGATTGATACTCCAAAGAGAAAAGAACTTATTGCTTATAAGGCTGGATCAACTGAAGAAGTAAGAAGATTTATTGGAGCAGATTCTTTAAAATATTTGAGTATGGATGGTTTACTTGCTAATCCTTTTTTGGCACAAAAAGGGTATTGCACCCATTGTTTTGATGGTATTGTTAAAATAAATAGGGATTAGATAAATAAATAAATCATAAAAAACATTTATAAAGTAAAGATTTCTAATTAAGATATTGTGGTTGATTATGAGGGTTTAAGAAAGGGGGGTTAGATGACCAAGACAAACATAGGTAAAAAAGTTGAAGCTAAAGTTGAAGAATTTAAAAAAACAAAAGGGAATGTCAAATCAGTGTTAGAACATCATGTTTCTAACGGATCTGCAAGTATGGCTGTTGTTACCGTTGCTAGTTTACTTGCAGGATTATTCTTCTTGTCTCCAGTTTTGACTGGAAATGCAATTGGAAACTTAAATGAAAACATTGGAAGTCCAATTGGAGCAATATTGCTTGCAATTGGGTTGCTTGGAAGTTTTATTCTTTTAAGAAAAAAGACATTCTGAAATGTATTTTAGTTGGAATTAATCGTATTCTGACATATTTAAGAAGATTTTTATACATTAAAACAAGCCAACTATATGAATAACGTAAAGGTTTTATTGTTTTACAAATATGTAAATATTGAAAATCCTGTGGAATTTAAAAAGAAACATTTGTTAGAGTGTGAAGATTTAGGATTACTTGGGAGGATATTGATTGCTAAAGAAGGTATAAATGGAAGTGTTTCTGGAACACGCGGACAGACTGAAAATTATAAACAAATTCTTAAGAAGGATAAAAGATTTAGTGATATTGAATTTAAAGAGGACGATGCGATAATGCCCCCATTTAAGAAAATTGTTATTAAGGTTAAATCTGAGATTATTAAGTTTCAGCAAGATGTTGATTTAAATAGTAAGGGAAAACATATAAGTAGCGAAGAATTTTTGGACTTGTATAATTCTGGAGAGGATGTTGTGATCTTAGATGCCAGAAACGAATATGAATGGCAAGTTGGTAAATTTAAAAACGCTGTAACTTTGCCAATAGAAAACTTTACTGAATTTCCAAAAGCTGTCGAAAAACTTGAAAAGTTAAAAGACAAAAAAGTTGTTATGTATTGCACCGGAGGAATAAGATGTGAAAAAGCTTCTGCTTATCTTATACAAGAAGGTTTTAAAGATGTCTCTCAATTGCATGGTGGAATATTGACTTTTGGGAAAAAATATCCAGATAGTGTATGGGAAGGAACTTGTTTTGTATTTGATAAGAGACTTAAATCTGATATTAATATGAAATCTGGGCCAATTACTAAATGTAGGCATTGTAAGACAAAGTGTGATCAATATAGAAATTGCAGGGTTCCTGAATGCAACGATCTTTTTGTCATTTGTCCTAACTGCGACATAAAATTCCAAGGATGTTGCTCTAAGGAATGTTGGAAGAAAATAATTATCCAATCAAATAAAATTCAAAATTAAGTTTATTCTATAGAATAAGGAATTGGTATCTTTGTTGATCTTGCCACAGGCCATCTTGTATTACTATCCGAAGCCTTTCTAACCTGATATTCAAAATATTTTCTAAATATAAAACCCAGAGCATCATCAATTTTTGTTACTGGATTCTCAATTTTTATTAATCGTTTTAATTTTTTGTAAGCTAATCTAAGAGTTATTTTTTCAGGATCTAATTGTGGAAGATCAAATCCAAAAAGAAGGTTTAATTGTTTATCGCTTTTTTTATACCTTGCAAAAACTGAAGGAGCGTCAGCTAATGTCGGAGATCTAAAGTAAAATTGCGCTCTTCTATCTATAGCCCATACCTTTGGACTACAAACAAGCTGGAGGAATCTATCATCTGCAATTATCTCAGGCATTTTTGTAAACTCCCTTTTAGATAATTCTTTTTTTAATCTCCGTTTTTCTACTGCATATAATCCTCCTCTTACAAACGATTGTCCAACTTCATCTGGGATTAAATATCTTAGAAAGTAACGCTCAAGCAATGGTTGCCCAATCTTTAAAGGAATGCCTGCCGCACCTACCAAAGCAAGTTGTTCATTGGCTTTTAGAGTTTCAGTCAAATATGAAAATGCTCCTTGTCTAACAACTACATCCGCATCTGCAAAAGCAACAAAATCGTTTTGCGCTCTTTCTATCAAAAGATTCCAAGCATTTGCTTTGCTTGGAACACCAGTTGAAATTAAGTGAACATGAGAAAAAGCTCTTTCATAGTCTCTGGCTATTCCTTCTGTTTTATCTGTGCAACCATTTGCACATACAATTATTTCTAGCTTGGGTACATTTTGCTGATTTATAATAGAATGTAGAGTTCTAGCTAAACTGGATTCTTCGTTGTGGGCAGGTATGCAAACGCTTATTTCGTCCATTTTTTTATTTGATATGAAGAATTTATAAGCTTATTGGATTGAAGAGCGAGGGTTAAAAGTTTGTTGAATGAGTTGGAAAGAGAAATTAATAGGAATACTTTAGTATCTATTGTTCATTGGTATAATGAATTTCCATTCACTTGGAATTCTTTGACAGAGTCAAGAACACGAGAATCAGGAGACAAAATATATACCTGATCGTCTTTTGATCTTACTGCTCGGTATATTCTCTGGATAAATTCTCTTCTTGCTTTGTCTTTATAGAATTCCCAAAAGTAGTTTGGATGGGTTTGTTGTAAGATCTTCCAGAAAGTATCAGATATGTTTGGATTGGGATACTTAGTAAATATAATAGAATTACACATATCTCCTGGGAAATCAACACCTCTTGAACATTTTGTTGTAAATAAACAATCTGAAAGTTTTTGTTTAAATAAGCTGATATTTCTTCCTGTTTTGTCTTGTATCTGAAGGTTATATAAAAAATCTGCAGACATTAAATTGTTTAACATAAAGGATTGCTTTTCTAGGTCATTAGGTAAATCTTGAAAGGCATTTACATGTATCAATGTTGGTTTCTTTGCTTTCTGAATGCAAAAATCTAGAGCTTTAAGGTATTCTTCTCTTGTGTGTTTTCCAGCTGAGAAATTTGAGTATTTGCAGTCTTTTTCCTTACCTGTTCTTATTATTTCTACATTACCAAAGTTTATTGTTTCAGCTTCGACTACTTTAAAATTGGTTATTCCAAATATATTCTTTAGTACAGTTTCTGAATGAAGCGTTCCAGACATAAATACTATAGACTTACTTTTTGAAAGCAAATCTTCAATTTTAGCAGATAAATTTGTACTTACTAACTTTACAAGAAGATTGTCCTCAAATTTCCTAAATGTTAAGTAAACCTCCGATAATGAATCTTCAAATGATTCTGCTGCTTCTAATGCTTTATTTGCATAGCTAAGTTCGTCTATTGTTACTTCTGACTGGAATTCTGAGCTTTTCAAGAATAATTCTAAAATTTCTTTCACTTTTGTTTCGCTTACATGAAATACTTTTTTTTCGTCTACCCCTAAAATTCTTTTGTTTTTTTCCTCCAAATCTATTAACTCTATTAGTTTGTTTTTTATTTCAACTGCCTTCTGAGAATCAGGAGCAAGAACTTTTATAGAATTATGAAGCCTTGTTAGATTAATTTCTTGCTGTTGGAATAAAGAATCTAGAAAATCATCAGCTTCGTCTATTATTTCTACATCAGTCATTGGTTTTCTGCCCATGCTTAGTTCAGTTAGATATTTTGCAGCATTATATATTATAACATCTGCCTTCATATAAGCTAGATACTGATCATAATAAGAACAACCTTCTTTTCTGTGATAAAAAGTATATTCTCTACCATCACATCCCAAATATTTCTTCTTTTGGGCGTCTTTTAAAACGTTAAGTTCAAAATCTGAGGGAAGAATAGGGCTCCAATAAGGATTAGAGGGCGCAATTGATATTCTTCTTAAATCTTTTAAATCTGGCATATCCTTATTATTGATATTGGGGTTTGCTTTATAGTATTCTTCAATTTGTTCTAAGTTTTTTTCACTTATTTTAATATTTTCTGGAAGAGAGGGATCGGCACATGACTGCCCAGGATTTATTATTGAATCATGATTTTGCCTCCCAGTAATCATAGCAATTTTCATTTTTTCACCATTTTTCTTAATAAGATATTTCTTCCCCATATAATCTTCTTCATATTGCTTTTGAAGATTTTTTACTGGTACAACTACGCTAGTCTTTCCAAGAATTCTTCCTATATTTAATGCAATTGCACTTTTTCCAGTACCACAGGTTCCATGCAGAAAGATTATTTTATTATTATTTTTTATCAGATTTACAATTTCTTTTACGACATCTTCCTGTGTTTTCTCGTTTGAGAACTTTAAGGGCTTAAGAAATTCTTTTTCAGAATGCAAACTCCAAAAGGCATGTTCATATATATTTTGAAATCCAATTGGCTCTTCTTTTAGGAACTCTAAGTCTTGTGATTTCTTCAACACTTCTGCAAATTCGTCTTGATCTTCATTTTCACTGCCGTCATATTCTGATAAACTTGTTTTTTTGTAGTTTGATTGTTGCTTAAATTTTGTATTTGGCTTGACAATTTGTCCGTCCAGACCCGCAATTTTCCCGTTAGAATCAAAAATCAACCTCTCCATCAGTCTTTCCTGTAAACAGACTTTAAAATACTTTTTATGGTGGCTGGCAATTTAAATAATCTTAGAAATTAACATCTTCTTTGCCGGTTTTTGCGTGCTTTATTGGTGGGGTTTGGATTGAGAGGAAAAGAGTATCTGAAAGGGGCTCAAAACCGTGTTTCATTCCTCGCGGAATTGAGAAAACAGAACCATCAAGGTAATTTTCCTTCTTTCCATTTAGAATTATTTTACCTTCACCATATATTATGTAAAAAACAGCTTTTGATTTTTTGTGAAAATGCTCTGGATAAGGCCTATGTGCCCTTATTCCAACTAAATCGTATGAAGATCCTTTCACAATAGCTAATTTATGAATATGCATTCCTTCAACAAATTCGTTTTTTAGATTTGCTAGGAATTCCATTAGAATTCAACCTTTGGAACAGCTTTTTGTTCACTAGGTATCTCTAAGAAATCTCTTTCCTTTTTACCCATCATACTTGCAAAAATACTTCCAGGGAATGTTTCTACTGAATTATTAAAGCTTAATATAGAATCATTGTAGAATTGCCTTGAGTATGCTATTTTATCTTCAATTGCTGCTAATTCCTGCTGCAAATTTAGGAAATTTTCGTTTGCTTTCAATTGAGGATAGTTTTCGGCTATGGCAAAAATAGATTTTAAGGCATTTTGAAGCTCTGCTCCTGCCTTTACTTTTGACTGAATATTTGTAGCAGAGACTAGGGCTTTTCTTGCATCTGTGACTTCTTTCATTATTTTTGACTCGTGCTTTGCATATCCCTTTACTGTGCTGATTAGGTTTGGAACTAGTTCTGCTCTTCTTTTCAATTGAACATCTATTTGAGAAAGTGAATTGTCTATCCTGTTTTCAAGAACTACAATTTTATTGAAATAGTAGATGAATATGATTACTACTAAAGCGACTAATGCTAGAATTGCCCATAACCAGATTGTCATATATTACTATATGAATTTTCTTTTATAAACGTTTCTGATGTGTTTATTACATCTAATAAGAAATTGTATCTTTCAATTGATAAGCAAGATTCTCATAATTATTTAAAATATTGCAGGAATAAGGATGCCCTTTAGGATGATGATCCATGAGATCTCCATGATCTATTAGATAATGATTAACTGAAACTTTGAACATTTTTCCGTGAGAAAATTCGAGCGCTATTTTTTCTGCATCTATGGGTAGAACTCTCAAGATACTATGAATCGGACATTTTCCTACATATTGCCAGGCAAACGTGTATCCATCTATTTTAGTGAAACTCTTTCCAAGCAGTTTGCCAGTTAAATTTCTTTCACTACTAAGTCTTAGCATTAAGTCCCTTTCATCTTTGACTATATCAGTTCTTCCTATATGAGTAACTTTTATTTCATTGCCTTCCAAATCTTTCATTTCTGCATCAGACAACTGATGTAAATAAGCGGGGACAAACACTCTTTGATCTCTCCCATAAATTTTTTCTTTTGTATCCTGTGTTTCTATTGATTGTGAACTTAATTTTCTCTTTCTTAGGAAAGTTATCATGAATATAATGTATTTATTCAATTTATAAAGATATTTGCATCATAAACATGTTTAATGGAAATCAAAAGCATGATGTGCCACTCCACCTTTAAAGGTGGACTTTAAAGGTGGAGTTTGAAAAGGCACTCATGCTTTGGATGCTCAAGAAACGACCACACCTTGAAAGGTGTGGTTTTCTGTCAAGTTTCTTGACATAAAGAAGAAATTACTATCTAAATCAAATCATAAACTATAAAAATTGAGTTATTTTTAATAGATGATGGATTTTAGAGTTAAAACGTTTGTTAGTCTTCTATTACTTATGTTAGTTGTGTTTGGACTTTACTTTTTTAGTGATTGGTTTTCTAAAGTTACTGGGTATGTAACTGGGGATGATGAAAAAATTAAACTTGTTAAGTGTATGAATGAAAAAGACGCAGAATTTTATACTGGGGTTTATTGCGCTGATTGCGAGAGACAAGAAAAAGAATTTGGAGAGACAATAGAAAAATTAAATAAGATTGTATGTGAAACTTCTTCTACGGGAGTTATTATAGATGAAAGATGCAAAAGCTTACGAAGTATACCTGCATGGTACGCTAACGGAAAGATAGAATACGGATATAAATCTCTCGAAGAATTAAAACAACTGTATGGCTGCTAATAATATCTTTTGAATTTATTATAGAAAATGGCTAGATAAAGTACATGAACGCCAGATCCTAGAACCCCGAGAAGAAGATCTATCATAGTATCATCGTTTCTATCCAATAAGAGTTCATATTTTTCTATTCCAGTTAAATCACGAGCAAAGACACCTTGCAGTTTCCAATCAAAGACACCTTGCAGTTTCCAATCAAAGAAATAATCTAGACCAAATTCAGCTAATTCGTGTATGCCTGCTGCTGCAACTATTACGAAAAAAGTAAAAGTTAATTTCCATTTTCTTTCCAACTTAAGTTTATTCACCATATGGAATACAATAGAAGAAAACATTCAAATTATTAATGGTTGAACAAAGTGTTGAATCTTATCATATTGCGGGTGTACATAATATAGTGAACTTAATAAGAAAGTCGAAATAGAAATTATGATTATAAATAAATAATGCCTTTTTTTAAAATCTAAGTTAAATAAATGATCTGCTAAATAAAATATTACAAGAAGAACTATTGCAGATAAAGATCCAATAATTGCCGATTTTTCTAGGAAAGTGTAAAGAATTGCCAAGATTATAACTGACAGAGTTATAATCACTCTTCTTTTTGAACGATATCTAGAGATTTTACTCTCTATATTGAAATCTATATTCATTATTATGTAATAGTTAAAAGAGCTTTAAATTATTTGCTATTTCTTAGATACTGTCCGATTTCGTATTAATCTTTGAGTAGTAAGTTACGTATTTAAGCTGGATTAAATTTAATTATCTATGCTGACTGGACAAATCGGTTGTCCTGGAAAGGATGTGTTCATAAAAGCCTCTGTCAAGCCCTCGGCTATTAATGTGGCGACTGGACTATAACTCGCCATACGAAACCTGAGCTTGTTAAGCTACTTCATGACGCGTAAGAGATCACCTTTAAAGCAAGTCGATAGGTTAAGATTGATTTCGATAATTGTTTAAGGCACTCTTCCACCGAGTCCAGAGTCAGCTATATTCAATTATGGTAAAAGCAAAAAGGAAGGGTGTGAAGGGAAAAGGTTCTGGAAGAAATCCGAGTGGAAAGAGTAAAAATTCCAAAGTGAAAAAAATAAGAAAATGGCTAAAATCTAGAAAATCTTCTAAGAAAAAAAAGAAGAGAAAGTAATGTAGACCCCTTGGTACTTATTTTTGCAGATGTTAAGTATCGTGGGGGCGTGAGATAATTTGTCTATAATCTGAGGCGTATGGGTTGATAGACAGATTCCTTAAAAGAAGGATCTGATTTATACAGCTATGAAAAGATACGACCACATACACCAGAGAAATGGTTAAAAGACAGAGAAAAAGCCCTCAAGAAAGGAATAGAATGTTAAGGGAAGAAATCAAAAAATTATCTGAATAATAATTCATTTTTGTAAACCTTTATGAACAGGCTATTATTAAATAATATTATGAAAAATGATGAATGTATAACTTATCTTATAACTAAAAATGGACGAAAACAAATTTGGTATAAAGATAGCGAAGGATGGAAACAGAAAAGTGGAAAAGGAATTATCCGAAAAGTAACCGCAGAACAATTTTTATCACATCTTCTCCCTGCTCTTACTTCAAATTATAGAAATAAAGTTTGGGTGGTTGTTGAGAAAAAGAAAAAATGAAAAAGGAAACATTTCACAAAAAATGGTATTATCAATTACTTCAAGTAATATTTTTGGGTTTTTTCATATTCTTTATAATTGTAGGTATTCGGGGTATTTTTTACGGAGAGGGTGAGCTATTTGTTGGATTCATCTTCGCAGGTATTTTAGCTATTGTTTACTGGCTAATCATGAGAAATAAAGGCACAATTGGTGGTTTCATTTTTGGTGTTATAGTTAGTCTTCTTTTAATATTTATAATATCTAAACTTAATCCTGGAGATGATATAGCAGGAATAGTGATAATTACCTTATTATTAAGTGGATTATTTTTTGCATTTGTAGGTCATTTAATTAAGAATTACTTTGGAAAGAAAAATAAGAAAATGAAAAAATACACTTTCAGAAATTATATTGAATATATGAAAGATAATCCTAAAGGATATTGGTTTAAGAGAAAACTTTATGGCTGGGGATGGATTCCAGTAAAATGGCAGGGTTGGCTTGTAGTGGTAATAAGTTTAGCTATTTTCATCGCGAGCCTTTATCTCGGAGAAACTGATGATGCTCCTGGAGCAGTGCTTATAGGATTTTTGTTGATGATTGCGATTATATTTGCTTTTGGCTATTGGAAAGGAGAAAAACCTAAATGGGGCTGGGGAAGATGAAACAACAACAAAGATACCAAGAGGGGCATTGGCTGTCAATAGGTTCTGGCTTTGGTATTATGTTTGGATTGTTAATAGGAATACCTTTTGACAATAGTGCAATCAGTTTATTGGTAGGGGTAGTTATTGGATTAATCTTTGGCTATGCTTTAGAAAAAAAGTTCAATCCTAATCCTATCAAATTAACACCTAAACAAAGAAGATTAAAAATTATAATGGCAATCATCGTGATTATCATTGCGTTTTTGGTTGCTTTTTTCATTTTTACGAATACCTCCTTTCACACAATATTTTCTCTCGAGAGAACATGAGATATAAGCACCGCCATGGATTCCATAATGTATACTATAAAGAGGATGGCGTCGTACCTGCGCTAGGACCCTGTTAATGCTCTGGTTACTAGTTTGCATCGGAATCCCCTCCACCTTCACCAGATGAGATCTGTTTTAGCTTCAGCATCAGCTTTTTGTAAAGCGGCTTGTTGTGTTCTTTCTTTGCTTGAATAAGCAACTGTTTCAAAGCTTCTCGCCTTAGTTCCAAAAAGGTGTTATTATTTTCCACAATAAATAAAGAAATTTTTCTATTTATGAATTTATTTTTTAGCTGGGGTCTAAATAGTTTAAATTATAATTTAAAAATTAATTAATAATTTTATTTATTCAATCCCCAATTCCATTTAGGCCATTCGCCTTTCTTATAACAAATCCAGAATAGGAGAACTATTGATACAATCATAACTCCAAAGAATAAACCTAAATCAAAAGTAGTTGGTTGTCTATTTGGAGATATTTTAGAAGCAAAGTAAAAACCATTCAATAATAAAATTCCAATAAATCCTAAAACAACTAACCAACCTTCCCAACTTACAGGAACCCAACCCCAACCATATAATCTCATCTTAAACCATAATTCTTTAGGATTATCTTTCATATATTCAATATAATTTCTGAAAGTGTATCTTTTATTCTTCATAAATAACTTAATAATTACAGGTTGATAAATGTTATCAGTTTAGGTTTTTCAAAATTATACAAACACTTTTATACCCTCATTCTATTTATTTTTATGGAAGAAGAAACAAAAAAGGAAGACGAAACCTCTGAAGACGAATCAGAGGACAAAGAAGAAACAGAAGAAGAAAAGAAAGAAGAACCTTCTTCAGAAGAACAAAAATAAAGTTTCTCTTAAATAATTTTAATTTTTTTATTTTTTATTATTTTGTAAATATATTCTTATAACTAATTTCATGTCCACCTTGCCCAACATGTCCAACCTTTTCTATTATTATTTTACAAAGAATTATTTTGCGAAAAACTATTTTAATTAGAGAATCTAGTAATATTTTGTTATACTTCTATAAACCTGCGACTTGATTAATTACTTTAAATCTGATGTTTATTAATCGTGGGGGCGTACGTCCTTAGGGTTAACATACCTCACTTAAGCGATATTTTGCCGAGGAGGAATTATTTTATAGTATATTCTAACTTCTTAACAGGTATTCCTTTTTGTTTAGCTTTGTTAATTGCATCTAATGTTCCCTCGCTTCCATTTATATGAAAAGCAACCAATTCATCAGAAGATTCTATAACTCTCATATTTCTTTTATAATAAGTTTCCTGATTGACCAATTCATTATCTCGATTTTCTATTATTGCGTCTTTATTGATTCTGACCAATCTTTCCAACTGAGATATAAGCAGTTCTGCTTGAGTGCTTGTAATAACTCCTTCTTTTGCTCTTTTTCTGTAATGTGCTGAATAAATCTGCAATGTGGTGGGTAGATAAATTCTAATTTGGGTTGCAGAAGGGTTCAATGTTAAAGCTTCATCAGTAGCAATATAATCTACTCCTAAAGCGCCACCAGATACAATACCCTTCCCGCTAGTTATAATCTCTCTTACTACTTTTCTTACATCCGCTTCAACTTGTTCATTTGTTTTTCTCCAACTACCGCTAATTGCTATCCATTTCATAAGATTGTCATAAAAATTAGAATTATAAAACTATCTTTTTGTTAGGTCGGTGCCCCGGAGTGTTATTGAACTTGAATTTCAAAAAACAATCAAATTATTAATTTATCGTCGGTAAAAAATATATCAAAAGCATGATATGCCACTCCACCTTTAAAGGTGGAGTTTGAAAAGGCACTCATGCTTTTGATGGTGGCGGGGAAAAATATTTTAATAGCTGTGAAATAATGTATCTTAAGGAATCTAGATTTTTCTATTGTGTTATGACTAAAGACGTAGAGACTGATGATGCAGAGAAAATAATAGGTATTATTGTTAAAGATGGATACAATTACATCGCAGAAGTTAGATATTCGTTAGATAATAATCCAAATATATCTCCCTCGAATTATTAAATGAATAGATTTAAATGGGCTCTAAAATTTATATTATCGAGAAATAGTATATTTCTATTTTTTATAAACATGGAAAAATTCAGACATTTGAAATTAAGTGAAGGTATGTTAAATACCATTAAATCTTCAGGATTTAGTGAACCTAGTGAGATCCAGGAAAAAACAATTCCTCTTGTTATGGAAGGTAAAGATGTAATTGGTAGCTCTGTTACAGGATCTGGAAAAACTTTAGCTTTTGGAGCTGGAATTGTTGATAAAATTAAAAGAGGAAGTGGTGTACAGGCATTAATATTAACTCCCACAAGAGAGCTTGCAGAACAAGTAGCAAGAAGCTTAAGATCTTTTTCAAGACATACCGGACTAAATATAAGAGAAGTATATGGCGGAGTTGGAATGGACTCGCAAATAAGAGACTTAAGGTTTTCTGATATTGTTGTAGGAACACCTGGAAGATTACTTGACCATTTGAAGAGAAGAACGTTAAATCTTAGTAGGGTGAAATTTCTTGTTCTTGATGAGGCAGACAGAATGCTCGATATGGGTTTCATAAGAGACGTTGAATCTATAATTAAATCTTGTTCTAAAGACAGACAGACACTTCTTTTTTCTGCTACAATTTCAAGAGAAATTAACCATATAGCTGAAAGATACATGATTAATCCTGTCAGGATTTCTGTAGATAATCAAGTTGATCCTTCAAAATTATATCAGACTTATTATGACATTTCAACAGAAGAAAAATTCTCTTTGTTATTGCATTTATTAAACTTACAAAAAAGTGGTGTGGCAATGATATTTTGTAACACAAGAAGAAATGTAGATCGTTTAGCTAAAGCTCTTAATCAACAAAGAATAGATGCTCTTGCTATTCATGGGGGGTTAAGCCAGAATAGGAGAAGTGATACATTACAAGCATTTCATCAAAGAGAAACGCTTGTTCTTGTTTGCACAGACGTTGCTGCAAGAGGACTTGATATCAAAGGAGTCACTCATGTTTACAATTTTGATATCCCAAATACTCCAGATGAATATATTCATAGAATAGGAAGAACTGCAAGAGCAGGGAAAAATGGAATTGCGGTTAGTTTTGTTTGCCCTGGGGATCATGGAGAATTTAGGCAAATTTCTAGAGGAACTTTTAAAATCGAAAAACTTAATACTCCAAAATTAGAAAGAATTATTTCGATCAATTTTAGTTCAAATATGGATAGAAAAGTAAACAGGCAGAATAATCAAGGACAGAGAAGAGACGATAGAAGAAGATCACATAGGGGTGGAAGCAGAGAGAACAGAAGTTTTTCAAGAAGAAGCGTTAGAAGGCATGTTTCACGAAATAGAATGTTTGGTAGATAATTTATTCGTCATCTAGGTCTTCAAACTTGACTTTCCATTGGTTGTCCCACATCTTCTTTCTCTTTTCGCTACATTTTTTACAATACTTTCTTTTGAATCTAACATTTGGACTTACTTCGAAACTTTTCTTACATTCGAGACAATTTTGTGTTTTCATGATTATTGAGCAGACTTATTAATTCAATCAATCTTTAGAAACCTTGACTGCTTTAAAACCTTTATCGCCTTTTTCTATTTCAAATGTAACTGCGTCTCCTTCTTTTACAGAAACTCCACCACTTAAACCTGTGCTATGCACGAAGTATTCTTTTCCGTCTTCTCCAATTATGAATCCAAAACCTTTGATTTCGTTAAAAAATTTTACTTTGCCTTTCATTTTATTTACAGATAAATAGGGATTATAAAGGTTTGGATTTTTGTATTTTATGTGTTATCCAGAAATTATTTCTTAAGAGCCCTTTACCCGTAAAAGAAGAACACAATCGCAATAATTATATACAAAACAAGAAGCTGTAAGCCTTCAAGCCAGTTAACAGCTTCGTCCTTTGATATTTCATTCATTAATAAAATAGAAAGCAAAATAGCTACTATTTCAATAGGTAAAAATGCTAATGACATCACATTTCCTACTAAAACAGATATTAAAACAAGAACTGGGGCGACAAACATAGCTATTTGTAAGGAAGATCCGATTGCCGTATTTAAAACAAGACTTGCTTTATTCTTTCTTGCAAATTGTATCGCACTAAGATGCTCAGCAGCGTTTCCAACTATGCCTACTAAAATCGCACCGATAAACAAATCTCCCCAATGTAGTGCATGGGCAATTGTTTCGATTCTTGCGGCAAATAGTTCTGAAACAACTGCAAGAATTATTATTGAACCGATCATTAATAAAACAGCATGCCATTTTTTCATCTTGGGTTTTTCATGCTCTCCTGTTGCAAAGTATTTCTTATGTGTATAAAATGAAAATATCATTGAAGCTATATATAAAATAAATAATACTACCGCAACAGCATAACTAATATTAACATCATATTTCTCTTCATGAAATACGAAAAGAATTGAAGGTATTAATAGTAAAAAGGCTGAAATCAGAAGCATTGTAGAACTTACGTTGGATTCATGCCTTGATAATTTAAATTCTTTATGTTTAAATCCTCCAATAAAAATAGAAATTCCAAAAACTAAAAGAATATTTCCAAAAATAGATCCTGTTAAGGACGCTTTGACAACATCAACTAATCCTTCTTTAAGTGCAAAAAATCCTATAATAAGCTCTGGAAGGTTTCCAAAAGTCGCATTCATTAGTCCTCCGGCGGTTGGAGAATAATAATTTGCAATCTCTTCGGTTGCATCCCCAAGAACTCTTGCTCCAAATATTAAAGTTAAAAGGATAAATATAAAACTAACATATAAAGGCATTCCTAAAAATATTAAACCGAGAGTTATGACGAATAAAAGAACTGCTAAGAGAACATTCCACCTCATTATGTAAAGTATAAAATTATATTTATAAATTATTCTATTTTAAATACTGAAATTAGTTTAGAGGTTTAAATATTAATGTGTACTAGATTAATCTTAGAAAAAAAATAGTTTGTTTAATCTTTCATTAATGCCCGCTCAAGAAAAGGAGTTGCTATAATCGGTTTTGCCAATCTTTCATTTAGCTTTTCCAAAGAAGCTCTTACTCTTTCTGGACTTCTTTCAAGAATTGCTTCTAAGAAAGAATCGTTTTCCAAAAGTTCCTTTATGTATTCTACGTCCTTTGGCATATCAAAAGAATAGCCTCCTTCTTCGGGTGTTCTTCCCGTATATCCGCTTTTCCCGCCATAGAATTTACTATATCTTACAATTGGAGTTCTATTTTTGCTCATTATTCTTACTCCGCGTTCGCTACCTTCTGTACTTCCAACAAAAATTAAATCTCCTAAATAAGGTATTCTTTCTATTTCAGATTCATAAAGGAATTGACCAAATATTCCTAAACCTTCTGGCTCTAATCGTACAATTTTCCTACCTTTATCACTGATAAGATTAGAATAGTTAAAATCTCTCTTGATATCAAAAGCATGATGTGCCACTCCACCTTTAAAGGTGGAGTTTGAAAAGGTACTCATGCTTTGGATGCTCAAGAAACGACCACACCTTGAAAGGTGTGGTTTTCTGTCAAGTTTCTTGACATAAGGAGAAAGAATTATTGCATTGAATCGCTTTAATTGTTCCATATTTACCACCCCTCCTTTCAATCAATATTAAATTGGGGTAATTAGATCTAAGAAATCCAATACACAAACTAAATTTCCTTTTCAGGTTCATTTACTTTTTGTGCCTCCACTGTCGAAGAAAATCAGTATAAAAACCTTTCTGAAGACATTTGAAAAATTAGAAAATGATAGAAAAATGACTAATTTTGGATATAGAAAAGAATGATTTTAATCGTTTTTAAACATTTCTAATATTTTATTTAATGTCTTATCCAGAAATAATGTCCTCTCGGTAAAGAAGATAAGACCTGCTGTAGAGCAGGTTCTTATGAAGAAACTAAACAAGCGAAAGATAAAATGGATTGTTAAAGAAAGTGAAAGGAGGGAACTAGGTTTTTACACGATAGGAAAACAGCAAAAGATAACAGCAAGACATGCAAGGAGAGTTGCCAAGAAATACAGGAAATGCAAAGATCCTATACTGCTAAAATGTGGAAGAAAGCCAAGACCAATAACAAATGAGGAAAGAAATATTGTTATTCAAGCGTATAAAGAAATCATAACAGGAGCAACAATGATAGAACAATACCTCGATGAGAAAGGCATCCATATCAATCATAACAGAATCCATAAAATTTTGCTGGAAGCAAAATTAGCAAGAGAAGAACAGAAGAAAAAACATAGAAGAAGCTGGGTAAGATATGAAAGAAAACATAGTTTAAGTTTAGTTCATGCAGATTGGTTTGAACATAAAAGAAGACAAGGCATCATCTTCATTGATGATGCTTCACGTTTTATAACTGGATATGGAGAGTTTGACAATGCAAATATGGATAACACAATAAAAGTTTTTAAGAAAAGTTTGAAATGGGGAATACCAAAGCTAACTCATACAGATCATGGAACTCAGTTTGTTTCTGTTGAAGCAGAAGGAAAGAAATTCAACGCAAGTAGATTCACAGAATCAGTTAAAGAAGCTGGATCAAAACATATTCTTGCAAGGATTAAGCATCCACAGGCTAATGGAAAGGCAGAGAGAGTTATAGGGACGATAAAACGTCTTTGGAACGTAATTGGAAGTCTAGACAAAGCAATCGAACATTACAACTACAAACGACCACATAGAAGCTTAACGAATGGAAAGCTTAGAACTCCCTATCAAGCTTTCCTAGACAAGAAGAGAAAATAAACAAAAGACATAAAAACAATGAGCAACTTAAATCATAGAGAGGACACTAATAGCGGACACTACAGTCATCGACGAAAAACTCTATAACTTTCCTATTTTGATAGTTTATAGGAATTTCTATTATTTTTTCAAACTTTTTAGTCGTCGATATAACTATCGAAAAGGGTCTCACAAACTTCCAGTCAACGACTGTGTTTTTTGAATCTAGCCAAACTGCGATAAAAGGAAAGAATACAAATAAAGAAGTTAAGACTGCTCTGCTTGATTTACTGAATACAAAAAGTAAATTTTTTGTGTTTCTTCCTTTAAACATTAGTCCAAAGCTTTTGCCAAAAAATCTAGTTTCCTTAATAGAAATATCAACACCTCTTTTTTTATATAATATCTTCATTCTAAAAATACCTTGATTTCTTTATATTTAAAAATTTTTGATGCATTATTTCAACATTTTCGTCACATACGAAATCGTGTTGCCTAAATCCTCCACCAAAAGCCTTAGGAATATGCATTAATTCATGGATAATCACCTTATCTTGTTCAACCTTTGATAATTTCTCGAACTTTTCAAGGAATTCTATTGTGTAAAACGCGTCTGTTTTCATTCCTTTCTGCATAACTTTCCCAAGAGCATGGCATCTGGCTAGTGTTCTTTTGGTACTTGAACCAAAACTTCTTATGCATTCAACCCTATTTACATTTACATGATTCATTCCAAGAGTTTTAATAATGTCTACCATTCTATTTCTTAAATCCAGAGCATATTCGTATTTCATTTTTTACCTTTTTTTTAAATCTTACTATATCTCGAAAATCCAGTTTTTTGTTACTGAACTTATTCCCTCAAATGAAACTCTATTCATTGGAATCCCTAGCTTTCTAGAAATAAGCTCCTTTAATAAATTTGCCGATTGTGCATCCTGTTCAAATGGGATGTAAACTAAATACATTCCATTATTAAACTTCTCAAACTTTTCAGATGAAGCATTAAACCTAACTTTAAGAGTTACTTTCACAAATATAAACAAAAATTGACATATATAAGGATTATTGCATAGATTTTATTTCAACTATTTTATCTCTTGATCGAGGATTTTTTATTTTTATTTTTTTATAATGGATTTTAAAGTATTTACTCAATAATTTTATTATTGCAATATTAGCTTTATTATCTTCCGCCTTTTCTTTTATATAAATTTTGTATTCTGTTTCGGAAATCTTTTCAATCTCTTCTTTATCACTTCCAGGCTTAGCGAAAACTTTTATTATCATTTTCTGATCTGGTTTCTATAAAATTCTTGGCTTTTTACTAGGTTCTTTATTTTCATAATTATCTATATAAAAACCACTATAAAAAACTATTTCGGACACGACATTATTAATTGATTGTAAGTTTGTATAACCAAATTCAAGTTTTCTAGAATATCTTTCCTTCTGTGAGAAGGCTCATAGTGTGCAGCTATAGTTTTGTATAAAGAATTAGTCAGTTTATGATCATGTCTCAATAAAACCATATAAGTGCTTAACACTCTTCCTTCAGATAAATAAACCACAGAAGTTGGTTGCTCATTTAAAATTCTCCTTGCACGATCAAGATCCAGGAAATTCTAAACCTCAAAGAGAATTCATAAATTGAGTTGCAAACTGTAGTATTGTTTATCTATTCGCTATCATTTTGTCATTATCTCTAAACCATCTAAATGTTTCAATTTGTAATCCTTTCCAACAGCTTGTTTTGTCTTTATATGAATTGCCTTGACAAAATTCTTTCCTATATCTGTATGTAATCTAAATGCAAAATCAAGTGCTGTGCTTCCAGGAGGCATTAAATAGCAAT
>JAGVWR010000058.1 GCA_018304205.1 Candidatus Pacearchaeota archaeon | reverse complement strand
TAAAACTATCTCTGAAAAAGATTTCTCCTTTTTTAATTTGCTTAGTTTTTCGTAGGCTTCGTCTGATATGGAGATTACTCTTGTCATAGATACATGTATGTATACAGCTATTTAAATCTTTTGTTATGATTTATAATCTTCTAGCAATTTCATGATCTGGATGTAAAACTCTTGAGATATTCTAAAACCTGTTAAAACTAAATTGTCAATTAAATCTTTTATTTCAGTTTTCTTTATTAGTTTTCTTTTATATGCAGAGAGTAATACATATATTGTTCCTCTAACTTTAAATCCAAAACTTTCCGCAATCACTCTTGCGGAAGCATCATCAATTAAGATTAATTCAGGATTTTCTTTTTTTGCAAGTTTTATTACTGCCAGTTCTCCTAAATCAATCTCTGAAGAAAACATTTCTAGTTCTTTAAAACCATTAACCTCTTTAATTACTATCCATCCTTCCCTAATGGCATTTTCAATTTTTAAGGAATCATAGAAATTCTTTTGTTTGCCTACAACAACTACTTCTTCATACACCTCATTGGGTATTAGAATCTTCTTAAAAAGGTCTTTTAATAGATAAAGTCTGTCAAGTTTCGATAGGTAAATTAATGGGCTTGAATTAGAGATAATCATTCTTTTAATGCTTCAATATCTTTTTTTAGTTCGGTTTCTCCATACTGGGCAGGTATCTTTCTTTCTTTCACAATCTCTATCATTTCCCATAGAGAAATTTTGGCTAAACGTGCAGCTTTCCATAATGTAACTTTTCCTTTTTCATATAGCTTAATTAACTCTTCAATTTTCTTTTCTTTGATTCCTGATATTATTAATTCCCTAATTAACTTAGATTTGTCGCTGTCTTCAAGTTTTGCAATTCTTTCTATTTCAATGTCAATTTCTAAAGGTAACCTAAAGGTCATTAATTTTTCTTTCATTCTGTATTACATATTATGTGTTTAGTATTATTTAAATCTTTCGTCTAAGTTTCGATTTATCTTCTTCTCTTTAGTATATTACTATTAAGTATATATTAATAACATAATAGCTAAGTTTATATACTAACTCTTTCTCTAAAATATAATTTGAAAAGATGGTGAACGAATTGATTAGAAATAGAAGAGAAAATCTATTTACTAGTGCTATTCTTTTTAATAATTATCTTTGCTTACAGTTTAGTTGGATGAAGCATTTTACAAATATGATTAGTGTTTCTTCTAATACGACTTTCGAGATTAACTCTACACATTTACAAATTTATGGTCAGAATCCTTACGACAAATTAGTTGCATACTGGAGCTTTGATAAAGATAGCCATAACAGTGGATTCAAAATAACGGAGATCGCATAAGTAGAATTGGAATTTAAAATGAAAGGAAAAGATTATAGATTAAATAAAATTAAGAAAGTTCTAATTGTGGCAATGTTTTTAATTGTTATTCTGCCATTGTCTTATGCATTGATACAGACTAATCAAATACAAACTTTCTTCGCAGGAGCATTTAATGTGAATAGCACGAATGAAGCTAATTTCAGCCATTTGGAAATTGAAGCCACGGCTCCTTACAACTCCTTGGTTGCATATTATCCTCTTGATGGCGATTCTCCTTTCAGTAAGATTAATCCTTCTGGTAAAGTTTCAAGGGCGAGGGATTTTGATGGTAAGGATGATTTGATTATTGTCGATAACTCTCAGGGTACAAATTTAACCACTAATTTAACAGTTTCTGCTTGGGTTAAACTTAATGGATTAAATGGTTACCAGACTATAGCTGGAAGGTGGGGTGTAACTGGACAACAATATAAACTTGGAGCAACAGTCGCAGGAGTCGGAACTCCTTTCTTAGATATTTCAGGAACTGGAAGCAATGATAATTATAGAGTAACTGCTTCTTCTATAACTGCTGGAACATGGAATCATATAGCTGGAGTGTATAACGGAACCGATATTATCATGTATCTGAATGGAGAAATTTCACAAGGAACTTTAACAGGAACAGTGCCTTCTTCAGCATTTGGAAATCCCGCGCAATTAAGTTTGGGAGCACAAATAAATATGGCAAATCTATTCAACGGCTCCATAGACGAAGTAACAATCTTCAACCGTTCTTTGACAGCTGGAGAAATACTTGCATTATATAACAATGGCACAAATGGAACTCACAATTCAGTTACAAATGGACTAGTTGGACAGTGGAATATGGATGATACAACAAACGTTAAAGTCCTAGATTCTTCAGGGAATAATAATCATGGAGCATATCAGGCGGGAAGTAATGATATTGTAACTGCGTATGATTACACTTCAAATAATTTAGATGGAACCTATACTAATTTTGGAAACAATCAAACGTTTTCTAATGGTGTTTATGATGACGCCGTTAGTTTTGATGGGAAGAATGATTATATAACTATTGCTGATAATGCCGCATTAGAAAGTCAGGCAGGAGCAAATGGAGTATTATCTATTTCCCAGTGGGTTAAACAAAATAGTAATAGTGTAAATTCAGCAGGAGCATATGACTCTGCAAAATCTGCAAATAATATAACTCTTAATCAGTGGACTCATGTAGTTGTAACATTCAATAATACAAAGTCTGGAATGGTTAATAAAACTACAATTTATCTTAATGGTGTTCAACAAACAATGATAAGAGATGTTAATTCTGGAACATTTACTTCTATTTCAGATACTACTCAACCTGTAGAAATAGGAAGATTCCATGATGGAACACTTTTATTGAATGGAACTTTAGACGAGTTAATGATATTCTCAAGAGAGCTAAATTCAACTGAAATCTTAGATATTTATAATAATCAATCTTCTCGTTTTAAGAACCCTGGAACTGTTGAGACGAAGAGCTTTAATATTACAAGTGGGAATGATAAAGTTAACTTTACAGGAAATGGATTTGAAAGAAACTTTAACACTAATGTAAGTTTAAGACTTGGAGAGTGGAATATATCTTATGATTATAATACTAGCGACTTAGAAGGTAATAATTGTAGTGGATAGAACTGGAATAAACAATGGGACTGTAATTGGTGGCAATGGAACTAAATTAGGGAATTTTCCTTATGGAAGACAGATGAATTTTGATGGTGTGAATGATTATATTAGTATTTCTGGGGCTGGAGCAATTAATAGTCCAACTAAGTTGACTATTGCGGCTTGGATTTATCCGACCTCTCTTGGAACTGGTTCCACTCTTAAAATGATTGTCGGGGGACACAACACAACTTTTCCTTATCCTGGATATAGTTTAACTCTTGGTGCTGTTTCTGGCGTCTGCACAGATAGCACGAAGATTGGATTTTGGTCTGGAACAGCTTGGATCTGTTCTAATGCAAATACAATTTCTGCTAATACTTGGATTTTTGTAACTGTGGTTCACAATGGAACGCATGTTGAATTATATAAAGATGGAATTGGACAAGGAGCTCAAGCAGGATATGCAATCTCTTCTTATAATGGTGCTAAATCTATTGGATCCACGTCATATGCAACAGGACATTTTTTCAACGGCTCAATAGACGAAGTAATGATTTTCAACAGAAGTTTATCTGCTGGAGAAATAAGAGAATTGTATAGCAAAGGAAGGGCGAAATGGACTTATGGGGAATATGTTAATATTAGCTCTGATGCTACAAATATGCAGTTTAATATAAGTTTAGGAACTACAAACTTGTTGCCAAGTTATAAATTATTGAGTGGAAGTAGTAATTTCTATTCGCCTTTGATTTCTGGAAATAATAGTTTTACAATATTTGATACTGTATCTCCAAGTATTAATTTTACAAGTCCTAGTGATGGCAATGGAACATCAATAACAAGGCCTTACATTTTAGTTAATGTGACTGCGAGCGATTCACATTTAGCAAATATAACTGTAAGATTATATAATTCAACTGCTTTGTTGAATACGAGCGTGAGCACAACAAGCCCATTCTATCTTAACTTTACTGGATTGGCATTAGTTGGAACTTATTACTTTAATGCTAGTGCAATAGATACTGAAGGAAATATTAATAATACTGAGACATGGACAATACTTACGGATAATATACCTCCAGAAATTACATTGAATGCTCCAGTAAACGCGAGCAACTTAACTGGGCAAAACACAATATTTAATTTTACTGGAACAGACAATATTGCAACAACTTTATCTTGTATATTATATATTGATGGAACAAGTAAAAATACAAATTCAAGCGTTATTAATGGAACATTGACAAATATCAACGCTTCTGGATTAAGTGATGGTGTGCATTTATGGAATGTGAACTGTACTGATGGAGGAGGAAATCAGAATACTTCCTTGTTTAGGACTTTCACTTTGGATAATACTGCCCCGAATGTTACAAATATCAGATTTACTGGAAATACAACTGATGACTTAGATCCCCTTGCAAATTTGATATTTAATGCAACTGTTGCAGATGATTTGTTTTCAATAGATAAGGTATTCTTGCAGTTTTATAATTCTACTAATTGGATAAATTATTCAATGTCGAATATTACAAATACAATTTATTCTGCAAATATTACTTTGCCTAATTTAGAAAGAAATTATACTTATAATATCTTTAGAAATGATTCATTTGGAAATGCAAATACAACTGCAAATTATACAATTGAAGCAACATGGGATTGCAGTTGGAGCGTAAGACCAACTGCATTTGAAGAATTATCGGGATATTTCCAAAGTAAACAACTTGGAAATATAAGTATAAATAGGATATTTCCAAAGTAAACAACTTGGAAATATAAGTATAAATAATTCTGGAGATATTGCTTACTCAACGAATAATTGTTCAGTAACATTTACAATTGCTCAAATATCAAGCACATTTAGCACAGATTATTTGACTGCGACTTTCCCTTCTGGAACTCCAAGGGGAATGAGTTTTGCTGCAGATAGTGTTGTTTTAGCGGCAAAAGCAAACACAACAGTTGCAGTTACAGTAGGATATCCTGAAGTGACGAGCGCATTACAAGAAACCCCTAAAATAAAAGTAGATTCATCAATAAGAAACACAAACACAGGAAATTTGTCTGCTAACATAACAAATAGTGTTGTTGTAACTCCTCCTGGTCCTTATTTATTCCAAACAATTACTAGTAGCACAACCAGCGTTTCACTTAC
>JAGVWR010000002.1 GCA_018304205.1 Candidatus Pacearchaeota archaeon | reverse complement strand
AAGCATGATGTAATTCATACATAAATTTTAGAATAAGATAACTATATAGTTTTTACCCAGTCACAGCAGAGCTGTGGGGATTTCTTCTCAATTAAAATTGAAGTGTACAAACCTGTCTGCTACAGACTCTTCTAATTCTCTTTTTGAGGCCTTATCGCTAGGATTATAAGAAACCACCCCAAAGAAATTGTCTCCTGCTTTAATTTCTTTTCCGTCTCTTCTTCTAATAGATCGTCTATCGTCAAATAATGAGTTTAATCTTTTTTGTACTGATCCTGGCAGTAAATCGAATTCATCCCCATAAAATATTCCATTTTGTTCTGCGGCCGCTGAGGCTATACCATTATTCCAAACCGTTACCGTTGCTCCGTTACTCCCTGAAAGTTCTGGAGCACCAACAAGAGGAGACTCTGTCATAAAAGTGTCGCATGTCGTGTCAAATAATGGTCTTTGGACTATTTTAGGCAATGCTACAACAAGATTTGTCTTTCCTGTTCCTGGAGAACCTGAAAAAGCTACATGTTGCCCCAATTTGTAAGCTAAAATCATTCTCTGAACTTCATCAAGACCTTCAGGAGTAACTTGATTTGCTACATAATTAAGCTTAACTTTCATTTTGATATTTCTCCATTAATTTTTCTATTGCGAATTCTATAAGATGACTTCTATTTCTAAATGAACCAAATTTTGCATACTTTTCTATCTGATCTATCTTCTCTTCTTCAATACTTATGCTTATTTTCTTCTTCATGCTAAAAAGTGGTAAGAATTGCTCTTTTTAAATCTTTCTATTGTTACTACTTCTAGGTTACATTTTACAGTTGTGACAAGATATATAATTCTTTAAAAAGAGTAAAGTCAACGTTATTTTATGAACCATAAAACAATAGAAAGACCAGGATATTTTGGAAAGAAAAGGGATGAGGTACAAGCAAATTATGATTCTTTGTATGGAAAGAACAAATGGAAACTTTCTTGGAAGCTAGGTAGCTTAATACTTGATAGACCGGAAGCACTGCAAATATACGAAGATTCTTATTATGAATATTTTAAGGCAAACGAATCTGTTTTACACTGGCTTACCTCTAATTACGGTGATGTTTTTGACACGGCACCTTCCAATATTCATTCTAAATTTGATTACAATTTACAAGAAACTCCAAATAATCATTTACATGACATTGCAGTTAGAAGGGCTGTTCTTAGGAATGGAGTCTGCTTTAATGGCGATAAGAATAATATACTTGAAATCAGAGGCAAAAGAAATGATGGCTGGATTTTGAGCCCCTGCAACATTCCTTTTCATTTACCAAAATTAATTTATAGAGGACAAATAAAGGATTACGGAAACAAAGGAAACTGGTGGAGAAAACTTGGTATTGAAAACAGTGTGGAAGAATGGTATCAACAAAACAAGGTTTTACAGGTAATCAGTTAATTCTATTTGTTTACTTCCCAAAGAAAACAATCAAGAGGTTTTCCGTGAATTATTTTTTCTTTTTCCATTATACCTACTTTTCTGAAACCTAGTTTTTTAAGTAAATGATTTGATGCAGTATTATCTTTAAGCGCTTCTGCTGAAACTTTATTAAGTTTTAGTTTTTTGAAAGCTAACTGTAGAACTTCTTTGACTGCTTCTGAAGTGAATCCCTTACCTCTATATTCTTCACCTATCCAAAAACCTATTTTTGCTTTCTTGTCTTCTTTTTCTATATCATACAAATCGATAATACCTACTGCTTCCATGTTCGCTTTAGGTATTATACTAAATGGGACTACACCTCTTTCTTTTTTCTTTGACTCCTTAAGAAGCCAAATTATTATTTTTTTTGCTTTGGGAGTTGTAAATGGATATGAGATATACCATGTATAATAATACATATCTTTTTTATTTCCATTCTTTGCAAGAGAAATGGAATCACTTAATTTAGGAGTTCTAAGGATTAACCTAGATGTTTCTAGTTTCATAAATATATACTGTTTTTATTGCTTAATAATTTATTGTTTTACTTTCTTTTTAGAAATCAAAGGTAAGCTTCGTATTTAACGTATAATTTAATATGCCAATAACTACAGCAATAATTGTTCTTGAAGTAAGATAATGGATGCTTAAAATCTCAACAAATAAGTACATTGCAAATGAAACTATTATTGCTCCCAAAACTGCAAAACTCATAAAATAAATGTATCCTTTTGAAAAGGAAGTTTTTGTTCCCTTATACGTAAAACTTCTATTAAGCGTATAGTTAAAGGAAACTGCTATAATGAAGGATGCAACTGTTGCAGTTATGTAATGGTAGGAAAATCTTTCTACTAGAAAATATAATATTGAAATATCAATTAGGAACGCGAAGAAGCCTATTGTAGAATAAGACAAAAACTTCTTTTTATCCCTAAGTTTTTTGTATTTATTCATATATTAGAATAGTTATTTAGGTTTTAAAATCTGATTGTTAGCTAATGTTAGCCAGTAACGAAGGTTGACCGAAAGATTATAAGTTTAAAAAAAGTGTTGATACTATGGAAAATGAAAAGATAATAATAAGTAAATTGGATCTTTTAAAGAAAGAACTTGATTTCATAAAGGAGCATATATTAGATGTAACTTTAACTAGAGATGATAAAGATTCTTTGCACGAAGCTGAAGAAAATCTGAAAAAGGGTAAAACGAAGAGGCTATAAAATGTATTTTGTAGACCTTTCAATAAAGGCTCAAGATTTCTTAGATAAATTGGATAATGATATTAAAGACAGAATTGAGAAAAGATTAAAAAAACTTGGAAAATAATCCTGTTCCGAGTGACTCAAAATTTATTGGAAGATATAATGATGAAATGGTTTTTAGATATAGAATTGGAAAATTTAGGGTGCTTTATAAGGTTAAGGAAGCTCAAAAAATAGTTTTGATAACTAAGATTGATAAAAGAGATAGTGTTTATGATTGATTATTAATCAATTCTCGAACGTCTTAGAAGATTTGCATTAGTTACAACTGTGATTGATGAAAGAGCCATTGCTATTTCTGCTATGATTGGGTGAAGTAAGCCTGAAACAGCAAGTGGAATTGCGACTACATTATATGCAAAAGCCCAAAAAAGATTTTGTTTTATTTTTCTAAATGTCTTCTTGCTTAAGTTTATTGCCTGCACTACTCCTATTAAAGATCCTTTGGCAAGCACAATGTCTCCAGCTTCAATTGCTATATCTGTTCCAGTTCCCATCGCTATTCCTACGTTACTTTGTTTTAATGCTGGAGCATCGTTTATTCCATCACCTATGAATGCTACCATTCCTTCTCTTTGAAGTTCTTCAACTTTCTTTGCTTTATCTTCTGGAAGAACATTTGCGATTACTAAATCTATTCTAACTTGTTTAGCTATTGCTTTTGCTGTTGTTTCATTATCTCCTGTGATCATTACTGTTTTATATCCAGACTGCTTTAATTTTGAAATTGCCTCTAAAGAGTCTTCTTTTAGCGCATCGGCAACTGCTATAATTCCTATTATTTTTCTGTTTTCAGATACTATCATAGTTGTCTTACCTTCTGATTCGTAATTTACAATTGTAAATTCATATTTCCTTACATCTATCTTGTTTTCTTTCATCAGAGTTCTGTTTCCTATTATTATCTGTTTATTTCCAATCTTGCCTTGTAAGCCTCGCCCTCTAAGAATTTTAAAGTTCGATACAGATCTGTATTTTTTTAAGTCTGCTTTAGCAACTATTGCTCTTGATAGTGGATGTTCGCTTAATTTTTCTAAACTTCCTGCAATCTCTAAAAGATAACTTTCTTTTACGTTTATGGAATAAATATCTGTAACTTCTGGTTTCCCTTTTGTTATTGTTCCAGTTTTATCAAAAACAACTATTTTGACTTCTTTCATTGTTTGGATTGCCTCTCCTTTTCTTATTAATATTCCATTCTTTGCTCCAATTCCAGACCCTACCATTAATGCAATTGGTGTAGCAAGTCCTAAAGCACACGGACAAGCTATGACAAGAACAGAAATAGCTACTCCAAGAGATCTACTCAAATCTTGAGTAAATGCAAACCAATTTATGAAGACTAAAACTGTTAAAACCAAAATTATGGGAACAAATACACTTGTGATTTTATCTGCTAGTTTTTGAATTGGAACTTTTGTTCCTTGTGCTTCTTCTACAAGTTTTATTATGTGTGCTAGGAAAGTGTCTTTTCCAACTTTTGTTGCTTTAACATACAATATTCCATCTTGATTTATTGTAGCCCCAATTACTGTATCTTTCATATTCTTTTCAGAAGGCATACTTTCTCCTGTGACCATTGATTCATCAACAGAACTCTGACCTTTGAAAACAATTCCATCTACAGGTATTTTTCCCCCTGGTTTTACGATTATAATATCTCCAACTTTAACTTCAATTATATCAACTTCTATTTCTTTGTCATTTCTTAGAATGGTGGCTTTTTTTGCTCCCAGTTCTAATAATTTCCTTATTTCTTTAGAAGCTCTGCCTCTTGCTTTACTTTCTATATACTTTCCAGTTATGAAAATAGCCATTATCATTGCAGCCACGCCTGAATAATCTTGTACTATATCAAAAAGAGTAAGAAAACCAGTAATGTATGCAACTATTGTGCCTAAAGCGATTAAAGAATCCATACCAAAGTAAAATGAAATAAATCCTCTTAATCCTCCTCTAATTGTACTCCAACCAGTAAGAAATATGACTGGGAAGGCAAGCACCAATATAATTGCAGTCATTGTCATTTCATTGAAAAGCTCAATACTGAATAATCTTTCAGAAAACATTAAGAAAGCAATAGGAATAGCAAAAATCCAAGCCCAAACTAATTTTTTCTTCCAACTTTTAATTTCTATTTCTTCTATTGAAAGTTCTTCATTGTCCATTTTCATTCCATGATGATCTTCGTGATTCATTGTTAAAATTAATCTTTTTCTATAGAAACTGCTTTGTATCCTGTTCTTGAAACTGCTTTTTTCATGTCTTCATCAGTTACTTTATCTTCCGCTTCAACAATTGCTTTTCTTGTTAATAGAGAAACACTTACATCTTTAATTCCAGGAACTTTTTTTAAACTTCTTTCTATGTTTGAAGCGCAAGAAGCGCAATGCATTCCTTCAATTAATATTTTTTTCTTCATTTCTTATTGCCTCCTTTCATAGATTTTAATATGTGTATACAATTCCCAGACATATGCTTATCAATTAAGTTCATAAGCGGCTTTATTGTTTCCTCGTTTAACTTATAATATCGGTATTTGCCTTCTATTTCTACATTTACGAAGCCGCATTGCTTTAGTCTTGCTAAATCGTGGCTTACAGAAGTCTGATCCATCTTTAACTGAGTAATAATTTCAGAAACATTTTTCTTCCCTTTTCTAAGTAGATTAATAATCTTTAATCTAGACTCAGAAACAAGAGTTCCAAAGAAGATCTTATATGCTCCAAATACTTCTTCTTCTTCAAAGCCCTGTTTATGACACGAATCTAATATGTTTTCACTTATCATATGATTATTGCATACATATGACTATTTAAATCTTTCTTTAACCTTCTTCCTTTCTCAACTTTCTATAATTCTTCTTTGTTTTTTTATAGCTATTTTTTATTTTTCTATATCCGGTTTTTATTTTTTTTATACCTTTTTGCAATAAATACCCCAATAATTATAAGGACTATAGCAATTATTAACAATATTATTTGATATACAATTGGCATAGTTCCAGCATATGCGACTATAAATGCTAACGGAGCAAAGCCTATTAATGTTGCAACGCTGTATTTTTTTAAATCTATATTACTGAAAAGGCCTATAGCATAACTCAATATATCTGAAGGAATGGCTATTCTTAGAAATACAATTCCCCAGAATAAATTATAATTATTGGAGTGTTTTTCGAGTTTGTTCAACTTTTCTATTGGAACAAGTCTTTTAACAATTGGAACTCCAAACCTTCTAGCTATTAGAAAGCAAAAAATTGCACCTATTAACCACCCTATAACTGTTAAGAATCCGGCTATTTTCCAACCCCATAAATTTGAAGCAAGGGGAACCAAAGGAACTCCGCTAATAGGGGCAATTACAGATTCGACAATCAAAAGAAGAACGTATATAGTCATTCCTAAGACACTGCTACCAATTAGCCGTATGAAAATACTTAGATTTGTCGGAATATAGAATGATAAAAATATAAATAAAATAATAATTATAAATAGACTAATAATTGAATTAATTGTTTCTTTTTTCACTGAAACTATTAGAATTAGAAGAATAAAAATGCATTGTTTTTATTCCACTATCAATTTACCAAAGCCCATCCCCATACTGCATGCAAAAGAATAGGTACCTTTCTTGTCTGCTACAAATTCAACGTAATCATCTGGAGTTTTCAGATATTTTCTAACTCCAAAATCTTTTATAGTGAAATCTCTTAAACATCCATATATGCTTGAGTCAAGGCTTATTCTAACTGTTTCTCCTTCTTTGACTGTTATTGTGTTCGGATAATAATTATAATCCTTCATGCTTAAAGCAATTTCATTTACCTGACCATTTTTTAAAGTTCCTTCTTCATTGTTAATGACCTTTCCTGTTACGTTATTATTCCCGGAAAAGTAAAGAAACCCTCCGGCAATTAAGACAATTAAGGCTATTCCAAAGAGTAAAGTTGTATTTTTCATTTTAGTTTGAAATTTTTGTTTATTTATATAACTTGTGAAAGATTAAGGGTTAATTATTTTAAATTTCTTGGCAATTATTAGCCTCCGCATCCTCCACATCCCCCGCCAGATCCTCCGCAAGAGTGGCCTCCAGAAGATGCTTGTTCAACGAAGTTTGATTTTGAGCCATCATATTCCAAAATTGTGAAGACACCTTTATACATATTCATAGAACATACAATATTGAATGTTCCTGCTTTTTCAGCTTTAAATTCTATGACGTTATTGGTATTTGTTAATGTTTTTCTAATATTAAACGCAGAAATAACTATTGATTTTGAGCACCCTGGCATTTTTGACATGTCTGCTTCTATTCTTACTATATCTCCTCTTTTAAATTCCGAAGGAGTAATAATATACTTTCCATTTTCGACATACATTTTTACAATCTGAACATTGCCTGCGTTTTCTAATATGGAATTGCCAGTTACTAAATTACTTTCACCTTGGGATAAAAAAAGAAATCCGAACGAAAATAAAATTAGTACAATCCCTATTGTATATAACGTATTTTTCCTAACTTTCATGTAAATAACAAACTCCTTGGACCAAATACAACTATCCATGATGTGACTGATGTTAAAATAAAGCTAATTACCAGGGTAATAAAATGATCTTCTTCCATTTCTCTTTCATTTTCTTTTGTTTCTAAGAAAATCATATAATTTAAAGAAATTAATATAACTGCGCAAACTAGAAATATCAAGAGACTTGCAAGTTTAAGATTGTCATTAATAAGCATTACGGCAGTCATGGCTCCCATCCAACCGCCCATAAATCCAGCCATTATTCCTTCAAGAAAGCCCATAACTCCACAACACGAACCCGTCCATATTCCTAGTGTTACTCCGACGGTCATGCCAAAAACCCCTCCTATAAACATTCCATTAGTTGCTCCGACAAAATATCCTGATAAAAATCCTGCCATCATTCCAATAGTCATTCCGACCATCATTCCAGACATACAATTCATCCTTTTATATGCCCTAACTTGTCTAATAGTTGGAACAACTAAACCAAAACTTAAGATTGCAAAAAATAAAAAGAACCCATATTTTGGAATAAAATCGGATATGTATCTAAATTTGAAAAAATACAAAACCGCGAAGAGAGCAAAAGAGACTAAAAGAGAGTAAAAAACAGTCTTTATTAATTCTCCTTCAACTCTTGATCCGTTAAGTTCTTTAATAAATTCTTTGAAAGACATATTTGTTCTTAGAGAAATAAGTATATAAGCGCTTTTGTGAAACTAGTTTCAGTTTAATTTTGTTGAACCCTTGCTTTGTCAAGATTTCAAAAATCTTGTTTCATAAGGTTTTTAAGGGTAATTTTCTCTCCATTGACATGGAAAATAAGAATGTAGGTTATTTAGTAATTGGTCTAGCCATCATCATCATATTAATAATTCTCATATTCAATAGGGCATTGGTAGAAATTGTAAACACTTCATGTACTATGGTCGGACATGATAGTTGTCCTATGTTTCAAACAATTGAACAACAGACTTATTTATCCTTGACAATTGTGGGTATTTTAATAATTCTAGGCTTATTTCTCATATTTTCTAAACAAACTGAAAGAATAATAATTAGAAGAGTAAAGGACAAAAGGGATAATATAATTGAAAAAACGTTAGATTTATCGCAATTAAAACCAGAAGAAAAACAAATTCTAAAATTAGTTCAGGAAAACAAAGCTATCTTCCAATCAGATATAATAGATAAAACAGGATTTGGAAAAGCTAAGGTTACCAGAATAATAGATCGTTTAGAGGGCAATGGTCTAGTAGAAAGAAAAAGAAGGGGAATGACAAATGTCGTCGTCTTAAAAACTTAAAAAATAGATATCAAAGTCAAGCTATCTTTGCAACATAAGTAAATCCTTGCTTGAAAGTATTAATATCACATTCAACATGGTTATATCCCCAAGGGTTATAACTATAAATTGTGTTAGAAGTTGTATACAAAGAGGCATACGCATGATTTTGAACAACTCCACAAGCAGTAGAACTTTGTGTACCATATGTTGGCTCCAATTTGTTTGCAATATACTCCTGCGCATTCAAAAGACTAAAACTGCTAGGAAGGTAATTCCATGATGTTGTTTTTCCAAGAATTTGATTATTAACATCGTACATATTACCTCCAGAAATTCCATTGTATTCATTTCCTTGATCTTGTCCGCCATATTGCGTTGCAAAATAAACATAAGCTTTTTCCATTATAGCAACCCATATTCCATCTTTGACTTTCGCAAAAACTGGATTGCCTCCAGAAACATACAAGTCAGCATCAACTCTAATATAGGCAGGAACATAAATTCCTCCAGACGGTCTATAGTATCTAACAATATATGTTCCATCTCCAATATCTACAATCGCATTTCTAATTATCTCTGGAGTTTGAGGATTAATAGTATTAGACATAGAAGTTAAAGGCGCCAAAAAATAGCAATTTCCTATACTTCCTTGGGCAATATCAGTATATTTCATTCCATTCTTAAACAGGGAAGTTTCTGCAAAATTAGCTTTGTTCGTATGTAAGGTTCCCCAATAATCTTTTCCAATTGGATCTTTAAGATCCTGTCCAAGAGATTCCAAAGGAATGTAATCCGGGCTATTTACATCATTTGTCCAGGGCTGATAATAAAAGCTAATTATATTGACCTGTTTCTTTGAAGTTTCAGAACTACTAACGTCGAGAATTGAATCTGTTGAATCCATCCAAAAAGTATCGTCTTCGTTTCCTCCAATAATTTTTTGTGTGCCTGCACCAACTGTTATAAATATATCATTTCCTCCTTGTCCATTTAAAGTTAAAACCTCTCCAGAAACAACATTTCTTTTTTCAATGTCGTTTACAAAAATTTTTCTATCATGCACTTGGAATAAATCGCTTCCTTCAGTACCATAAACTACTGCATTCTGACAATCTTGACTACAAGTTAAAGAACTTTCTGCAACATAGACTCCTTGAATTAAATGGTAATCACAAATATTGTTTCCGCAAGATTCAGTTTTACACATTGGGTTACACCCATCCCCTTCAAATAAATTGCCATCGTCGCATTGCTCGCCTGATTGAATTATGCTGTCTCCACACTTCGGTGTTCCGCAATAATTTGTGCAGGAGTCTGTATTTATTTGATTGCCATCATCGCATTGTTCAATCCCTTCCTTAACGCCATCGCCACAGACACTGTTAAGATTTGCCAATTGTGCAATTTCCGTATCACTTAATACTCTGTTGTAAACTTTAATCTCATCTAACCTTCCATTTACAGTTCCTCTTGTTCCGGAATCAGAACCAATATACATCGCACTTCCAGAATCGTATGGATTTCCAGAAGCAGAAGCAGAGTTATTCAAAACTCCATTAACATATAATTTCAAGTTGCTTCCATCGTAAGTTCCAGCCAGGTGCACCCATTGATTTGTTATTACTCCAGCAGTTGAAGAAACACTTTGCGCAGCACATGAACCTCCTTCAGTTCTAAATCCAAAATAATATTTTCCATTGTTCTCAAGACATTCTGTTCCTCCATAGGAAAGTATGTAAGACCCCCATGCAGCTCCATTCTTTCCTCTGAAAATAAACAACTGTGTTCCAGGAGATGTTGAAGTCAAATAAGTCCATATACCAAATGAAAATTTATTAGTCGTTAAAGCTAAAGAATTATCACCTGTTACAGGAATAGAAATATAATCATTCACTCCATCAAAACTCAATATTTGTCCTTTTATGTTATCATTAGCAACAAGAACTCCATTTTGTCCTCCTGTTAAATCAGAGCCATCATTGCTATAAACTAGTTCTGCATCGCTTCCGCAACTTTGTGTTACCGAAGGTTTATTAATAGTAGTTCCACAGTTACGCGTATCTGTACAGGTTCTTACTTGTTGTTCGTTTGTACACTCCCCCCAACTTGTACACTGCCAATTTTCATTGCAAACTTCAATCAAGCATTGAGATGTACAACCATCCTCATTAGCAAAATTGCCATCGTCGCATTGCTCAATCCCTTCCTTAACACCATCGCCACAAACAGCATTTTTACATTGTGAAGTATCAAAACTGCAACCACTTCCACAAGTTAAATTTCCTTTGAGAAATCCGTGTGTTTGACAAGTCTTTCCATTTAAGTTATTTCCCTCACATTGCTCATTCCCATTTATAATTCCATCTCCGCAACTTTGCGTTGTAATACAATTTCCAAACCCTGTGCATTGTGCATTGCATGCTTGCACTCCTGAATATCCGTTTATTGTGCAACTTTGTGAATTTCCATCGCAAGATTCTCCTCCTTCTATAACATTATTTCCGCACACGCTGGGAACCGAAGTATAGAAAAAGACTGCCTTGGAAATAATTCTTTTGCTAATCGTAGATCCGGAATATAACAAAATCAAGCCAGCGCTGTCAGAATTTTCAAAGTACTCTACTTTAACAGAATGATATCCAATACTTAATGCAATTGGAGCGCTTGATTTCTCAACAAACGAATGAATTCCATCATGATCAATAATTAAATTTCCATCTAAATATAACTTAGAGCCATCATCAGATTTCAGATAAAAAATATAATTCCCAGAAGTACTTATATAAATATATCCAGTTTCCCTTAAAACAAAAGTATCTTTGAAATTAGCAGGCAATCCAGAAAAAGTATTTTTATTATTCCCATAATTAATAAGTGAATCTTTTCTCTGAACATCGGGTGTTTTTCCTGCCAAATTAGGAATAGAAGAAAGCGGAGTGGTATAATCAAAAAATTCCGCTCTTAATCCTGCAATATACGTTGGATCAGCACCAACCTCTTTAACATCATTCAACTCAATATCTGAACCTTCCACAACATTTCCAGTTAATTTATGAAATATATCCGTAAAAACAGACGCCGAAACAACACTTATAGCTAATATAAATACTGCTGCCAAAGACAGCGTTAGAAATGCCTGTTTTCCTGCTCCTTTTATTCCAGTTTTATTTTTCACCATTTATAATCAAAGCCTCTTTTCCGGTGCGTTGCAATCTTCCGCACAATTACATTCATTCTCTCCGTATTCGCATAATCCATTGCCACAACTAGTACATAAAGCAACTCCTGAAACAAAATTACATCCTTCCTGAGCAGAATCTATAACTCCAACTTGTTGCAATCCCTGGCAACAAACTTGTCCAGGCAACACAGGCAAAACCTCAGATTTCGGATAGCAACTTTCAGAATACTGTGCTTTCGGCAACAATCTTAAGTTATTATAAAACACATGTCTTGGAACTTCTTCTGTCCCGATATCAACAACCTTGCCCAATATATTAAATCTTAATCCTATAGCAACAAAAATAAGAACTAAAATTAAAAGAATAATACCAAACACCGCCTTCTTCATTGCTTTAACTATTAACCTTATTATTTAAATATTATGACCTCAGTTTGAAAAGATTTAAATAAACGGCATTACAAATATTAAAATGAGAAGAGGAATGTTCATATTGATTTTGTCTCTTTCTATAATCTTTGCAGTTTCTTTTTCTATTGCAGCTGAGTGTAATGATCACGCAGATAACGACGGCAATGGATATTGCGATTATATAAGTCAATCAGGATATTGCTATGATGGATCAATTCTAGGAGATCCAAATTGCCAGGACTTTAATTCTAAGGAAGGTGCTTCTTGTATTCCAAGCAAGGAAATTTGTGATGGTCTTGATAACGATTGTGATGGCTTTATTGATGAAGAAATAACTGAAACAAGATCATGCGGATTAAATACTGGAGAATGTTCTTATGGGATAGAAACAAGGTCTTGTTCATATGGTCAATTCGCTTCTTGGGGTAATTGTCAGAATGCGGTTCCTCCAAGTCAGGAAATTTGTGATGGTCTTGATAACGATTGTAATTCAATTGTCGATGATAATTGCCCAACTCAAAAAGCAGCAACCACTTCCACAGCAAGTCAGTCCAATCAACAAACTCAGTCTAATGAAAAAAACAAAGAATTGCCACTAGAAATAATACTTTCTAAGAATAAGACATTAGAACTATATCCTACCGAAGACAGCAAGACAACAAAAATATTCTTTATAATTGTCTTAATTATTTTTATAACAATAGCCACAATAATACTTACTCGCGCCTACAAAGACTAGTGAAGCTCCCAATCGCAGCAGAGCTGCGGGGCTTCTAAAAGTCACTCAACTTTAACTGGTCGGTAGACCGACCTTGATTACGAAT
>JAGVWR010000057.1 GCA_018304205.1 Candidatus Pacearchaeota archaeon | reverse complement strand
TGCCCCTCCGTTATGAAGAGGCTTAAATCTCCCTATGAGGCCGGCAATGCTGACTCTTTTTACTTCTGTTTTTACTTCTGTTTTGCTTTCAGTCTTTGCATCTGTGTTTTTTGGTTCCATTTTATTGTTAGTGTTTTGCTTACATATACTTATTGTATACTTTACACTATATAAAGATTATTGTATTGAAGAATATGTATTATTTACACGAAGTATAATATGCAAATAATATAAAAGAAATCTTAAATAATATAAAAGAAATCTTAAATAATATTTGGAATTAATATGTCAAGAAAATAATTACATTTGACTTAAGCCTTCGCTGATTTTGTTAATTTTTTCCAGATCATTGAGTTCGCTTATCCAGTTTTTTGGAAAGATCATTCCATTTTTTGCTCCGAGAGGGCGCCATACATTGCTCCCGTTGAATCACAATCTCCTCCCCAATTTACTGTTTCTAATAGACCTTCAATAGGATTGTCCCAATATTTTTGAAACATAAATACTGCAAAAGGATACGAGCGGAAAACAAGAGAATTATTTCCCAAGTAGTTGAATGCTTCTTGCACACTTGCGTCTTTGTTATCTTTAATCCAATTTAGTCTTGAAGTTAGAGTTCCTTTTTCATATAGTTTAAATTCTGATTTTGGAGGTCTTTCGTATTTGTCACTAATTCTTGCTAGAGCTTCTAAGAAATTAAAGCGAGAATAGTTATTTAATAATGAATAAACTGCGTGTGCTTGAACTATTCCAGATACAATTGATCTAGGATCTAGATGAGTTATTTTTCCTATGAGCTCTGCTTTTTCTAATCCTTCATTGTAACTTACCATTTCATTCATATATATTCCGACAGGAGACATTTTCATTGCTGGAGCATTTCCTGGACCGCCAATTATTCCTGATTTATCATAGGGGATTCCATTGAGGAGATTCTTAAAGCCCTCCATTGTTGTTCCTCCAAAACCGCCTATGCATGATCTATCAGGTCTAAGTCTTATTGTGTATTCGTTTGCTTGTTTTTTTGCAATGTCTTCTAAATTTAATCTTTTATTTTCAACAATTGATTCTGCTAAGGCTAAAGTTAGAATTGTATCATCAGTAATGTCTCCCCTTCTAAGATCTTTTGCAAAATATTTTAGTTTTCCAAATTCATCTTGTTCTATTAGTTTTCCATCTTTGTCTTTTAATAGAACGGGGCCAATTGGTTTTGTGATTCTTTTCACATATTTTTCAATTTGGGCTTTTTTCCAACCTTCTACAGGCATACCTAATGTGTCTCCTAGGGCACATCCAATTAAAACAGCGTTATATTTTTCGTTCATATTAATTGTTATGACTCCAAATCTGATTTACATATAATTCTACTATTTTTCTATGATGTTCAAGAGCCCAAACATTTCTATCTTTCAATAATCTTTTTACTTCATTATATTCGTACACTCTTGCGGATTTTGCATCTTCTTTTGGATGTGGCTTTAATGTACCATTTCCAATTGCTCTGTATGTTATGCTTACGATATGTGCTCTTGGGTCTTGATCAATATCTGAAAAAACACAAAATGGTTGATATTCATTATATATTTGGATATCAAGTCCTGTTTCTTCTTTTGCTTCTTTTTTTGCATTATCTGAGAGAGTTAGTTTTTCGGCTATGCCTCCTGGAAGTGCTAAACCATGGGGGAAGTTCTTTCTTTCAATTAAAACTATTCCATTTTTATTATTTATTTTATCATGGTGTTCTATGATAATATCTGTGGCAAGATACGGTCCTTTGCTTTCTTTCCACTTATTCTCTAGGTATTCTTGAAAGGTAGGATATAGTGTTTTTTGATGGTTCATACTACTAAAGCCTCCACTGATTTATTCTTTGGAACATATTTTTTCATTTCTAAAACTAAAGATTTTAATTCCTTGAATTTTCTTGATGGCTTAAAAGGTATCATGGATTCATGTAAGTCATAACCAAAACCAGTTTTACTTAATAGTAAAATTGGTGGAGCTTGAACTCTTTTGAAAACTCCAGGATCGTATTTATTCATAAACCATTCTAAATCTTCTACAAAGTTTTTTGGATTTTGTAATTCGTATCTTTCTATGAATCTGGAATCAATGCCAAGATTTTCCGTTAATTCACCATTTAAGTACCATAACATAAATTCTTCTGGACTTTTCTTTTTGTAATCGGTTAAGGCATTTACATAGGCGCAATGTAATCCGTATTTTATTGGGCTTACTTGATTCTCTTTTAATTCTGGACCGGGAGCAACTTGACCTCTATTAAAATTCCACAATTCATCTGGAATTAAGGTTAGAGGAATTACCTCATCTTTGTATATATGTTCGTTGATGTATTTTGCAAGCTGGACTACTTCTGTTTTAGTGTTATCGGCATTTAATGCACATGCGCCATTTACGTCTCCGTATAGTGTGGCATACTGCAAGGCCACTTCAATTGAACATTTTCCATTTCATATACTCCTAATTTAATATCTGCTCCAAATGGATCGAAGTCATCAATCAATTTTCTATTTAATTCAACTATTTCTTTTATAGGAATTATTCCGTAATTTACTCCTGTTTTTCTTACAGTTTGTTCTGCGTTTTGAATTGTTATTGAACTATTGTATCTTGTAGGTATGTTTACTCCTAAAATATTTTTAGGACCTAAAACATTAGCTAATAATGCAGTTATTACTGAACTATCTAAACCTCCACTCATACCAACAACAAACCTAGGATGATTCTTTATTCCTATTATGTCTTTTATTCTTAAAACTGCTTCGGCCATCGCTTCGTATCTTTGGGCTATTCTTGGCTTTTCAATTCTAAGTAGAGGTTTTATTTCTTCTAAATTTTCAGTATTAATAGTAACTAATTCTTGTTTGAAAGTTTCTTTTGCAAGCATAATTGGATTTGCGTTTTTATCATAGATTGTTGTGCCTCCATCAAAGATAACAAGATTTTTTCCGTTGTTTTGCATTCCAGTACAATTTACATAAAAGAAAGGCACGAAGTCATCTAAAGATTCTTTTTTAAGAAATTTTACTCTTCTGTCTCTTGCATTATTTTTTCCATATGTCCAGGGAGAGGCAGATAGATTTACTATTAATTCTGACCCGTTATTGATAAGCATTTTGGTCGGATTTAGAACTTTTCCGTTTATTCTATAATCTTCACACCATAAATCTTCACACAATTCAAAGCCAACTCTGACTTTTCTCCCATTTGCTTCAATTACAAATGGTTGAATTAAATCTTCTAAGTTAGCATTGAAATCTTGTGCTGTTGCAATTGTTGAATGGAAATGTCTTTTATCATGGAATATTCTATAGTTAGGAAGCAGGGTTTTGGTATAAATTCCTAAAGGAATATATTTATTTTCTTTTACTTTTTTTACAGGTTCTCCATTTTGAAAAACATAAGCAGCATTATATCTTCTTATTCTTCCATCTTCGTTAGGGTGAGGATTATTGTCACCTACTCTTTCTTTTATATTTTCATCAAGATATACGTTACCATAAGCAACGGCTATACCTTTACTTGCTTTTATTAAATCATCATTATAGGACATCAAGTCTAAACAGAAAGAATCGTTTTCCCATTTATCACCTACTAAATACCCTCCTACACACATTTCTGGAAAAGCGATTAAATCGATATTTTGGTTTTTAGCATCTTCAATAAGAGAAAGCATATTATCTACGTTTCTTTGCGGATCTGCGGCAACAACTTCCATCTGTGCTAATGCTATTTTCATTTTCTTCTCCTTGGCTCGAAAACAAGATAATCTCCTTCTCTGTCAGAAACATTTGTAATTTTCCATCCTGCTTTTTCGTACTTTCTTATTATTTCTGTAAAAACTTTATCGTTTGAAATATCATTATCGCTTGTGCTAAAATAAACTTTGCCCGAATCATTATAATTATTAGCAAGATATTTATCAATCTCTATTTCCAGACTTTTAACTTGGCTAATTTCTGATCTGGATAACTTTGTTGCTTCTTTTGGTGTTACCGTCATTTTGGTTTTCTTACAGTTTCCTCCTGGACACTCATATCTTTAGTGGTGAATTGGGTCGTATGTTTCTTTAAAATTATGTTGGCAGGTTTTTGATGAACTGTAAGTTCATTCTGCACAATTTTTATTTTATTTTTTGCACGGCTAAATTTTTCTTCTTGGTTTTCTAGTTTAAGAAGCAAAGTTCTAACTTCTGGTTTCATAATAACGTTCCTCCAAGAACTTTAAGCTCTATTCCTACTCTTATTTTTTCTGCATTTTCTGTCTTAAATTGTTCAACTACTCTTTCCAATTCTTTTTCAGAAGATCTTATAACTTCGTTTGTCGGATTATAACTTGTGCTCCCATCGTAACATGTATGACTATATTTGTATGGGAAAAATGCCGATACAATGTATGGCTTTTTTACATCTCTTATTTTATCTTTCTCTTTTTCTCTTAGTGGAGTATATTTAGCTAATATTGATGGTAGAGAGTTGTTTGCAAGTACAAGAGCATCATTATAATTTCCAATTTCCGTAATTCCGTCATAGATCATTCTTCCATTTGCTTTTTTGAATTTTTCTGCATCCATATCCCTTTTCCACAATACAAAATATTGTTTTTGGTTTTCCATTTGGTTTCCTTATGTGTTTGTATGTGTATTTAATACACATACTTATTGTACTGTTTACAATATTTAAATGTTTCTATGATAGAGAATATAATACAAGTTTAAGAGCGAGACACTAAGGTATGCATTGTTAATAGAGTTTGATCCATTGGGGGACCTCTTTCGTTATCGTATCCGCATGCAAGCCAGATCATGTATTGATGTTTTCTAATTGGTAAAACTTTTGTTTTTGATGCAACAATTAAAGAATTTTCAGTTCTTCCAATTATATCTCTCTTTGTAGAGACTTCAGGAGAGTCAAGAACAGCCATTCTGCTTTGAGGATTGATTATAGTGCGTGCTCTTAGCATTTCATTGACTATTTTGGCGTCTAAATCTCCTTCAAAACCAGCTACAAAATAAACGTTTGCAATGCTTCCATCTAATGTTGGAACTCTATATGATATGCCATCCATCTTTCCTATTAGTTCAGGTATTACTAGTCCAAGTGATTTAGCCGCTCCTGTTTTGTGTGTTGAAATTGTATCTAAAGATTCCAGAATTGGTTGCGAGTTTGTGGCTGCGTGAACAGTGTCTAGGAATAAAGAATCTATTGATAATCCATTGTCTACTAATGTTCTTAAAGGTTCTGCAACAGATTTTGTAGTGCAGGAAGAATTTGAGATTATGTTATGTTTCTTTAGATTGTAATTATCATGATTTACGCCCATGATCATTGTTATGTCTGCGTTTTCTGCTGGATAAGATA
>JAGVWR010000055.1:2172-5796 GCA_018304205.1 Candidatus Pacearchaeota archaeon | reverse complement strand
TTCCTGCGCTCATTAATCCCATTTTTCGTTTTTCCTTGTTAAATAGATTCGTAGAATCTTGTGTTCTATATAAAATTCGCTTTTTAAATGTTATCTCGACTGATTTATTATAAAATAAGACCTAATTTTGTTAAAAACATTTAAATATGCAATATTTTACTAAATTTTATAGGAAATGAATTACCAAGAGATTTTGTATTGGCCAGAGAATATGTACTAGGCAATGTAGAATCTCTCAGAAGTAGATATGGGCATAATTATATGGCGGTTTTAGCAAATATAGGGATAATTGGTAGTGACTGCAATAGATTTGAATTAGCGAAAAGAATTCTAAAAGATATTCATTTTAATCCCCCAAGAGATGTCCTAATAACAACTATTGATGAAGTTATAAATCCAAGAGAAAGAGAGATGCCTTCTCCATTAAAAGAAAATTAGTTTAGATTATCTTTAAATCAAGATTAAACAGATCTTGCATAATTTGTTTTAATTCATCAAGTCTTCTTCTGTTTCTTCCAATTAAGCAGCTTTACTTTGACTACTCGCATTAAGCACAAACATTCCATCCTTCATTTCAAGAGATTTGAATTTTACAGGATCAACAATATTTGCAACAAATTTTTCCGCATCCATAATTCCTTCTGGTTCAGGTATTATCCTTATTCTCTTTCCTAAATTCTCCTGCATTCTTCTTATGTTTGATGCGGCAGGTCCGATTGCTTTTGAAATTAAAGATGCAGGAACAGCAAAATAAATTGTGTTATTATAAACAAAACATTTTTTTGTTTTTACATTAGATGCCCTATCAAGTAGGTTGATATACCTCATTGTTTGCATGTTTATAATCGCCATTTTTTTGTCGTGATAAGAAATTACTTTAGATCGTTCATCTTTATAAAATTTATTTTGCAATCAGGTATATAAATGTATCTCTCACGCATCATAAAGTTTAGTTCGTTTATTATCATCTTTTTTATTTTTAACATGATATTATTAAAAAATCATATAAAAATTATTCCTTTTTACTTTTTTCGCTCTTTGGTGATTTTACCAAAGGCCCAGTAACTCTTACAAGTAGCCCAGGTAATCCAGTTCCAACTGGAATTGCTTGATTAAGCAAAATGTTTTCAATAACAGAATTAAGTTCATCTTTTCCGCCCTGTATTGTAGCGTTTATGAATTGTTTATCCGGCGTTTCGAATGTAGCCCTTGCTAAAATACTTGCTTTATCCGATATAATTCCCATTCTTGTTACTCCTTTAACTGCTCCGTTTGAAGTCATTGCATCAGCAACCAATTTCAAATGTCTCTCATTAATATCAAGTCCTTGTGTTTCAATAACTTGATTAATTTCATTAATGATTGTTTGTCTTGCAGCTTCTATTCCTAAGACATTTGCTACGTCGTGAATATCGTTACTTGTCACTTTGTCTCTATCAACTCCCTTAACTTCTCTTATATCATTCAAATTAGACCCTGCAGTTCTTACAACAAAGTCTCTCTCAACTTTCGCAACTACTACTTGCGAAATTCCCTTTATCCCAGAAATTATTGTGTTCTTTAGTTTTTCTTTAAGTTTATACATTGCCTTAAAGTCTAAATCCGTAACACTAACAGTTAATTTTTCATTACTATCCTTAACCTTAAATCCTTTCTCGTTTAATCTTTCAGCAACTTTTCCGGCGCCCGCATGAATATTCTTTAAGGCCTTCGAATCAAGTTCAACTTCTATTTTCTTGCCCACAAAATCAATCTTGATCTGAGAAATTATTTCCCTTAGTTTAACTTCTTTTATTTTTTCAGCAATAACTCTTGCGTCTTTTTCATTATTATGTTCTTTATCCAAATAAACTTCCATTAATGGCGTAGATGGCTGTTTTCTTGCATCAAGAATTTCAATTATTCTTGGTAGTCCCTGCGTGATCTGCATTTGCGCAACTCCTGCATGGTGGAATACGTTCAAAACCATCTGTGTTGAAGCTTCTCCAAAGCTCTGTGCAGTTACGACTCCAACAGCTTCTCCAGGCTCTATCTTTTGATCTTTCAAATGTAATTTAGCAACATCCTTTCCGTCATCACCAAATATGAATTGAACTATGTTTTCAGAAGCATCTCTTACCGTTTCATCATACTCAACTTTTAAATCTTGTAAAGCAGATACCAGTCTTCTGTATAAGTATCCTGATTTAGGCGTTCTTAATGCAGTATCCATTAAAGAATCTCTTCCAGTAATTGCTCCAAAGAAAAATTCGCTTGGTTTTAGTCCACTAAAGAATGAACTTTTTATGAATCCTCTAGCCTCTGGTCTTAAGTCTCCCTTTTTAAAGAATGATAGTGTTCTTCCAGTAAATCCAAAGTCAATTCTACTCTGTCTCATAGACTGCTGTCCAACAATACATCCAATCTGAGTAATATTTAACATACTTCCCGCAGCTTTAGAAGTAATCATTTTGTTAACATTTCCTTCAACAGGGAAGTTTTCTTTTACTACGTTTCCTACTTCAGATCTTACCTCATTAAGTATTTGTAATATCCTTGTTTCCCTGGTTTCTTCCAAATTCTTTCCTGGTATTAATTCGAGCGATCCATTATCATAATCCTCAATTATTCTTCCAGTTTTTTCCTCCGCCTTTTTCACAATATCTGCAGTTATTCCTTTGACTTTTTCTGAAACGTTCAAATCTCTTAACGAAAGAGTGTATCCTATTCTTGATAAATAATTTGCACCAACCTTAAATGCCCTATCAATAGCTTCAACAGTAATATCTCTTCCAAATTCTCTATCAAGAATTTTTACTATTTTTCCATCTTCTGCTCCAAATGTGCTTGTTCCAGTAACTTCCCCAATTAAAGTTGCACTTGATCCCTTGGGTATTACTTGAGAAAATACATCTCTTCCAAGAATTTCTTTTTTCTTTATATCGTTATATATTCCTGCAGAATACAAAATTTGATCTGCTTCAGACTTTGTTAAAATACTTTTACTTAAAATAAATGCTCCAGTTACAGAATCTTCAACAGTTCCAACGAGATTAATGTTGTTCTTTGAAGATATAATGTTTTGATTTATATCCAGCAGAACTTTAGCTTCACTTAAAGCTTCTTCTGTTTGTGGAGAGTGAATGTTCATTTCATCTCCGTCAAAATCAGCGTTATAAGGAATCGTTGCTGCAGGGTGTAATCTAAAAGTTCTTCCAGGGAGAACCTTAACGTAATGGGCCATAAGTCCCTGTTTGTGCAAAGTAGGATGTCTGTTAAATAAAACTATATCTCCATCTCTTAAATGTCTTTCAATTTTATATCCAGGTTGCAATTCATTACAAATTTCTTCTTTTAATTCAGCCGTTATTCTCTTTCTCTTTCCATCCGGTCTTAATACATAATTGGCTCCAGGATAATCTTTTCCTTTTTTAATAAGCTCTTTCAGAAATTCCAAATTTTCAGTCGTGATAGTTTCAGGAACAGTAATTATTTCAGCAATTTCTACAGGTATTCCTATCTCATTAATTTTTAAGTAAGGATCTGGACTTACAACAGTTCTTCCAGAATAGTTAACTCTCTTTCCTGCCAAGTTATGTCTTATTCTTCCTTCTTTTCCTTTTATTCTTTCAGTAATCGTTTTCA
>JAGVWR010000055.1:0-2149 GCA_018304205.1 Candidatus Pacearchaeota archaeon | reverse complement strand
TGATTTGCTCTTATTATATCACTTAATTTATGTGTTAAATCATCTTCAGATCTTTCTGCAGATTCTAATGTAATAGAAGGTCTTACAGTTACGCTAGGTACCAAAAGCAATGATATAACTGCCCATTCAGGCCTTGCAGTTTTAGGATTTACTCCGATCTTTTTTAATTCTTCATCAGTTATTCTTACAAGTCTGCCTCTAATTTCAATAGGGCTTAATCTCTTTTTCCCTATCATGAAAGTACTTGGTTTTTCAAGTTTAACTCTTTCTATAGCTTCATTGCAGTGAGGACATCTTTTAGCATCACGCGCTTTTTTAGCTCTTAAACTAGTAGTAACAATTTTTTGTTTTTCATCACTTAAAGTTAACCTTCCACAATTAGGACAGAAACTCCTCAAACATAACTCTATTAAAGGAATATATTTGATATGTAAAACAGGTCTTGCAAGTTCAATACTTCCAGGATGGCCTGGACATTCCTTAACTCTCTTTCCGCATGTTCTGCATCTTGTTCCAGGATCAATAGCACCAAGTCTTAAATCCATTAAACCTCCATCTACAGGGAATCCATCAATATCATAAAGCTCAGGAGTAACTATCTTTGCAGAACTAACTTTTTTAATCTGCTCAGGACTAAGCAAACTAAACCTAAGTGCCCTTACTTGTTTTCTGAAAAATTCTTGTTTCATTATCTTTCGTATTTATCCTTTAATTCGAACGTTGTATGAATTCCTAATCCTAAGAGTTCATCAACTAGCAATTTAAATGCATATGACATCTCGATAGCTTCGGCTTCTGAATTTCCACAAATCGCACATGAAATTTTATTTCTTATAGTATCTTCATACGTCATGTGCCCGCACACTCTACAAATATAAATCACTGTTTTATCAGAATCGTATCTTTCCTTAAGTAGTAATGCTGCCCCATGTCCTGCAAGTGCTTGTTGCTCCATTTCTCCAAGTCTTAATGCTCCTCCCCTTGCTCTCCCCTCGATAGGCTGTCTTGTTAATAACGCAACTTTTCCAGAAGCTCTTGCATGTATTCTATTTTTAACCATGTATTTGAGTTTAAGATAATACATGTTTCCGATGTAAATTTTAGCTTCCATTTTCTTCCCAGTGATTCCGCTATACATTGTTTCTTTTCCATCAAAACTCAACCCCATTTCCTTGAGCTGTGCTTCAAGCTCCTCAACACTCTGTCCACTAAATGGAGTACCATCAATTATTTTTCCAGTTGTAGCTGCAGTTTTTCCAGCTAATAGTTCAATTAAATATCCTACTGTCATTCTGCTAGGTATCCCGTGAGGATTGAATATTAAATCTGGTTTAACTCCTCTTCCAGTAAATGGAATATCCTCAGCAGGAGCAAGCAATCCAACAACTCCTTTCTGTCCGTGAGGCGTAGAAAATTTATCTCCTGGCTCGGGAAGTCTAGAATCTCTGGTTCTTACTTGAGCAATTTTATTTCCCTCCTGATCAACAGTTACGAAGACAGCGTCAACAGTCCCTCTTTCTTCCTGTCTTATTGCCGAACTAGCTTCCTTTTTAGATTGAATACTAATATCTTTTGCTTCCGATAAGAATTTAGGGGGAGTAGTCTTTCCTATTATAACTTCACCAGCACTCATATCGGCTTCAACGTAAGCAATTCCATCATCTTCTAAGAATTTATAAGACTCTTCAGTCCTGTATCCTGAAACATCTTTGTCAGGGATAACAATTTCATCAGATAATCCTCCAGCGTATTGTAGTTCAGCTGCAGAATATGGCCTAAAGTAAGTACTTCTTCCCATTCCTCTGTCAACACTTGCCTTATTTAATACAACGGCATCAGCCATATTGTATCCTTCATAAGGCATTATAGCAACCACAACGTTCTGTCCAGAAGGATAAACTTCTAAAGTATCGTAAATAAAACTCCTAACAATAGGCTTTTGTGGATAGTGTAATATCGAAACGTCTGTATCAAGTCTAACAAGATAATTTGCGGCATAAATTCCTAAACTCTGCTTATTTGTCTTGCTTCCTCTTAAAAGTCTTGAACTTTGGTCATGATTTGCAAAAGGAACAAGAGAAGTAATTAATCCAAAAACATCAATAGGATCTATTTCTAAATGCGTATGTTCGTCAGTTATTTCTTCAGG
>JAGVWR010000056.1 GCA_018304205.1 Candidatus Pacearchaeota archaeon | reverse complement strand
TTCTGGATTTACGAATACTGCAACACAAGCTCCTAGGAGCTCTGGACGAGTTGTTGCAATTGGCAAGTCTTTACCTTCTGCAGAAAATTTTAATGTTGTAAACAATGTTTCTTTTTCTTTATCTTCTAGTTCTGCTTGGGCAACTGGAGTTTGAAATACAGTATCCCAGATAGTTGGAAATTCTTTTTTGTAAATAAAGCCTTTTTTATATAATTCAATAAACGCTTTTTGGGATATTTTTCTTGAATTGGCATCTATAGTTGAATAATATAAATTATAGTCACATGAAATTGCTAAGTTTTTCCAATCACTGATAAAATCAGGAGTTATTTCTTTTAAAGTATCTGTACAGAGTTTAATGAAATCTGAACGGGGCATTTCCGTACTCCTATATGCATTTTTCCTGAAACTGTTGGAGGAGGAGTGTCTATGGAATAAATTTGTTTGTCTGAATTAGGATCAAACTTGTAAATTTTCTCCTTTTCCCAGTATTCTAGCCATTTTTTTTCAAGTTCGTGAAAATTGTCTTCTGCCATGATTTACATTAGAATAAGGGTATTAAAAAACTTAGGGTTTTAGACTTTAATAAAAGTTATAAATCAGTACTCTCTAATTTTGTTATGGTAGACGTTGTTGTAAATGAATCAAATATTCATGGAAAAGGAGTTTTTGCTAAACGTGGTTTTAAGAAAGGAGAGATCGTAATAAGATACAATCTTAAATTTTTGACAAAAGAGGAATTTGCTAAACTTTCAGAAAGTGAAAAACATTACACTTCAAAAGAGGAAAACGGAGCCATATGGTTATTTCCTTCTCCTGAAAGGTATGTTAATCATTCTTGTGAACCAAATACAAATCCAAATTTAAAAGAAAAGTTTGATTTCGCTATACGTGACATAAAAAAAGGAGAGGAAATTCTTACTGATTATAGGCTTGATGACGTTCCAGACTTAAATATGAAATGTAATTGCGGAAGTAAACATTGCAAGAAGATAATAAGGAAGGGTAATTGACTTTGAAAGTTTTAAATAGAATCTTTGTTTGAATTAGATATGGTTGATAAAGTGGTGAAGGGGAAAGCACGAGCTAATTTGAGCAGAAGGGAATTTATCAAATATGGTGCGAAAGTTGGATTTTGGGCTGGAATATACGGAACTTTTGGTGGGGCAATTGGAAGAGCATATCAGGGAATAATAGATTCACTTAATTTTACAGGACAAAAATTAGCAGAATTAGATGATAAATTTGAAAAGAGTAAGACTGGAAGAGTTGTGAAAAAACCACAAGAATTTAGATCAAATATTTATAGAAGATTTTTTGGAAGAACGGAAGAAGATCAAGCAGAGTGGAGAGGAGATCATGGAATTTACACAGAAAAGGATAGGAAGGAAGGATATAAAGTGCCAGATGATCAACCGCAGGCAACAAGGAGAGGATTTTTTAGAGCTTTATTAGACTATGCGTCTAGGAATCCTGTAAAAAGTGGAGCGGCTATTGGAGCAGCTTATGGAGGAGGTAAGGCAGCAATAAAGGGATACGGAGGATATAAACAGGGGAAGAGATATGTGGGCCTGAAAGAAGAGAATGAAGGTTTGAGGGAAGATGTTGATGCATTAAAAATAAAAATAGACGAATTAAAAAAAGGGAAACATGAAGGGCTCGAAGATAAAGTGGAAGAGACCCCAGGGAAAAAACAAGGTAAACAATTGGGATTTGACACGATGAGGAATTTTACATTTAGTTTTTTAGGAGCACTTGTTTTACTTTGGGGAAGTATTAAATTGCATAAAACAGATTGATAAGTTTTAAATATAAAGACAAATTCTTTAATCTATGACTTTAGGAAGTTGTTCAATATCGGAAGTATTGCAATGTGATAGTAATCATTCTGTAATAAAGGTTTCTAGAATTTTAAGAGATAAGAATGCAAGACATGTTCTTGTGGTTGATAAGGGAAAACCTGTTGGAGTTATATCTGTAACTGATATAAATAATAGGCTTGTTGCGGAAGATAAAGATGCTTCTGAAACTAAAGTTTATGAAATAATGAGTAAAGATATTATTGTAAAGGATAAGAATGATGGATTGACTAAAACATACGTTGAATTACTTAAAGCAAACAAGTATTCTTGTGTGATTGTAGACAAAGGAAAGGTTAAGGGGATGATCGACATGAAGGAACTAATGAATTGCATAGTTAAGGAGAAGAATAAGAATGGTCGTATTAAAGGCAGCTAAACTTGCTGGAAAAGGAGTTTGGAACACAGGAAAATCTATGATTGCTTCCAAATTTAATGTAGATTCTCAACTTGAAAAAGCGCTTCTCAACTTGAAAAAGCGCTTAAAATGAAAGATGTGCAGGAAGCTTATAGAAATTATCAAGGAAATCCTGAGAATTTTAAGCAAGGGTTAAGAGCTTATTTGGAGCAGGTTTATTCTGAGAATTATAAATTAAGAAACTTTGCAAGAACTGTTGACAGCGCGAACAGAGCAACAATACCTATTGATGCAGCACTTGATTATTTTAACATAATGGGGGGAGTTGGATATGCGGCTAAAGGACTAAAGACACTAGCAATGCTTCCAGGATATTTAGCATATGACTTATATTATATTGCTAAAACAAAAGATTTGCTTGGAGGACTTGTAATAAACCCGGTTTATGAAATACTATCCTGGGCTAGTTTAGGAGCTTTACCTCATGTTTTAGCGAAATATTCTAAACAGGCAGATAAATACATGGTTAAGGAAGCATCTAAAAGATTCTTAAGTAAAATTTCAAGAAAGAATTTGGAAGATGTTGTTGATTCTGGTTCAGATGTGATTGCAAGAATAGGCGGAAGAGAAGAAAGAAGGAGAGCGGCTTAATTAGATTATCATTCTGCAATGTTTGAATCTTTCTCTATGGGATTCGCAATGCATTTCTGCAGCATAATACATTTTTCTTTCATTATCTACTTCTATACAATCCATTTCACACATTATTAATTTTTTGTATAACTCTTTTCTCCATTCAGAATTTTCGATTATATAGTTTGACCATTCTTTCAATGAACTTCTTGGGCCAAGTATCGTTAGTGTACATATTCTATAGATGAAAGCTTTTTCTTTTGGATCTTCTTTATTTCCTACTTTATAGTCTAGAGGCTCGTTATTCATTTTGTATTCTTCTACAGCAAATTCTGTTTTCATATCATCCAAAGTTAATTGAAAGAGTGGAAATAGTTTGCCTAAATGTTTCTTCATCTCCTCTGTCCCTTCAATTATTCTAAATATCTCTTTCATATTTTATATTCTCCGTAATCCTTCAAAAGAATTTCATATCTTTGGGTTCTCATTTGATAATTTTCTGGTTTTGTCTTACTAAGTATTGATGCTTGCGTGTCTGCAAGTCCAAGAAGAAGCAATTCTAGTGGAGGGCCGAAAGGATCTATTCTTATGTTTCTGAAATCATCAGATTTTATTATGTCATGGATAATTCCATGATTTCTGATCATGTCTAAAGTACTTTCTTTTTCTTGTTTGGATAGATTGAATCTGTCTAATATTCTTCCCGACATAGCAGCAGATATTTCTTCGTGATCAGGGCAGTTTGTTTTATTCTCTTCGTTTATTCTCAAAGTTTCTTTTTTTCCTAAGTCGTGAAGTATTGTTGCAAGAATTAGGAGTTGAGCTCTAGTTCTGTCATTTATTTTTTGATCAAGGGATTTGTGATGGGGTATAAGTTCTTCAACTTTTTCTAAGACTTCCACCGTATGATCGAAAACGCTAGTATTATGCCAATTGTTATTCTCAGTTATGCTCTTAAGGTCGTAAATTTCTCTGACTTGTGGGCAGAAGAAATTCTTTAAATAAAACGAATCTAGCATAGAATGCTTTTCGCAAATTTAGTTATGTTAAGTTTTGGAAAATTTGTTGATACCTCTTGATATAATATCTCAGTGTATCGATTATAAGCTAGTTTTTTCTCTATACTCATCCATGAGGAATCCATTAAGTTATTGACTTTGTCATAGAGCTTGAAGAGTCTTATTTCTTTATTTTTTCTAAAGATTAATTTTGTTTCTTTTGTAAAGCTTTCAAAAGTCATGTCATTTATTCCTCTGATTATATCGTTTGGGAGCCAATCGGGAAGAGGTAGTGTGGTGTCTTCTAACAAATCATGATAGAGAAGTATAAGGCACCAAAGAGAATGAGTATATGAGGGGGTTTTTCCATCGTGTTTTCTAAATGCTTTGGAAGGTTTTACTGGGAAGAGATCATGTGCTCTAATAATGTATTCTATGTCCTTTTGTTCCATGTTTATTTAGTTAGATTATACAAAGAAGCTTTTTGGCCATCCAGTTTGCTTTTGCTTGTGGCCATTCTCTGTGTTTATCTAGAAGTTCTCGTTCAACCAGGGAGATTTTTTCTTCTAGTTTTCTTTGCTTTTTGATTTCTGTTTCTTGCATTTTGTTCCTCCATTGTAAAATTTCTGCGAGAATGAGGTATTTAGAAGATTGTTGTAGATATTTCTACAACAGAAATTTAACTAGACTTCTTTCTCAGCTTTTCTGAAAATGACAGACAAAAACACGAACTTAGGATACAAAGGAGACTGGTGCGAACAAACTGCAGAGTTAGCAAGAACCTGCGGAGATGAAATAACTACGAAAAGAAATTATTGGAGGGCAATAGAAGCTTATGAAATTGGAGGTTTGACAGAACAAGCATTAAGAGTTGCAATAATAATTGGAGATAATAAAAAAATTAAAGAATTAGAGGGCAAATTAAAATGACAAAGAAATACATCTTAACAGGGGCTCCAGGAAGCGGAAAGAGCTCGGTGCTTTTGGAGTTGGAGAAAAGAGGAGAGCACGTAATAAGAGAGGCTGCTGAAGATGTGATAAAACTGGCGCAAGCTAAGGGAATAGAAGAGCCCTGGATTAATCCAGATTTTCAAAAGGAAATTTTGGAACTCCAATTAAAAAGAGAGGAAAGAATACCTCCTGATGCAAGTAGAGTGTTCATAGATAGAGGAATTCTAGATGGATTAGCTTATGTGGATAAAGAAAACGAATTGTATTGGGAAATATTAAAACAAGCTCCAAGGTATAAACAGGTGTTCTTAATAGAAAGACTGGGAGAAACTGAGAGAACTAGAGTTAGAAGAGAAGACGATATTACTGCTTTTGAACTTGAATGTAAGGTAAGAGAGGCTTACCTTCTTCAAAAATACAAGGTGCATAAAATTCCTGCAGATTCTGTTGAAGAAAGAGCAGACTTAATACTTAGAATGGTAGAAAGGAGCACGACGCAATGAAGCAGCCAGAAATGGGCATAATAAGGAGAAAAAAATGGATTATAAAATAGTTGGAGCTTTTCTTGAAGAAATACGTAATTGTCATGAATCTTTTCGAACTACTCGAAGTTATGAAATAGCTACGAAAGGAAGGGAAGTTGTAGATTAGTATCTATCTTATGTTAGAGCTAATAAAGATACGGTAGAAGATGGGTCAGTAACTGATGATGTGATAAGGGAAATTGAAAGTGATATGATTGTTTTATTTCAGTGATTTGTAGCTTAAAAATCTACAACAAAAAGAAAAGAAATAAATAGCAAGGCGCATTGCTAAGAAAGAAAATGGCAGAAGTAGAGAAGACACTTGAGAAACTAGGATTTAGTCCTAACGAGATAAAAGTTTACTTGACTCTTAATGATCGCGGAAGTATGAAAGCTGGAAGGATCGCCAAATTTGCTAAAATAGATAGAAGCAGTTGCTATAATGCCCTTAAATTACTTCTTGAAAAGGGTCTTGCTTCTTATGTTTTGATTGGAGAGATAAAATGGTTTCAGGCAACTGGACCAAAAAGATTACTTGAATTTGTTAAAGAACAGGAAGAGGAGGTTAATTCTATTCTTCCTATGTTGCATGAAAGACATAAGGCTAATAAAATAGAAGGGCAGGTTAGATTGTTTAAAGGAATTAAGGGAGTAAAAAGCATTTTCATGGATATTTTAAGAACTGGAAAGGATAATTATGTTTTTGGATCTGAAGGGCAACTATCTGAAAAAATGCCAGAATTCGCATATCAATTTGACAGGATGAAAAAGGAGAAAGGATTCAAGACAAAATTGTTGTGTAGAAAAGATAGAAAAGAAATTGGGCATAAGAAATATTCTGATCACAGATACTTACCAAATGTGTCAGAAAGTTCTGCTGTTACAAATATTTATGGTGATAAGATGACTATTATAATATGGACTGACGAACCCGAGGGAATAATTATAGAAAACGCTGCAGCGGCTAAGGCTTATAAGAGCTATTTTGACTTTATGTGGAAAAATGGGAAAGAATTTGGTAAATAGATAAATTAGATTATTCTAAGGTTTTATGAAAATTAAGCAGGAAAGATTTAAATACTAACAAGTAATTAATTGTTATTAATTAATAACTAAAAGTTATTATGTCAAGGAACTTGACAGAAAACTCTACACTTTAGTGTGGAGTAGTTCCTTGAGCATCCAAAGCACAAGTGTCACATTGTGCTTTTGATTTTATAAAGATGCAAAAGCAAATTAAAATTAAACATGAAAAAAATGTGTAGCATTGGCCTAGTTTGAACACAGTTATTATGGTTGAAAATGTTATGAAAAAAATGAACGGATCTGTTATTTCTATAGCTGAAATAAAAAGAAAATTACCAAGGCAAGTAAATCATAATACTCTAATGGTAATTTTAAGATATTTAGAGGAAAGCAATAAAATTTTAGTGAGTTTAGATGGAATTACCTGGATTCATAATTCTAATATAAATTTAAGAAGGGCTATTAAAATCGGATTTGAAAATAAATAAAAATGGACAAAAAGAAATATTTTTTAGAGATTTTTAGAAAGGCTGAAAAAAAATATGGGAAGAAGGAGAAAAGACTTGCTGGAGAAGAATGGGAACATGATTGGCAGACACTTATTGCGACAATAATGAGTGCACAATCGAGAGATGAAACAACAATTCCTATTGCTGAAGAGTTATTTAGAAGATATAAAACTCTTGATGAACTTGGAAATGCGAAGTTTAGTGATGTTCTGAAAATATTTAGAAGTTTAAATTATAATAGAACTAAGGCAAAAAATGTTATTGCTGCGGCTAAGTATATTATAGAATATTTTAATTATAAAATTTCAGATGATATTGATAAATTGATTGAAATTCCTGGAGTCGGAAGGAAGACAGCTAATCTTGTTATAACTGAGTGTCACGAAATAGATGGAATTACTGTAGACACGCATGTACACAGGATAAGT